>CAZLRW010000024.1:1767-40863 GCA_964561925.1 uncultured Flavobacteriaceae bacterium
ACGCCCGGCCGCGTCTAGTCCGGGTTCGCCTAAAGTGGAATCAGGAGCGTCGATTCCACCTCGAACGAATACGCACTAATCCGAGCCGCGGTCGAACACGCCGCGGTCCCAGCGCCTGAGCAGGAACAGCACGACGAACGCGCCGAGCACCGGCACGCCCGCAACGAACAGGTGGTTCGCCGAATCGCCCCACGGATCGATCAGCTGCCGCCAAGAGACGACGACGCTGACCGCATGCAGCATGACGCCGGCGCCGTAAGCGACCGTGCGCAGCACACCCAGGAAGAAGCAGATCGCAAGCGCGATCTCCACCACGCCGAACACATAGGCGGCCTCCACCGGAATGTTCGCATTGTAGAAATAGCCCCAAATCGCGGGCGTGTTCATCGGCACCACGAACTTCTCCGCGCCCCATTGCAGCAGGAAAAGGCCGAGCGTGGCCCTCAGCACCAACAAGGAACGGCGAACCGCAACATCCTGATCCATGACCGGGCCCTTGCGTCTTTCTCCGGCAGGTGCCTCGCCCGCCGCACGCCGGCTGTCAAGCGCCCGAACCCGCGCTGCAGGCATGCCCGGTATGCAACCTCACCCCTTCAAAGGCGAAGTTCGGCTGTCTATGGTCGCCCGCACATGACATCCATCGTTTCGATCAAGAACCTCGCGAAGACCTACAAGACCGGCCTCAAGGCCCTGAAGCCCACGAACCTCGACATCCGCCGGGGCGAGATCTTCGCGCTTCTGGGCCCGAACGGCGCGGGCAAGACGACGCTCATCTCGATCGTCTGTGGAATCGTGACCCCGTCGGCAGGCAGCGTCGTTGCCGACGGCCACGACATTCAGCGCGACTACCGCCAAGCGCGCATGAAGATCGGCCTTGTGCCGCAAGAACTGACCACCGACCGATGGGAAACGGTGATCGGCACCGTCGCCTTCAGCCGTGGGCTCTACGGCCGCCCGCCGAACAAGCCCTATCTCGAACGCGTGCTGCGCGACCTCTCGCTCTGGGAGAAGCGCAACGATCAGCTCCACACGCTTTCCGGCGGCATGAAGCGCCGGGTGATGATCGCAAAGGCCCTGAGCCACGAACCCACGATCCTGTTCCTGGACGAGCCCACGGCCGGCGTCGACGTCGAACTCCGCCGCGACATGTGGGCGCTCGTGCGCCGCCTGCGCGACGACGGCGTCACAATCGTGCTGACCACGCACTACATCGACGAAGCCGAAGAGATGGCCGACCGCATCGGCGTGATCGACAAGGGCGAACTGATCCTGGTCGAAGACAAGGCCGCGCTGATGACGAAACTCGGCAAGAAGCAGCTGACGTTGGTGTTGCAGGAACCGTTGACCGCCGTTCCGGCCGAACTCGCCGAGTGGAACCTCGCGCTCAAGAGCGACGGCCACGAACTCGAATACACGTTCGACGCCAACGCGGAGCGAAAAGGCATTGCCTCTCTGCTGCGCCGTATGGCGGATATCGGCATCGGCTTTCGCGACCTGAACACCACGCAAAGTTCGCTCGAAGACATCTTCGTCAGCCTCGTTCGCAAGGGAAACGGCCCATGAGCGCGCCCGCTTTCAACGTCCACGGCGTCTGGGCGATCTACAAATTCGAGCTGTCGCGCTCCTTGCGTACGATCTGGCAAAGCCTGGCCACGCCCGTCATCACGACATCGCTCTACTTCGTCGTCTTTGGCGGCGCGATCGGCTCGCGCATGGGCGAGATCGACGGCGTGGCCTACGGCGCCTTTATCGTGCCGGGCCTGATCATGCTGACGCTTTTCACCGAGAGCATCTTCAACGCCGCCTTCGGAATCTATTTTCCGAAATTCACCGGCACGATCTACGAAGTTCTGTCGGCCCCCGTGTCGGCACTCGAAATCGTCCTGGCCTATGTGGGCGCCGCCGCCACGAAGTCGGTCGTGCTCGGCCTCGTCATATTGGCAACCGCCTCGTTCTTCGTGCCGATCGAGATCATGCACCCGCTCGCCATGATCGCGTTCCTGATCCTGATCTCGGCGACGTTCTGCCTGTTCGGTTTCATCATCGGCATCGGCTCGAACAATTTCGAACAGATGCAGATCATCCCGATGCTGGTCGTGACCCCGCTGACGTTCTTAGGGGGCGCGTTCTACTCGATCGACATGCTGCCTGAGGGCTGGCGCACGGTCGCCCTGTTCAATCCGGTCGTCTATCTGATCTCCGGCTTCCGCTGGACGTTCTTCGGCAAAGGCGACGTGGCCGTCGAGATCAGCCTCGCCGCAACGCTTGTCTTCTTCCTCGTTTGCCTGGTCGTCGTCGCCTGGATCTTCAAGACGGGCTATCGCCTGAAGGCTTGAGGTCACTCCCTGCGGCCAGAGACCAGCTCCATCGCGCCCGCCACGACCGTCGTCGCAGCGAACACGACGACGCACGCGACGCAGGCCTCGATCAGCATCGGAAGACGCGCCACGACCGGCAACGGAAACCCCGCGCCGTCCAGCGCGATGGCTTCCATCACGATGTAGACGCCGCCCCAAGGCAACCCGAACCAGATCGGGCTCATCAGCGTGAGCTGCAACAAGGCCGCCGACACGCGCTCGGCCGCAAGCGCCGGCTGCGGCAGCGAAAAGTCGACCGCCGCCTTGGCCGTCAGGAACGCCGCCGCAAACACGCTGATCGCCAAGGTCATGCTCGCTGGATCGAGCGGCAACGTCGCGCCCACACCGGCGCCGATCCCGACCGCATACGCCAGATAGTGCCGCCACAGCCGCGACGGCAGCGACATCCCCGCCGCCTCGCCGCGAATGCGCCGCTGTGCATCCCGCGCATAGCGCCATTGATAGATGCTGTAGGTGATCGCGCCGGCCGCGAGCCCCGGCGCCATGCTCAAGATGTCCGAGCTGCCCTTCGTCAGCACAAGGTAGATCAGCAAAACCCCGACCATCGGCAGGCCGAAACCGGCGACATACTGGATCAACGCACCGCCCAAGGACGGCATCGGAAACACCGGCGCCACGCCGACCCAACTCGGCACGGCGAAATAAGCGACGAACGCCATCGCCGCGAACACGACGAGTTCCCAGCGGCCGAACAGGAACATGGCGACGATGCCCGCGATCAGCACCGCGGTCGACGCGGTTCCCGCGCGCGCCCGCCGCAGATCGTAGAGCGCAAGCGCCCGTGCAGACGGAACGTCCCCCATGCCCCCCAAAGCCCCCGCCGCACTGTGGCCCGGATCAAAGCCACGGTGCAACAGGCGAGGCGGCGGCTCAGGCGTAGCCGAGCAAAGCGCGCAGCCCCGGTGCTGCATAGTCGACGAGCCGTTTCTGCATGTCGGGTAGCTCGTCGGGTATCTCGAAGGGCAGTCCGCTCAGGTTCTCGCGCGCGGTGCCCGAGTACTTCCGGTCGGCGCCGATCCGCACGCGCGCGCGCCAATCTGCGGGCAAGGCAATGCCGCAAACGCCCAGCACGCGCGAGAAATAGGCCTCGGCTTCGGCGGAGTCGAGTTGACGCAAGTTGGCGACAAGGTCCTCGTACTTCAAGACGGCGGCACCCGTCCCCATCCAGGCGACGGCATTGAACGCGTAGATCTCGCTCAAGGGCGGCGCTTTTTGATAGACGCCGAAAATCATGAGATTGAGCAACTCTTCCATCGCGATGGCGCCGCCCTTCACATGATCGATGTTGCCCTTGAATTCGTCGGACAGGAAGAACCGGGCCCGCGCCAGAACCCAGTTGTAAGGATCGCGCACCAGCACGACCTTCCGCACGCCCTTGAGTTCGATCACCGAAACGTCCGAATAGAGCAAATGCCCCCAGCTTAAGTACTTCTTGCTGGGATCGAACGCGCGCAGATGCTGCTTCAGATTCGGCCACTGAATAAACTGATCGGCATATTGCTGATCGACCGGCACGAACATGCGCACGATGTTGCGCAACAGGTGAGTCCCGCTCTTCGGCACGCTGTTCAAAAACACCGGCGTCGCAAGCCGCGCTTGGGCGAACTTCACGTTCTCGAGATTCAGCGTATCGGGCGCCATCTGAACGACAGGCATGCGGGCGAGAATCCTTGAATGACCGCCAGTTTAGGCGTTCCCGGCAATCCCGCCAAACACAAAGGCGGCGGTGTCGCACCGCCGCCTTTGCGCATTCGCCGGTCCGATCAGAACTTCTTCGAAACCGAGAGGAAGCCCCGGCGGCCGATATAGTCGTAGTTCGACGTGAACGGCGCCTGCCCCACCGTCGAGATCTCGCCGAGCGTGATCGTCGACGTGCGCGGCGGCTCTTCATCGAAGAGATTCGAGACGCCCAACGTGACGCGCCAATCATCCCAGTCGCGCGACACCGACAGCGAGTGATAGACGCGGGACTCCGCGATCAGGTCGCGGCATGTCGGCCCGCCGAAGATCACGCTCGCCGGGCACGGGTTCCCGTTCGCATCGAGGAAGTCCTGGATGTCGGACGTGTGCTGGATCGCCTCGATGGCCCAGAACACCGACCACTCGCCCTTCGTCCACTCGATGTTGAAGTCGCCCACCCAGATCGGCTCTCCGTCTTCGCCGTTGACCGACGTCTCCGTGCCTTCGAACAACGCGATTGTGTCCTCGAACTGCCAAGTCATCTGCGCCAGCAGCGTCAGGTCGCCCCAGCCGTCGGGAAGTTCCTGTCGCGCCTCTACGGTGACGTCGATACCGCGGTTCGTTTGGTTGTTGATGTTGATGAAGCTGTCGCGAACTTCGGCCACCGTGATCGGATCGAGAGTCGATCCGCGCGTGAACAAGCCGCACAACGGGTCGTTCGGGAAGAAGTCGGATGAATAGCATCCGTTCAGGATGTTGAGCGCACCAAGCTGCGCAATTTCGCCTTCCACCTCGATTTCGAAGTAGTCGACCGCGACGCTCAGGTTGGTGCCCTTCGGCAAGAACTCCTTCGGCGTCAGAACGACGCTGACGCTCTTGGCCACCGACGTCTCGGGCTTGAGCACGCCAAGACCGCCGCCGGTGATGATCGTAGCCGTCACGGCGCCGCCGAGGTAATTGGCAGGCACACCGTCGGCCGCGCAGTTGTCCGCAAACTGCTGCGAGATCACGCCGTTCGCGAGGTTGTTGCCCCATTGGATACAGGGGTCGACGTTGCGCTGAGCCAAGAAGCTGGTCTGGTCGGCCAGGAACAGCTCGAAAAGGTGCGGCGCCCGGAACGACGTTCCGTAAGTGCCGCGGAAGCGCAGCCAATCGTTGACCTGCCAGTTCGCGCCGATCTTGTAGGTCTCGTCGCCGTCGCCGACGGTGTCGACTTCGGTGTAGCGGCCGGACAGGCGTAGATTCAACAATTGTGCGAACGGCATGTCCCTGAGCAGCGGGATATCGCCTTCTGCAAAGAACTCCTTCGTCGTGCTCTCGCCCGCGGTGATACCGGCGCCGGTAAGGCCCCAACTGTTGTTCGCGAGCGTTATCGGGCCGGGCGTGTCTTTGATCTCGTCGTTGCGCCACGTCGCGCCGAACGCGACGTCGATCGGCCCCGCCCAAAGCTCGAGCAACGTGCCGGTGACCGCCGCTTCCGCCGAAAGTTGCGTATAGACCGTCTTGCCGGTTTCTTCGGCGAACAGGAACGCGCGTTCCGCCGCGGTCAGATTGCCCCGAAGGAACTCGGGATTGGTCCAGTTGATGTCGATACAGGGTCTGCCGCTCACCGGCAGGAACGTCCCAACGCATGACGCGGTGCGGAAGTCCTGAGAATCCACTGCGTCGTCGAGGATGACCTGCTGATAGTACTTGCCGTCGGAACGGCTGTACTGACTGTAGAAGTCCCACGACCAGCCGGACAGGGCGCCCCCGAAATCGCCTCGTGCACCGCCGAGCGCGCGATAGTAGTCGACCTTCTGGCCGCTATCGAACCAATCCGTTATCGCCGTAGGACTGATGAAGACGGCACCATCGAAACCTGGCGAAAACGGATCGCCGAAGCCCGGGAAAAAGTTCTCGGTGAAACCGAACTGCCAGAACTGGCGATAGCCATTCTGATAGGTCTCGCGACGGTTGAAGATGAACTCGCCGAAGAGTTCCACGGCCTCGGTGACCTTCAGCGATCCGTCCACGAAGAGCGTGTAGCGCTCGTTCTCGGGAATGAATGTGGAGTCGCTGATGAACGGGTGCATGGCGTTCTCGACGCCGTAGGACGGCCCGTCATAGCCGACCGGAAACCAGCCGGCAGGTGCTGAGAATTGGCCGACGAACGCTGGCGGCGCCAACGCGGGAATATGGTTCTGCAGATTGTCGCCCGCATAGTTGAACTGCATCCGGCGTATCGGCTGCCCGTTCGGCGCGTTCAAGTTGGATGGGGCTCCGGTGTAGTAGTAGATGTAATCGTACAGCCAGACGTGACCCCACAGCGTGTCGCGGCAGGCAAAGCTTCCGGTGCGCGCATCCACGCGGTCGAGCCTGTTGCCTGAGTTGTCGAACACGAAGTCTTCCGGACAGTTCAGGTAGTCCCTATCTCCGCGCTTCAGCTCGTGACGCTTGTAGTAGTCGACGGCGACTTGAACATGTCCCTGGTCGAACGTCATGCCCCACACGGCATTGTAACGCTCTTCTTCGCCGCCCGATTCGAACGGCTGTCCATAGAAGCCGTTGACCTCGATCCCGTCGGTGTCCTTCCGCGTGATGATGTTCACGACACCGGCGACCGCGTCCGAACCGTAGACCGACGACGCGCCGTCTTTGAGCAACTCGACCGACTCCACGATCGACTGAGGAATCACGTTGAGATCGAAAGCCCCCACGGCGCCGCGAATACCCGCGGGCCCTGCACGGCGGCCGTTCAGCAGCACGAGCGTACGTTCTGCACCCAAGCCGCGGAGCGAGATTGTCTGCGTGCCGGGACCGCCATTCGTCACAAATGCCGACGAAATGGCGGACGTGATCTGCGCCGAACCCTTCGCAATCGAAGACGACTGGATCGTCGACGCCGTGTCGACGCTGCCGCGTCTTTCCGCCTTATCGGGATCGATGATTTGCACCGGCGACGGGCTTGTGAACTCGTTCTTCTTCAGGCGCGTACCGGTGACGGTGACTTTCTCGACCGGTTTCTCTTCTTCGGTCTCCGCCGCAGGTTGCGCCGGAGCGTCTTGCGCCACGGCCGGAGTACCGACCGAAATCGCTACAGCCGAAACGCTCGTCATCAGAATCGTGCGCCAATGCGCACGTCCGCCCACGCCGATCATGCAAGTCCCCCAAAGCTGGAGCCCGTAAGACCGGGCCCCTCCCCATCGCCCCGCGGCCACCCACCGAGGGACATTTGCGGAAACGGTAACAGCGACCTTCAGAAAAGATCAACAAAACTATCAAAATCGGGTCGTAACTATTTCCATTCGCACAACTATCCGCCAGCACAGACGCCGCCCGGCAACATCCCAGGTCCGCCGCACAACCTCGAGGAGAATCGAACCGCGATGAATTCATGCAATTGACGGTGCAGCTAAGTAGGCCGCTCACCGCAGAATCTGGGACAGGAATTCCTTCGTTCGCGCGCTCTTCGGGTTCGTGAAGAACACATCCGGCGGCGCAGTTTCGACGATCTCGCCCTCGTCCATGAAGACGACGCGGTTGGCGACGGTGCGTGCGAAGCCCATCTCGTGCGTGACGACCAGCATCGTCATGCCGGTGCCTGCGAGCTCGACCATCGTCTCGAGCACCTCCTTGATCATCTCCGGATCGAGCGCGGAGGTCGGCTCGTCGAACAGCATGATGCGCGGTTCCATCGTCAGCGCCCGCGCGATCGCCACGCGCTGCTGTTGACCGCCGGAGAGTTGGCCCGGGTACTTATGCGCCTGCTCCGGGATGTGCACGCGCTCAAGATACTGCATCGCGAGTTTCTCGGCCTTGTCCTTCGGCATCTTCTTCACCCACATCGGCGCGAGCGTGCAGTTCTCAAGCGCCGTCAGATGCGGGAACAGATTGAACTGCTGGAACACCATGCCGACATTCGCGCGCACCGCTTCGATCTGGCCGACTTCTTCGGTCAGCGGCTGCCCCTCGACGACGATCCGCCCCTCTTGGTGCGGCTCAAGCGCGTTGATGCAGCGGATCAAAGTCGACTTACCGGATCCCGACGGGCCGCAAACCACCACCCGCTCGCCGCGCGCGACGGTCAGGTTGATGTCCTTCAGCACGTGGAACGTCTTGAACCACTTGTTGAGACCCGTGATCTCGACCGCGTTCGCGCTCACCGCCGCTCCCCCGCTCCCAACACGCCTTCCATGTGCTTCGCATAGCGCGACATGCTGAAACACATCGCCCAGAACACCGCACCGACGAACGCATAACCGGTCAATGCCGTGTTCGGCGTCGCCCATGTCGGGTCGGTCGTGCCGGTCTGCGCGATGCCCAGGAGATCGAACAGGCCGATGATCGATACCAGCGACGTGTCCTTCAGCAACCCGATGAAGTTGCCGACGATGTTCGGCAATGCGAGCCTGAGCGCCTGTGGCAGGATCACGAACGCCATCGCCTGCCAGTAGCCCAGACCCATCGCCGCGGCGGCCTCGTACTGCCCTTTCGGAATCGCCTGCAAGCCGCCGCGCACGACCTCGGCCATGTAGGCCGACGAGAACAGTGCCACCGCGATCAGCGCCGCCATCAGCTTGTTGACCGAAAGCCCCAGAAACAGCGGCAGCATGTTCGCCGCCATGAAGAGCACGGTCACGAGCGGCACGCCGCGCCAGAACTCGATGAACGCAATGCTAAGCCAACGGACGACCGGCAACTCCGACCGCCGCCCCAGCGCAAGCAGAATGCCGAGCGGCAGCGACGCCACGATCCCGGTAATCGCAACGACCAGCGTCATCAAAAGCCCGCCCCACCGCTCCGTCGGCACACGCTCGAGCCCGAAACCGCCGACCAGCAATATGAAGGCCACGACCGGAAACAGCGTCAGCATCACGACGCCGACCGGCCGCTTGCCCGGCACGCGCGGCAAGGTCAGCCACAGCAACCCGGCGCTCAGCACGATCAGAACGATGTCGACGCGCCAACGTTGTGCGGTGTCGTAGAATCCGTAGACGAACTGGCCCAGCCGCTCGATCACGAACGGCCAGCAGGCGCCGTTCTCGTACGGCAGGCACGCGTCGCGATCCGTTCCCGTCCATGCGGCATTCACGAACGCCCACTGCACGAAGGGCACGACCGTGACGTAAAGGACCAGCAGCGCGAACAACGTCAGCACAGTGTTGAACGGCGTCGAGAAGAGATTCTCGCGCAACCACTCGACGGGGCCTGGCAACGGTACGCGGGGCGGGCGGCGCGCGGTCATCGACCTAACGCTCCGTCAGCGCGATGCGCGCATTGTACCAATTCATGAAGAAGCTGGTGAGCAAGCTCAGCGTCAGATAGATCGCCATCGTAATCGCAATGATCTCGATCGCCTGCCCCGTCTGGCTGAGCGACGTCCCGGCAAACACGGATACGAGATCGGGATATGCGATCGCAACGGCGAGCGACGAGTTCTTCGTCAGGTTCAGATACTGACTGGTCAGCGGCGGAATGATCAGCCGCATCGCCTGGGGCACGACCACGAGACGCAGCGTCTGCCCGCGCGACAGCCCCAGCGCCTGCGAAGCCTCCGTTTGCCCCTTGGCGACGCCTTGAACACCCGCGCGCACGATCTCGGCGATGAAACTCGCCGTGTACGTCGCGAGCGCGACGACAAGCGCCATCAACTCGGGCAGCACCACCAGCCCGCCTTCGAAGTTCAACCCCGTCAGATGCGGCACCGAAAACGAAAGCGGAAAGCCGAGCGCGGCGCTCGCCGCCAACGGCGGCAGCAGCACGAAAGCCGCCGCCGGCAGGGCAACGGACCGGTGCTCACCCGTCTTCACGCGCGCGTCCCGTGCCGCCAGCGCCCACCAAAGCGCACCGGCCACGCCGAGCGCCAGCGCCAGAAGGACAAGAGCGAACCCGGCCTCCGCATGCGGCGCCGGCAAATAGAGACCGCGACTGTTCAGAAACACCGCGTCCGCAACGGAAACGCTCTCACGCGGACTGGGCAGCGCGCGCAACACCGCAAAATACCAAAAGAAAATCTGCAACAGCAGCGGCAGATTGCGCAGCACTTCGACATAAGCCCGGCACAGCCGCGCAACCAGCCAGTTCGACGACAACTGCCCGATACCGACAATGAACCCGAGCAAGGTCGCCAGCACGACCCCGATCCCCGCGACCAGCAGCGTGTTCAGAACGCCGACGAGCAGCACCCGGCCGTAGGTCGACGTCTCGTCGTAGGCGACCAGAGTCTGGATGATGTCGAATCCGGCGGTGTTGTCGAGAAAGCCGAACCCCGTCGCGATCTTCTGGCGCTGGATCGCCTCGATGGCATTCCCGGCGAGAACAGCGATCAGAGCGCCGACGCCGACGACCAGCGCCACCTGAAACGCGACGTCGCGCGTGCGCCGCGCCCGCCACCAAGGTACGCGCGAGCGAGCCGTCATCGGCCCTCGATCGTATCAGTACGCCGCAACGCCGGTCACCGCACCGGCGGCGCGTATTGAAGCCCGCCCTTGTTCCACAGCGCGTTCAGACCGCGCTTGATCTTCAAGGGCGACCCCTGCCCCACATTGCGCTCGAACATCTCGCCGTAATTGCCGACGCCCTTCACGATGCGCACCACCCAATCCTTCGAAAGGCCCATGGACTCGCCGAACGCGCCTTCGACGCCCAGCAGGCGGCGCACTTCGGGATTCTGAGACTTCACCATCTGATCGACGTTCTTCGACGTGACGCCCAACTCCTCCGCGTTGATCAACGCAAACAGCGTCCACCGCACGAGGTCTTCCCATTGCTGGTCGCCCTGATTCACGGCCGGGCCCAAAGGCTCCTTCGAGATGATCTCGGGCAGGATGATATGGTCGTCGGGCTTCTTGAGTTTCAACCGTTCCGCATAGAGGCCCGAACCGTCGGTCGTATAGGCGTCGCACCGGCCGTTGTCGTAGGCCGCAATCACCTCGTTGTTCCGCTCGAACGCGATGACTTTGTACTTGAGATTGTTCGCGCGGAAATAATCGGCGAGGTTCAGCTCCGTCGTCGTGCCGGTGTTCGTGCACACGTTCGCGCCGTTCAACTGCTTGGCGCTCGTCACGTTCAACTTCTTCGGCACCAGAAAGCCTTGGCCGTCGTAGTACATGACCCCGACGAACGCGAGCCCGAGCTGCGTGTCGCGGCTGATCGTCCAGGTCGTGTTGCGCGACAGAACTTCGAACTCGCCCGCCTGCAGCGCGGTGAAGCGCACTTTGGCGGACGTCGGCGTGAATCGCACCTTCTTCGGATCGTTGAAGATCGCCGCCGCTATCCCCCGGCAGAAGTCGACGTCGAGACCGCTCCAGTTGCCCTTCGCGTCCGGGTTCGCGAAGCCGGGCAGGCCCTCGTTGACCCCGCAACGCAGGAACCCGTTCTTCTTCACCCGCTCGAGCGTCGGCGAACCGGCGGCCGAGGCGGCCCCCGCGCCAAGCCCCAGCGCAAGCGTCACGGCGGCGATCGAGGCAAGAAAACGGCGCATGCGATATGACCCTTCGTCGGAACCGGATTGCAGCGCACCACGGGAATGCGGCACGGTGACGGCAGATACATAGAGGAGAGCCGGGCCAGATGTCTAAGCCCGATGACGGCCCGAAACGCCCCGAAACCCGCGTCGTGACCGCGGGGCGTTCGCCTTTCGACCACAACGGCCTCGTCAACCCGCCCGTCTACCACGCCTCGACCATGCTTCACCGCAGCATGGACGCGCTCGAACACCAGGGCCAGCCCTACACCTACGGCCGCCGCAAGACCCCCACGATCGAAGCGTTGGAGAAGGCGATCTGCGAACTCGAAGGCGGCGCAGGCACGGTCCTATGCCCCTCCGGTCTCCAAGCCTGCACGCTCGCCCTTCTCGCCGTGGCCGGGGCGGGCGACCACGTGCTGGTCACCGATTCGGTCTATGGCCCGACGCGCACGTTCTGCGACCGTACGCTGTCGCGCTTCGGCGTGAACGTCACCTATTTCGACCCGCTGATCGGTGCGGAGATTGAGCGCCTGTTCCGCCCGAACACCCGTGCGGTCTTCCTCGAAAGCCCGGGCTCGCTGACGTTCGAAATCCAAGACGTGCCCGCTATCGCCGCCTGCGCCCGCGCCGCGGACATCGCCGTCATCCTCGACAACACATGGGCCACGCCGCTGTTCTTCGATGCGATCGGCCACGGCGTCGACATCTCGGTGATGGCCGCGACCAAGTACGTCGTCGGCCACTCCGACGCCATGCTGGGCACCGTCACCGCCACCGCCAAACATTACAAGCGCCTGCGCGAGACGCACGGAAACCTCGGCCTCTGTGTCGGTCCCGACGACATCTATCTGGGCCAACGCGGCCTGCGCACGATGGCAGTCCGTTTGAAGCAGCACCAAGCGAACGCGACACGCCTGACCGATTGGCTCGCCGCAAGACCGGAAGTCGAACGCATCCTCTATCCCGCGCGCGCCGACGATCCTGGCCACGCGCTCTGGAAGCGCGACTTCAACGGCGCCTCGGGCCTCTTCGGCGTGGAACTGAAGCCCTGTTCCAAGAGCGCGCTCGCCGCGATGCTCGACGGCATGACGCTCTTCGGCATGGGCTGGAGTTGGGGCGGCTACGAAAGCCTCATCGTCCCCGCCCACCCGCACCGCTCGGCCAAAAAATTCGAAACCAAGGGCCCGCTGATCCGCATCCACGCCGGCCTCGAAAATGCCGACGACCTCATCGCCGACCTTGACGCGGGGTTGGAGCGTCTAAAGAAGGAAACATGATCGACATGTCTCGGCGCCGTCTGGGAGCGCGGGCGTCCCGCCCGCGCTGTGAAGGACTTCCAAAGCACCGCACGCGAAAGCGCTGCGAAGAGCGGGCGGGACGCCCGCGCTCCCAGACCGCGCCGCGGACGCCAACCGATGAGTGAACTCACCACCTCCGACTTCATCGCCCGCGTCACCTTCGACGACCGCGGCCTCGTCACGGCGGTCGCGCAGGACGCGAAAGACGGGCGTGTGCTGATGGTCGCCTGGATGAATCGCGAGGCGCTGACGCGCACGCTTGCCACGCGCGACGTGACCTACTGGTCGCGCTCGCGCGGCGAGCTCTGGCGCAAGGGCGACACGTCGGGCCACACGCAACGCCTCGTCGAGGTCTGGATCGACTGCGACGGCGATACGCTGCTGCTGAAGGTCGACCAAACCGGCCCCGCCTGCCACACCGGCGCGCCGACGTGCTTCTTCAGCCAAGCGAAACTCTAGATGCCCTTCGACAAAGAGCGTGAGGAGTTCGAAGCCCGCGCCAAACGCGCGAAAGCAATGGGCTCGCCCAAGCGGTTGGCCGAACGCAAAGCCGCAGGCGTTCTCAACGCTCGCGAACGCCTCGCGCTCCTGTTCGACAAGGACACGTTCACCGAAGCGGGCCTCTTCGCAACCTCGATCAAGCCCGACATGCGCGAGAAGTCGCCAGGTGACGGCGTCGTCTGCGGCTTCGGCCGCATCAACGGACGAGCCGCGGGCGCGAACGCAGCCGACTTCACAACGCTGGGCTCCTCCTCAGCCGAAGTGCACGGCAAGAAGCAATATTGGGTGCGCGAGACCTGCCGCAAGAACGGCATCCCGCTCGTCAATCTGATGGAGTGCGCGGGCGGGCGCATCCCCGACATCATGGGCGCCGCCGGCATCGGCCGCGCCGGCGAAGGCGCGCGTTACACGCACGCACGCGAGACGCCGTGGGCCTCGGCCGTGCTCGGCCTCACCTACGGCGGCGGCGCGTTCACCTGCATCAATTCCGACTTCGTCGTCATGCGCAAAGGCGCGGTGCTCGCCGTCTCGAGCCAGATGGTGACCTCCGTCGCGATCGCCGAGGAAATGGACCCGGAAGAGCTCGGCGGCTGGCGCCTGCACAGCGAGGCGACCGGCTTCGTCGACGCCGTCGTCGATACCGACGAAGAAGCGATCGCAGCGTTGAAGACGTTCCTGAGCTACCTGCCGGACAACGCAAACTCGGCGCCGCCCGTCGCGACCGCGATCAAGGAAGCCGCCGACGCCCGCAAGCTCGACACGCTCGTCCCCGAAAGCCGCGCCAAGGTCTATGACGTTCGCACCGTCATTAAAGCGATCCTCGATCAAGGCTCATACTTCCCGATCAAGGAACGCTTCGCGAAGGTGGCGGTCACCGCGCTCGGCCGCCTGAACGGTCGCAGCGTCGGCATCGTCGCCTCGAACCCGATGTTCAAGGGCGGCGCGCTCGACCCCGATGCGTGCGACAAGATCACGAGCTTCATCGTCCTTTGCGACAGCTTCAACGTGCCCTTGATCTTCCTCGCCGACACCCCGGGCTTCCTCGTCGGCGCAGAGAGCGAGAAGAAGCGCCTGCCAGGCAAGATCATGAACTTCATGGCCGCGCTCGAGCTTTCGACCGTGCCCAAGATCGCGCTCGTCATGCGCAAATCCTACGGCCAGGCCTATCTCAACATGGGCGGCGGCCGCTCCGACGTCACCGCAAGCTGGTTCTCGGGCGACATCTCGTTCATGGACCCGGCCGTCGCCGTCAACGTGGTCTATGCAACGAAGCCGGGTGAGAACCCGGAGCGTTACGACGAACTGCTCCGCCAAGTGTCGTCCGGCACCACGGCCTACGAACTCGCCGCCCCGTTCATGGCGCAGATGGTGATCGACCCCAACGACACGCGACGCTTTCTGATCGACATGCTCGACATGCTCGCCCGCCGCATGACGAACGGCGTGGGTCAGCACCGCCTCGCCGATTGGCCGCCCGCTTTCTAACCACCCAAAGGCTCCCATGCCCCGCAGCACCGTGAAGACCGAGATCACCGGCAAAGTCTGGAAAGTCGTCGCCGAAAAGGGCCAGCGCCTCGCCGAAGACGAGCCGATCGTCATCCTCGAAAGCATGAAGATGGAGATCCCCGTCACCGCCCCGATCGCCTGCACCGTGGTTGACATCGTGGTCGTTGAGGGCGACGCGGTCACCGAAGGCGATGTGATCGCGCACATCGAGAGCTAATCCGTGATAGCCCGCCTCGCTGTTCGGACGCTGGGGTTCCTCGCAGTGCTCGCGCTTGGAGCGATGGCGTGGGATATCGCGACCTATGACACGAGAGCGTGGCGCGCGGACTACGAGCATCTGAAGCGCGAACTGTCACAGCGCTACGCCAACCTCGACTGGATGGTCGAGCATCGGCGCATGGATTTGAAGGCGCTCGACGCCGAAACCGCCGCCGCGATCGATGGCGCCTATTCGCGCGTCTTGGCGGTCCTCGCGCTGCGGCGCTTTGTTCGCGCCTTTAAGGACCCGCACCTCAAACTTGTCTGGGCCGATCGTTCCCAAGGCGCAGAGCCGGCATCGGCGGGCCCAACAACACCGCCAACCGTCGCTTCCTGCGAGGCCGCCGGCTATGAAGACGATGACCACGCCTTTCGCTTCCGTTTCGACGGCCTGGCGGAATGGGCGCCTATGCGCAGCGGCGCGTTCCCAACGGGTGTCGCAGGCGACCTTGGCGTGCTGCGCATCGCAGCTTTCGGCGAAGATCGCTATGCCGCAATTTGCGACCAAGCGTTTCGCCCCGGCCTGACCGCGCGCGAACTGCAGCTCGCCGTTCGCGCCCGTTTGCAGCAGCTGCTGATCGAGACGCTGGAAGAATTGAAAACCCGTGGCGCCAAGCGTCTTCTGATCGACATATCTGGCAACGGCGGCGGCACGGAATGGGTCACCGAAGTCGTGGCCCTGTTGACCGACCGCGAACTCGTCCGCCAATCGGCGCGCCTTGTCGCGCCCGCATGCGACCGCTCGGGCATCTGGCGCGGCGAGGCCGTTTGCCCCGTGCTTGCGCCGCCGGGCGAACCGTCGCGCCTAACCGGAACGGGCCAGTGGACAGGCCCCCTCTTCATTCTCGTCGACATCAAAACCGGATCGGCGTCTGAAGACTTCGTCGCGTGGCTCCAGCAAGACGGCGTCGCCATCGTGCTCGGCGCGCGTACGGCCGGCGCCGGATGCGGCTACGTCGACGGCGGCGGACGCATCCGCCTGAGCCAAAGCCCGTTCGACGTCATGGCGCCGAACTGCGCCCGCTTCTTGAACGACGGCACAAACGAGATCGAAGGCATCAAGCCCGACGTCGAAATCCCGATGACCGCCGAAGCGCTGGCCGCCGCACTCGAACGGCGCTAATGCATGATCAGATGGTCTTCGTCGTCGGGCACGCCGCGATCCAGGTTCGGATAGGCGAGAAGCCCGATGCCGATGGCAAGCCCGACGAGCGCACCGACGGCGGCTCCGCGTTCAGGGTCCACGGAAAGCCACGCAAACAGGATTCCCATCAAGACGGTGGGTGCGACCAACCAGATCGCAATCGACCGTCCCCGGCGTCGCCGGCGCTTTGCCATGTCATTCCCCGAAGATACGTCGAAGGTAAGAGTTAAGCAGCTTGCCCTTGGGGTCAAGCCTGCCCCTGAGAGCCTGATAATCCCCCCACCGGGGGTAGAGTTTGGCAAACGCCGCGGCGTCGAGGGCGTGCAGTTTGCCCCAATGCGGCCGCCCTCCGTACCGCCGGAAGATCGCCTCCGCCACGTCGAATAGCGGCGCATAGGGCTGCCGGTGATACTGGTGTACGGAAATCGTCACGGCGTCGCGTTTGTAGAACGGCGACAGCCAGATATCGTCGGCCTTCACGAAGCGAAACTCGATCGGGAACACGCCCCCGATCCTCTTGGCTCGGATCGCCTCAGCGATCTCGCGAATGCAGTCCGCGCCGTTCGCGGCGGGCACCGCGTACTCCATCTCGTTGAAACGCACCGTGCGCGAGCTGGGAAATATCTCGTGGCTGCGGCGCGCCCGCGACGACGCCCCCATCGACGCACTTGTGAACAGCCGCTGTAGCCGCGCCGAAAGGAACGGCAGGACCCGCGCCGCTTCGCAGCCGAACTTGAACGTGCGCTGGTCGGCGCTGACCTTCTCGCCGCGCGCGGCCATTTGTTCCGCCGTGTATGGCGGTCCCACCTCTTCGTCCGTCTCGTCGAGCGCCTTGGCGACGACCCCGTCGGCGTGGGGAAACCAGAAGAACTCGAAGTGACGGTGCCCGTCGCGCAACTTCGCGAGGTCGCGCCAGCACTCGGCGGCGGGCATCACCCAGTTCCGTTCTCGCAGTTTGTACGCCTTGCGCACCTCGAGCGTGATCTCGCTCATGATGCCGAGCGTGCCGAACGAGACCCGGCCCGCCTCCCAAATCTCACGGTTCGCGGACGGCGAACACGAAAGAAACTCGCCGTCGGCCGTGACGAGACGAAACGCCTTCACCTCCGCCGACAGCGAACCGAGCGACGGCCCCGTACCGTGCGTACCGGTTCCGACGGCGCCGGCAATCGCCTGCCTGTCGATATCGCCTTGGTTCTTGAGGCCGAGCCCCGCATCGAAAAGCGGCCGCCCCAGCGCGTGGATTTTCGTGCCCGCGCGCACCGTCGCCGACGGGGCGGCGGCATCGGTCGAAACGATGCCCTGCATCGCGTCGAGCGAAACCAGCGTTCCTTGCGTCTCGCCGAGCGCCGTAAACGAGTGCCCCGATCCCACGACGCGGACCGGACCGGGCGCACCGCGCACGCCGTCCGCCAGTTCGGCCTCGCTTGCAGGATTCAGGAATTGCTGGGGCTGGGCCTTAACCCAGCCCGACCAATTGCTCCATTCCGTTGTCAAGGGGTGAGCGGCCCCGACGCCGGCCGGAACGCGTCCGCCCGCGCTCGCCCCTCGGCAAGCTGCTCGCGTGTGAGCTTGCGTTCCAGAATCTGCGTCGGCAGCGGCGCGTTGCGGTCGATCAGGCGCTTGTCGCTGCTGTAAGGCACGCCCGTAAATCCGCCCCGCGCGGCCAGTATGAAGTACTTGTAGGCTTCGATGTCGTCTTGCGCGACGCCGGCACCCGTCTCCAGCATGGTCGCGAAATTGTATTGCCCCTGCGCAAGCCCGTAACGCGCCGAGTGCCCGTACCACCGGGCCGCCTCGGGGAGGCTCTTCTCGACGCCGTTCCCGAATTCGTTCAGCGAGCCCAAATCGAACATCGAAAGCGCAATACCCGCCATCGCCGCTTGTGTGTGATAGCGGACCGCCTTGGCGAAATCGCGCTGCACGACGCCGGGTTTGCCGTCCATGAATTCGACACCCAACCGGAAGGCGGCATAGGCATCGCCCTTCGCCGCGCGTTCTTCCCAATAGGCGATCGCTTCGGGATAGCGGCCGTGCTTGTAGTGCTGCTCGCCGACGTCGCTGATGTCGCGCGAGCGCCCCATCGGTTCGGTCAGCAACGGCGAGGAAGACGCCGTATTCTGCGGCCCGGCCTCGCCCGCAGGGTTCCAAACAAAGACCGCAGCCGCAATCGCCGCGACCAACGCTCCGATGCCCAACCCGATCAGCACCTTGTTCATTCCGATTCTCCGAAATTGCGGTGGGCCGGGAGCTTAACCGAACCCGCGCCCCCTGCCAAAGCTGGCCCGGGTGGGCGGCAACGCGCAGCCGGCACCGGCGATGCGGGCACCTTCACCCGAACCCGACCTTGCGCCCGCCCGCTTGCGTGCTCACGGGCCTACGGGCGTGCATCTCGGTCAGGCGTTGGATGACGGTCGCGTCGTCCTCGCCCAGACCCAAGTGAGCCACGATCAGTTCGCGCAGATGGCCGAGCGACAAGCCGTCGGTCGCGCGCACCCACGCTTCGCGCTTCACCTCGCCGATCTCCGCCGCCTTCGCGGCAATGTAGGCGCGGCGCGCTTCGGCGCTGGGCATCGGGCATTCCGTGATGCGGTCGAACCGGCCCGGCCGGTCCACGAACCGCGGATCGAGCCGTTCGGGATAGTTCGTCGTCGCGACGTTCACGACGCCGCTGATCTGCATCTCGCCGTCGAGCATGGCCAGGAACGGCGCCTCGCCGTACTGCTGCGTCAGCGCGTCGATGTCCTCATAGATCAGGATCACGGGGCGGTCGGGCTCGACCTTGCGGAAGAGCTGCAGGCCCGCAACCGTGAGCCCCGGCTCGCCGACCAGAATTGCGACGCCGCGCAGTTCTTTGATCATATGCGCGGCCATGATGTTCAGCGCCGACGTTTTGCCCGACCCCGGCGGTCCCCACAGCAGAAGCCCGCGCTTCGCCAGCAGTCCGCGCGCAACCAGCTTGGGCACGCTTTGCCAGAACGTGACGAATTCCGAAAGCAACATGTCGCAAACCGGATCGGGCAGACGCAGCAGGTCGTCGCTCACCGTCTTCGTCTTGACCAGCAGCACGCCGCGCTGATGGCAGAAGCGCACGGTGTAGAACGCAGGATCGAGCGAGTCCGCCGTTGCCGGCGCACCCCAATAGGTCTCGTCCGCCAGTGCATATTTCTGGGCGTTGAAGCCCTGCATCGCCCGCAGCACGTCCGGCGGCGGGAAGTGCCCCGGCATCCCGTGAAACACAGTCGGCAAGTCCGTGCCCAACCGCTCGAAAAACTGACTCATGTCGTACCTTTCCCGATCGTCTTCGGTGCGGGCGGAATCGGGGTTCGTCTCGCGAAGGCATCACAACGACGGATTGAGAGCGCGCGCCGAATGCGCGCGCCTTCTGACGGCCCCAGCCTGATCGCACCGGATGTATGGCGGCACTTATCCGGCCGATTGTGTCCGAAATATGGGCGGCGGCCCTAAGGCGAGCAAGCGCCGCCCGCTTGGATCTCCTGCAGGCGTCGCTCGTAGTCGATCGTGCTGAGGCGCATCTCGCGCAACCGGTCGATCGCGAACCGTTGCACTTGCACCCCCATCGAGCGATCGCCATACGCCGCGAACGAACATGCGACGGTATCCGCGACCGAAGGATCGCGCGGCGTCGCAGCCCAAGCGGAGAGCGCGTACTGCAGCGCCCTGCGGCCATAGCTTCGGCGGAACGCGGGATCGGTCGCGTAAAGCCAGGCAAGACTGTTCTGCACGCCTTCGTGCGTCGCATCGAAGCGCATCGCCTTGTCGAGCAGCTGCTGCTTCGACGCCGGCGCTTGAACGTTGCGCGCGATCAGATACAGGAAATGAGCGCGCGAATAGCGCAGCGAAAGACTGGAAAAGTCGCGCCGGCGTTCGCGCCACGTGCGGTAGAGCACGCCCTCGCCCGCAACATAGTCCTCGTCGCGCCTGGGTCCGCCGGCCGTCCAGTCCCAGTTCAACAACACCGACGGTGTCACGTGCCAGCGCACGAAGTAGCGATCCGACACCATGACCATGCGGATGTCCCAACCGAGCCGCTGCCCCACGCTGACGAAGAGTTGCGCACCGATGTCATCGTCGACGAAGTAAAGCGGCTTGTTGGGATCGATGTAGCGCGCACGAAATCCGTTGAGTTCGCCGGGCGCAAGCAGACGCAGCCGTTCCTCGCGCGACAGCTGGAGCGGCTCCAACGCGTCGCCCAGCGTCTCTCGCCAGTCTTCCGGTTCAATCGGCTGAAGAAAATTGTGCTCCGCAAGCACTTCCTGAACGGCGTCGAGGACCTCGATCGCTTCTCTGCGCGTGCGAGGCCTGCTGTCCTCCGCCAGCGCCGCCGCGGTGGCGCGATCGAGAACCGAGCGCAACAACGCGAACTTGGCGCGCGTGATCGGACGAACCCCGCCCTCCGCCTGCAACATCTCGTACGAAAGCGTTTGCTCGATCGGGCGAACGTCCGCCCGAGCCGGCGCGCCCGCCGCAACCAACGCGACCATAGCCGCCGCGAACGCCGCCAGGCGTTTCGAACCCATCATGTCCCTCTCCCCCTCCCCGGCGGCCCCCGCCGCCGGGTTATTACTTCCCTTTTGCGCGTCAGGCGCCGTCGGGTTTCGTACAGACCTTCGAGCCGTCGGCCGCCGTCGAGACCGTACCGCAGGAATCCTGGCACTTCTTCGCCGCGCCCGGATCGTTCGGATCGAGCTTCGTCGTACGCGTCGCACCGCCCGGTGCCGGACACGCGCGCTTCATGTTGCACATACGCATGCCGTCCTGATCGGTCGACACCGCGCCGCCTTTGTCGCTGCACGCCTTTTCCGCGGTGGGATCGTTCGACGGCAGACGGAAGGCGGTCGGCGCCTTCTGTTCGGACTGGCTGGGCACGGCCAGCGCGCCGCTCCACATCGAGGCCGCCGCGAACACCGCGAGGGACGCAACCACCAAACCAGCAATTCTCATGGGCCATTCTCCGTAAACATGGGCGGCGGTCGACGCCGGCCCGCTGTTGAACACAATAGAAGCACAAGCCGCTGCACTTCGCACGGCGCGAAAACAGACTAGCGCTCCAGGCGAGTCACGGAAACCTCGCCTCTCCTACAGGTAGATTTCGAGGAATCCGGGCCGCGAACCTCCTATTTCGAGCATGAACGGGGCCTGAACTCCGGCCTTTGGAGGCTCCGCCTTTTCGCGGAAACCGAAGCGCCCAGCTTCAACGCCGCACCATGTCGCTGTGATTCGGGATAGATCGCGTCCGCCGCAGCAGGCACGGCCCTTCGTGTAGCGAAAGCAGCGCCTGACGGATACACTGGCGGGCAGAGCCGTTGGGGGGCGGCGGCGGCTATGGACGAGGCTGGCGCACGCGGCGATTCATTCACATTCAGCGCGTTCATTTCTTACGCACGCAAGGATCGCGCGGAAGCGGTGCGGCTGCAGCGGCGTCTCGAACAGTACCGCCTCGACGCCGATCTGCGCGTGAAAGAGGGCGAGCGCTTCTTTCCCGCCCGGCCGCTCCAACCGGTGTTTCGCGACGAAGATGAACTCGTACCCGGTCAAGATCTTCCCGAACGCATTCGCAAAGGTCTTGCGTCGTCGCGCTACTTGATCGTCATCGCCAGCACCGCGTCGGTGCAGAGCCAGTGGGTCGAAAGAGAGATTCTCGACTTCATGGCGATGGGCAAAGCCGATCGAATCATCATTCTGGTGATCGACGGTGAACCCAACGCGGTCAGAGCCGGCAAAGCGGCGAACCTTGAAAGTCTGCCGCGGCCGTTCCGCGTCAAGTTCACGGCCGAGGGTCACCCGACGGACCAGCCTGCCCCCGAACCGAACTGGGTCGATTGGCGCGGCCGTCGCAAATCCGACCGGATCAACTTCCTGCGTTTGGTTTCCGCGTTGCTCGAACTCGATCGCTTCGACGATCTGCTGCGGCGCGACGCGCGCAACGAGCGCCGGCGCTTGCGCCTGTTTCAAGCGGCGACATTCGTTGTCGTGGCACTGGGTCTTGCGGCTGCCCTCGGCGCCGTGCTCGCCGCACGGCAGCTCAACGAAGTGCGCACGACCGAGTCGCGGTTTCTCGCGCGCTTGGCCGACGATCTGGCGCAACCGGCCGGCGATGCCGCCAAGGGCGACCATCTGCGCGCCCTGCAGATCGCGATCGACGGCGCGCCGACCGCGAACTTGGCCGTCTATCCGCGGCCGTTGACGCTTGAAACGGAAAGCGCGCTGCGCCGTTCGGTCTCGCACCTCCGCCTCGAGCGTTTCTTTCAGCACAAATTCGGCGTGCGTGCCGCAGCCCTCAGTCCGGACGGCAAGCGCGTAGCCACGGCCTCGCGTTCGCCGCTGCCGTCGGCGGAGACCTCCGTGATCACGATTTGGGATGTCGAAAGCGGCGCCCCCGTCCGTGAACCGGTGGAAGTCGCAGACGGCGCCTTCGCGACGAAATTCTCTGTCGCATTCAGTCCGGACGGCACGCGGGTGCTCGTCGGCGCGGGGACCGCGGCGCATCTCTTCGATGCGGCGACCGGCGCGCGCATCGGCCGGCCGTTGACGGACACCGGCGAGGCTGGAGCGCGGGAACTTGTCCGCTTCAGCGCGAACGGCGAGAGAGTGTTGACGGCCGACGGACTTTGGGATGGGCGAACGGCCGCGCACATTCGCCCGATTTCGAAGAAGCTCTGGGCAGACCAGGCCCTGGACCGGATCGTAGCCTTGGCGGCATCCGACACGACGCAACTGATCGATGGGGTCACCGGCGCGCCGATTGGGACGCCGGTCAAACACGGCGGAGCCGTCGTGGATGTCGCCTTCTCAGGCGATCGTGTTGCAATCGCCGCGAAGGACCGGACGATCTCATTCTGGGACGCGACGGCCGGCAAACCCGCCGGAATCGTCGTGACAACCAAAGCCGAGCCCATCGCAGTCTACTTGACCGCAGGCGGAACCCGACTGCTCACGATCACCGGCGTCTGGGAAGCGCCGCGCGAAGCGCAGCTGTGGGACACGCGAACCGGAAAGCCCATCGGCGATGCCGCGACGGCATCCGCCGAGTTCGGCGTCGCGTTTAGCCTCGACGGGACGCGTCTGGCGTTGACCTCGGACGAGGACACCGCGACGGGTGGACGGTTGATCGACACGACGACGGGAAAAACGCTGGCGGTGCTGGACTATCCCAGGGTGCATTTCAGCCCCGATGGAAGGTTCCTTCTGACGGTGGGGGCAGAGGGGCAAGCGCAACTGTGGAACGCCACGACCAACTTGAAGATCGGCGGTCCCATACTCCGCGGCGGCGACATCAACGATGTGGCGTTCAGCAGCGACGGCACGAACGTCGTACTGACGTCTCCCGATGGTGCGAGTCTGTGGCAGACGACCGGCCGATTCGTCGGCGAGCTGAAGCATGACGATTCTGCAGCGAACGCGCGCTTCAGCCCCATCACGCATGTCGCCGCCTTATCGGCGTCGTTTGGCGCAAACGGCGCCTCAGTCTTGACCGTGTCGAGCGATGCGAGCGCTCGTCTATGGAACGCGCTGCCCAATTTGCTGACACCTGAAAAAGTGACCCACCCCGCGCGCATAACGGGCATAGCGGTTGCTCCCGGCGGCAAAACGTTGGCGACGGCCGGCGAGGACAAATCGGTACGGTTGTGGGACGCGCGGTCCGGTGCGGCCGTCGGGACGGCGATGGCGCACGACGGTCCGATCGACCGCCTCGCGTTCAGTTCGGACGGCGCACGCTTGTTGACGTTGGCGGGCGGCGACGCTCATCTTTGGGACGCACGCACAGGCGTTGCGATCGCGACACCGCTGAAACACGAAGGCGTGGTGGGTGCCGCAACGTTCGGTCCGCAAGGAAACCGATTGGCGACGGCCTCCAACGACGGCAGTGCGAAGCTATGGGACGCCCGAACGGGCGTTCAAATCGGCTCGCCGATGAAGCACGCAAGCGACGTACGCAGCGTTGCCTTCAGCCCGGACGGCACGCGATTGCTCACCGTGTCCGGCCCCGAGGAAGGCAACCTGTCCGACGGCACATGGGGCGCGCTGACGGGCGAAGCCCGGTTGTGGAACGCGATGACGGGCGCGCCGCTCGGCAGCCCTATGAAACACGCCGCGTTCGTGCACGCCGCAACGTTCAGCCCTGACGGCTTGCGCGTCGCAACCGCCTCCGTCGACAAGACGGCGCGCGTGTGGGACGGGCACACCGGCGCGCCGCTGCAAACGATCAAACACGCGGAGAAGGTGACGGGTGTCGCCTTCAACGCCGGCGGCAGCCGCTTGTTGACCATGACGTTCGGGGAACTCGACGCCGGCGGCCAAGTTCATCTGTGGACGGCGGCGGGCAAGCGAATCGCGGATATGGCGCAGGGCAATCCGAGAAGCGCCCATCTCAGTCCGGACGGCACCAAAGTCGCGACCAACGGTTTTCTGACGGAGGACGCGTACTTGTTCGATGCGGTAACCGGAAAGCCGCTCGCGGCCGTGACCCACAAGGGCCTTCGGGGCATGGGAATCTGGCGCATGATGTTCACGCCCGACGGATTGATGCTGGCCTCGAGCGGCGGCGGCGCCGTGCGCCTGTGGGATGCGCGCACCGGCGCGTCGATCGGCGGGCCGCTGGACGGCGAAATCGTGGAAGGCGCCGACGCTCACGCCGTGGGCGCAACGCACGTTGTGACGGCGAACGGCGCCGACGCGCTGTTCTGGAGCATCGCGGCGTGGAATCGAACCGGCGCGCCGCTCATCGCGCAAGCTTGCGAGAAACTGACGTCGGTCGGCGCCGGTCCGTTGCCCCGCGATCTGAGCGACCGCGCCTTCCGCAATCCGAGTGCGCCACACGCCTGCAGACAGCGCGGCCTCTTGGATTGGCGCTTCTACGCCGACGTGCTGTTCGGCGGCCGCTGAGAACGCGCCCAACGGCGGAAGGGCCCCGGTCAGGCGGGCAAACTCCGAACCGACGTTGTTGGTGGATGTGGTGACCCCGGCTGGAATCGAACCAGCGACCCACTGCTTAGAAGGCAGTTGCTCTAATCCGCTGAGCTACGGGGCCATCGCTGCCGGGGCCCTCAATGGGTCCACTGGCCTTTGCGAGTATACTTGAAATTGTCGGCATAGGCGCGGACCGAACGCTTCGCCTCTTTCGGCTCGAACACCTGGTGGGCGATGCGGTGGCGCTCGGCATAGGCGACCGCCTCGTCCCGCGTCGCGAAGCTGAGCCGCACCTGCCCCTTCATGTCGCCCGAACCGGTCCAACCCATCAACGGGTCGACGCGGCGCGCCTCCTCCGGCTCGAACTCGAGAACCCACTCATGGGTGTTGGCCTGGCCCGACTGCATGGCGTTGCGGGCGGGTTTGTAGATACGCGCGAGCATGAATTGGCCTGTGCGAGAGTGCTTCGCGCAAGCGGTGCCCGAACGGGCGCATAAAATCAAGGTTTAGAGGTGCTCCTTGAACCAGCGCACCTGGCCTTCGATGAAGTGGCTGTGCCAGGGCTCGGTGCCGTAGGGGTCGAAATGGCCGCACTCGTAGACCTCGAGCCGTTTCGGATCGCCCGCGCGGTGAAACGCCTGGCGGGCGAGGTTGATCGGGATGATGCTGTCCTTGGTCGCCGCCTGCATCAGCAGCGGCCGCGGTGCGATCAATTCGATGAACGCGTCCGGCACGTACTCGGCCACCCGCGCGATCGACTCGAGCGAGATCGAATTGCGCCAAGTGGGGGCCGCCTTCGCCGTCTCCGTGAACCACGCGTAAGCGTCGCTGGCGGCAAGGAACGCAGGCTGCCCGGGCGCATTCACGACGGGAAGCACGGCGCCCTCCCCGCCCGCGTTTCGCACCGCCTGATCGTCGGCGATCGAACCCAAAAGTCCGTCGAACACCGGCCTTGTGATCAAAGCGATCAGCGAGTGGGGAATGTTCAGCGCCGGCACCTGCACGGCGATCACTTTCACCCGCGGATCGAGCGCACCCACGAACAGTGCGTGCCCGCCGGAAAACGATGTACCCCAAAGCGCGATCCGCCGCGCGTCCACGCCGGGCATGCCGCTGACCCAAGTGATTGCCGCACGCAGGTCGTCGTGCTGCTGGCGCGGGTCGACCAGGCCGCGCGGGTCGCCGTCGCTCGCGCCAAGGCAGCGGTAGTCGAACGCAAGCACGCTGAAGCCTTCCGCCGCGAACCGCTCCGCATAGGGCGCGAGCTGCTGCTCCTTCACCGCGGTAATGCCGTGCGACATCACGATGACGGGGGCAGAGCCCTTCACGCCCTCGGCCCGATAGAACCACCCGCGGCAGGTCGCCCCGCCGCTTTGAAACGACACGTCGCTGCGCATCTCCGGCCCTCGAAGTTTCTTGTTGTCGGTCGTTGAGTCAGTCGAACGGCGCCATCGCTAAGCGAAGCGCATCGACGGCACAAGATACGTGGACCGGTATGCGCGCGGTTTTCAATCGTCACATGATGTGTGACTTCACGCACACTCGACACGACCTGCCTAGGTTGGCAAGTCCACAGCGCGGCTGCGAGTCGAAGATTACCAGCGCAGGCCTTCGATATCGGTGAACTGCATCTCACTGCCGTCGGCCGCGGTCAGCACGCCCGAATGCGTCGCCGCGAAGTCGAACGTGCCGCCCGACCCGTGCAGCACGAACGCCTCGCCCGTGTCGAGCGTGAGCAGCCAATCGCCCGCGTTCAGCACCGGCGTCTCGCCCCCGGCAACCGCCTCGAGCCAGCCCCCGCTGCCGCCGGCGGTGTCGATCTGCAAGAAGTCGATACCGCTTCCGCCATGCGCCGTGTCGTGGCCGGCGTTCAGCGAGAAGCGGAACGTGTCGTCGCCGGCCCCGCCGGCGAACACGTTGTCGCCCGACGTCCCGAAGAACGTATCGTTGCCGTTGCCGCCCGTCGCGTTCTCGAAGCCGGAAATCTTGTCGCCGGTCGCGTCGCCGCCCGACGCCGTGTTCGCGGCAAGGTTCACGGTCACGCCGCCCGCCGAACCTTCGTACGACAGCGTGTCGATGCCCGCCCCGCCTGCCAGCGTGTCCGAGCCCGCACCGCCCGCAATCGTATCGTCGCCGTCGCCGCCCGACAGGGTGTCGTTGCCGCTGCCGCCGGCGATCGTATCGGCGCCGGCGCTGCCCACGATCGTGTCGTTGCCCGCGCCGCCGTCGATCTTGACGACGCCGGTCAGCGTCGTCGCCGAAAAATCGAACTTGTCGTGCGAGGAGTCGCTGCCTCTGATCGTCACGTTGGCAAAGCCGTTGGCGCTGATCTCCTCGATCCCGCTCGAAGGCCCGAAGCCGGACTGGATACCGATCGCAACGCCGTCGGCAGTCGCGGCAACTTTGTCCGTCCCGCCCGTGTCAGCAAAGCTGTCGAAGCCGTGGCCCACGCCCACCTCGTAGGTGTCGTTGCCCGCGCCGCCCTTGAGGGCGTCGTTGCCGGCGCCCCCGACGATCGTGTCGTCACCGACGCTGCCGGTGATCGTGTCGTTGCCCGCACCGCCGTCGATCTTCGCGATGCCGGTCAACGTCGTCGCGGAAAAGTTCAGCGTGTCGTGCAAGGAATCGCTGCCCTTGATGGTTACGTTCGCAAAGCCGTTCGCGCTGATCTCTTCGATGCCGCTCGACGGCCCGAAGCCCGACTGGATGCCGATCGCGACGCCGTCGGTGGTCGCGACAACTTTGTCCGTCCCGCCCGTATCGGCAAAGCTGTCGAACCCGTGGCCCGTGCCCACCTCATAGGTGTCGTTGCCCGCACCGCCCTTGAGCGCGTCGTTGCCCGCGCCGCCGACGATGACGTCGTCGGCAGAGCTGCCCGCAATCGTATCGTTGCCGGCCCCGCCGTCGATTTTCGCGATCCCGGTCAGCGTCGTCGCCGAGAAGTCCAGCGTATCGTGCGAGGAGTCGCTGCCCTTGATCGTGACATTGGCAAAGCCGTTGGCGCTGATCTCCTCGATCCCGCTCGCAGGGCCGAAGCCGGACTGGAGTCCGATCGCCACGCCGTCCGCCGACGCCGCGATTTTGTCCGCGCCCCCGGTATCCGCAAAGCTGTCGAAGCCGTGACCGGCGCCGACCTGATACGTGTCGTTGCCCGCACCGCCCTTCAACGCGTCGTTGCCCGCGCCGCCGACGATGACGTCGTCGCCCGCACTGCCGGTGATCGTGTCGTTGCCAGCGCCGCCGTCGATCTTGGCGATCCCGCTCAGCGTCGTCGCGGAGAAATCGAGCGTGTCGTGCGCAGAGTCGCTGCCCACGATCGAGACGTTCGCAAAGCCGCCCGAGCTGATTTCCTCGATGCCGTTCGCCGGACCGAAGCCCGACTGCAAGCCGATGCCGACGTTCGCCGCGGTCGCGACGATCTTGTCCGTGCCGCCGGTGTCGCTGATGTTGTCGAAGCCGTGGCCGGCGCCGACCTGATACGTGTCGTTGCCCGCCCCGCCTTTCAGCGTGTCGTTGCCCGCCCCGCCCACGATCGTGTCGTTGCCCGCGCTGCCCGTGATCGTGTCGTTGCCCGCGCCGCCGTCGATCTTGGCGATCCCGCTCAGCGTCGTCGCCGAGAAGTCGAACGTATCGTGCGTCGAATCGCTGCCCACGATCGAGACGTTCGTGAAGCCGCCCGAACCGATTTCCTCGATCCCGTTCGCCGGACCGAAGCCCGACTGCAACCCGATCGCGACGTTCTTCGCCGTCGCCACGATCTTGTCGACCCCGCCGGTGCCGGTGTCGGTGTACGTGTCGAAACCGTGGTTCGCGCCGACGCGATACGTGTCGCCGTCTTCGCCGCCGTCGATCGTGTCGTTGCCGCTGCCGCCGGTGATCGTATCGCTGCCAGCGCCGCCGTAGAGCGCGTCGTTCCCCGCCGAGCCCAGGATCGTGTCGTTGCCGCCTTCGCCGTAGACCTTGTCGTGGCCGCTGCCGCCGTCGAGCACGTCGTCGCCTTCGCCGCCCGTGATCGTGTCGTTGCCGCCGCCGCCCAGGATCTGGTCGTTGCCCGCCTCGCCCGCCAGCGTGTCGTTGTTGTTGCCGCCGTCGAGGAAATCGTTGCCCGCGCCGCCCTTGATGTTGTCGTTGCCGTTGCCGCCATAGAGCGCATCGTTGTCGGCACCACCGTCGATCGTGTCGTTGCCGGCGCCGCCCCAGAGTTGGTCGTCGCCTTGGCCGCCCGAGATCGTGTCGTTGCCCCGCGCGCCGTCATAGGCGTCGTTCATGTCGGTGCCGGCGAACGTGTCTTTGCCTGACGTTCCGATCGTGCGCGTCGCGTAGGTGTCGTGACCGTTCACGACGGCGATGTCGAAACTCTCGCTGACCGAATAGCCCGACGAGTCGGTCGAGGTCACGGTCACCGCAAGTTCCGCGCCCTTCTCGAAGTCGAGCGAAACGCCGTCCTTAAGCTTCAATTGCCCGCCGACGACCTCGAAGCGATTGTCCGACACGGTATAGGTGAAGCTGTCGCCCGCATCCGGGTCGACCGTCGTCAGCGTACCGACGACCGCGCCGGCGGCATTCTCCGCGACCGTGCTGTTGGACAGATTGATCTCGGTCGGCGCCTCGCCGACATCGGCGACCGTGACATCGAAAGACTGCGTGAGCGAAGCCCCGCCCGCGTCGGTCGACGTAACTTCGACGGTGACGGTCGGCGTCGTCTCGCGATCGAGCGCCACGCCGTCTTTCAGCTTCAACTGCCCGTCGACGACCTCGAAGCGGTTGTCCGACACCGAATAGGTATGCGTGTCACCCGCGTCCTGATCGCTGGTCGAAAGCGTGCCCACCACGGCGCCGGCCGCATTCTCGTTCACGCTCGCGCCCGACAGCGAAATCTGTGACGGACCCTCGTTGACGTTCTGCACGTCGATCGAAAAGCTCTCGCTGACCGAGGCGCCGCCCGCATCCGTCGAGGTGACGGTGACGCTCACGCTGGGCTCGGTTTCATGGTCGAGCGACACGCCGTCTTTCAGCTTCAATTGCCCGTCGACCACTTCGAAGCGGTCGTCCGACACGGCGTAGCTGTGCGTGTCGCCGCTATCTGGATCGACCGTCGACAGCGTCCCCACCACCGCGCCCGCCGCATTCTCCGCAACCGTCGTGTTCGAAAGCCCGATGTCGCTCGGCCCTTCGTTGACGTTCGTGACGTCGATCGAGAAGCTCTCGCTGTGCGACAGGCCGCCCGCGTCCGTCGAGGTCACCGTCACGTTCAGGCTGGGTTCGGCCTCATGGTCGAGCGTGACGCCGTCCTTCAGCTTCAACTGCCCGTCCACCACCTCGAACCGCGCATCGGACACGGTGTACGCATGCGTGTCGCCCGCATCCGGATCGACCGTCGACAGCGTCCCCACGACCGCACCGGCCGCATTCTCTGAGACCGACGCGTTCGAAAGCCCGATGTCGCTCGGACCTTCATTGATGTTCGTGACTTCGATCGAGAAGCTCTCCGAAATCGAAGCACCGCCGGCATCCGTCGACGTGACCGTCACCGTCAGGTTGGGCTCCGCTTCATGATCGAGCGTGACGCCGTCCTTGAGCTTTAGCTGACCCTCCACCACCTCAAAGCGGTCGTCCGACACCGTGTAGGTGTGGCTGTCGCCCGCGTCCGGATCGACCGTCGACAGCGTTCCGACGACGGCGCCCGCCGCGTTCTCCGCGATCGTCGCATTCGAAAGCGCGATATCGGTCGGCCCCTCGTTCACGTTCGTCACGCTGATCGTGAAGCTCTCGCTGTGCGCGAGCCCGCCCGCATCGGTCGTCGTCACCTGGATGGTGACGCTAGGCTCGCCTTCGTGGTCGAGCGCGACGCCGTCCTTCAGCTTCAACTGCCCGTCCACGACCTCGAACCGGTCGTCCGACACCGTGTAAGTGTGGCTGTCGCCCGCGTCGGGATCGACGGTCGAGAGCGTGCCGACAACGGCGCCCGCCGCGTTCTCGGCCACACTGGCGTTCGAAAGAGCGACGTCGCCCGGCCCCTCGTTCACGTTCGTGATTTCGATCGTGAAATCCTCGACGATCGAGTGACCGGCGCTGTCGGTCGCGGTGACGGTGATCGTCAGCGACGGTTCGTTCTCGTGATCGAGCGACACGCCGTCTTTGAGCTTCAGCTTCCCGTCCACGACTTCGAACCGGCCGTCGGACACCGTGTACGTGAACGTCTCGCCCGCGTCCGGATCGACGGTCGTAAGCTCGCCGACGACCGCGCCGGCCGCGTTCTCCGCGACGCTGGCATTCGACAAGGCGATGTCCGTGGGCGCACCGTTCTCGTCTTCGCCGCCCGCCGTCTGCACGGTCAACGAGTCGACCTTGACAGATCCGCCTTGCGGCGTCTTCTGAGAAGGCAACTCCAAGGAGAACGCCTCGCTCTGAGGCGCAGCGCCGCTGCCGCCGCTGGCCGCCGGCGGGACTTCGCCCCCCGCATCGCCCGCCGTTTCGTCGGTTGCGCCGCCGGCCGCTGCAGCGTCGCCGCCCTTGAACGACGCCACATCCGGATGCGAGTCGAGATCGAGCGCCGGCGGCGGGACGGAACCCGCGCCGCCCTCGGCCGCTTTGCCTTCGCCGCCTTCACCCCCTTCGACGTCCAGCCCGCCGAAGTGCGCGTTTTGCAGGTGCAGCCCGCCGTCCCCGCCGGTCGCAGTCTGTCCGCCCGCGCTCGCGCCTGCGCCGCCGGGCAGCTTCGTATTGCCCGCCGCACGCTCGAGCGCGGGGTCGATCCCCGGCCCCGACGACGCCGATGCGTTGCCGCCTTGCTTCTTCTCGTGCGCGCTCATGCGAACCCGTGCCCCTGCTCGTGGCTTTCCGGATCGCATGATGTTTAAGACAAATGGGGGAATCCCTAAGGCGAATTGTTAAGGAGCCCGATTTGCGTTCGCGCTTAACAAGTTCGAAACAAGATGTCCCCGCATTTGAAGCAAATCGGCCGCCCGCCGTTTGCCGCGCATTCAGCGTTCCGTAAGGCCCTTCAGGGTTAAATGACGGAAACGGCGGGGAAGGTCCGAACGGGGACCGGCGTTCGATGAGTTTTGGGGACAGCACAAGATCGCTGCATCGAATCTGGATGCGGCCCGACGTGATGGCGGCGTCGCTCGCCGTCAACGTCCTGGGTCTCGCCTTGCCGATCGCCATTCTGCAGACCTACGATCGCGTCATCCGTCATCAATCGTGGAGCACGCTGATCGTCATCACGATCGGCGTGATCGCCGCGCTCGCGCTCGAGTTCGCGTTGCGCGTCTTGCGTACGCGCATCATGTCGGCCGAGGGTGCGCGCTACGATCACAAGGAAAGCTGCAACGCGCTCAACCGCCTCCTCGCCGCCGACATCAACGCGTTCCGCAAGGAAACGCCGGGGCAGCACGCCGAACGTTTTCAGGCGATCCAGTCGGTGCGCAACTACTACTGCCAGGCGGGCGCGCTGCTCGCCGACATACCGTTCGTGTTCCTCTTCGTCGCCATGATCGGCCTGATCGCGGGCTGGATGGCGATCGTGCCTCTTGTCCTCTTCATCGCGTTGTGCGCTCTCGGCGCAAGTCTCGCGCGCGACCTCACGGTCGAAACCGGCCGGCGCGAACAGACCGACATCAAGCGCCACAATTTCCTGGTCGAAACCATCTCGGGCATTTCGACGGTCAAATCGCTCGGTCTCGAGGCCCTGATGCAGCGTCGCCACGAGCGCCTGCAGGAGGAATCCGCGGACGCTTTCGGCGCGATCTCGCGCATGACGACTCAAACCCAATCCATCGCGAGCGAACTCGCGCAGGCCGCGTCGGTGCTCACCGTCGCGATCGGCGCCGTCGCCGTCGTCAACGGCGCGCTGACGATCGGCGGCCTTGCCGCGACGACGATCCTGACCGGCCGCTTCCTGCAGCCCGTTCTGAAGGGCTTGGGGCTGTGGGCGCGCTACCCGTTCATCCGCCTCGCCGAAGAAAAGCTGCGCCGGATGCACGAACTCACGCCGCAGATCGCGGGCGACCGCCCGCTGCCGCGCCGCCGTGCCGCGCTCACGCTCGAGAACGTCTCGTTCCGCTACGACGGCGCGCGCAACGTCGTCGACGGCGTCAACCTGGAGGTTCCGCCCGCAAGTTTCATCGGCATCACGGGCAGCACGGCCTCCGGACGCTCGACGCTGCTCAAGCTGATGAACGGCCTCGTCGCGCCGGCCGAAGGCAGTATCCGCTACGACGGCGTGCCGCTTTGCCTTTATGCCACGCAGGACATGCGCCGCCAGATCGCGCTGATGCCGACATCGCCCACGCTCTATGCCGGCACGCTGCTCGAAAACCTGACCATGTTCGAAGACGGCCCGGTGAAGCGCCGCGCGCTCGCGCTCTGCCGCGTTCTGGGCCTCGAAGACTACGTCGCAGGCCTGCACCGCGGTCTCGAAACGCCGCTCAGCGGCGCCGGCGACACGCCGATGGGGATCGCCCAGCGCATTTCGATCGTCCGCGCGCTCGCGCACAACCCGCGTATCGTTCTGTTCGACACGGCAAACGCCGCACTCGACATCGACGCCGACCGCCGCCTGCTTGCGTTCTTTGCGCGCCAGAAGGGCCGCCGCGCCGCCGTGTTCGTGACCGATCGCCCGTCCTATTTGAACCTGTGCGACGCCGTCTATCATATGGCCGAAGGCCGGCTGCAGCCGCGCGTACAGCCCACGCTCATCACGGCGCGCGCATCATGATCCGGCAACTCGCCGCACGAATTCCCCCCGCCTGGATCGCCCGCGCGCGCGAAACGCGCGACTTTGCCGAAGCCTATTGGCGCACGCTCGTGACCTTCGACCCGAACGCGGTCGCGCCGGTCGCCTCGCGCCGCGTGCGCTCCGCCGAAACCGCGAAGTGCCTCCCGGCCTTCCTGAAGGCGCTCGCCTATCGCGGCGGCGAGCTCGCGATCGCCGAGGCGACGCCGCATTTCCAAACCGGCATGGATATCGCCGACCTGCGCACGAGCCTCGTCAATCTCGGCTACACGACCGAGCGCGCACGCCGCCGCCCGGCCGGCATCGACAACCGCCTCATGCCCTGCCTGCACGAGGACCCGGAAACCGGCACGGTCGTCGTGCTCCTCGGCGAAGCGGCGGGACAAGTCTTCGCGTTCGCCGACGGTCACTACCGCACGCTCTCCGACGCCGAAGCCTCTCGCGACGGCTACGCCTATTTCGCAAGACCGGTCGATGCCAAACCCGCACGGCGCAGCTGGAGCGCGCAGCTGCTCTCGCGCTTCAAACCGTTCATCGGCCAGCTCCTAGCCATCTCGGCCGTCTCCAACGTGCTGTCGATCGCGATCCCGCTGTTCGTGATGGCCGTCTACGACCGGGTGATCGCGTCCCGCGCCCTCGACGTGCTGCCCATGCTGCTCGTGGGCATCGCGATCGCGATCGGCGCCGACCTCTACTTCAAGACGCTGCGCTCGCGCTTGCTGGGGACGATGGCCGCGCGCATCGACTATCTGATCGGCACCGCGACCTACGCGAAGCTGATCCGCCTGCCTTTGACCTACACGGACGGCCCGCCGGTCGCCGCCCAAGTCTCGCGCTTGCGCGAATTCCAGGCTCTGCGCGACCTCTTCTCGGGACCCGCCGCAACCGCGATCGTCGACTTCCCGTTCACGATCGTGGCGCTCGCCGCCGTCGCCCTGATCGCGGGCTGGCTCGCGCTGGTTCCGGCGATCGCCTGCCTCGTCTTCGCGGTCGTGGGCTTTGCCGGCGCCCGCTGGCTGCAGAACCACGAGCATGCGCAGAGCGCCGCCTCGGCCCAGCTCTTCAATCACGTGACCGACACCACGCTGCACCACGAGGCGCTGAAGCGCGAAGGCGCCGAGGAGGTTTGGTCTCACCGTTTCCGCCTGATGTCCGCCGAAGCCGCGACCCGCGCCGGCGAACTTAACGACCGGTCCGCCGCCGTCGAAGCCCTAAGCCAGACCTTGAACAACGTCGCTGCGCTCGCCGTGCTCGTCGTCGGCACGGTTATGGTGCTCGACGGCGCGGTCACCGTGGGCGCGCTGATCGCAACGATGGCGCTGACCTGGCGCATCCTCTCGCCCGCACAGCACCTCTTCCAGACGCTGGGCCGCCTCAGCCGCCTCAAAGGCTCGATCCAATCGATGAACCAGATGCTGCGTCTGACCGACGAGTATGAGGCGAGCGTCCCGAACCTTGCGCGCGCGCCGCGGCTCGGCCGCATCGCGCTGAACCGGGTCGGCCTGCGCTACGGCAAGGAAAGCGATCCCGCGCTCGTCAACGTCAGCCTGAACGTGCCGCCGGGCAAGATGATCGCGCTCGCGGGCTCGAACGGCTCCGGCAAATCGAGCGTGCTCCGCGTCGTTCAGGGTCTTTATCAGCCGCAGGCGGGCATCGTCGCCATCGACGGCGTCGACATCCGTCAGTTGCCGCCGAAGATCCTGCGCCGCGCGATCGGCTGCGCGCCGCAGCGCATGGACCTGTTCTACGGAACGATCGCGCAGAACCTGCGCCTGGGCGACCAGCTCGCCGACGACGGCGCTTTGCGCCTGGCCGCGGACGAAGCGGGCATTCTTGAAGCCATCGAAGCGCTGCCCGGTGCGTTCAACGCGCGCATCGGCGACGTGGCGACGCAGTCGCTGCCGCCCGGCTTCCTGCGCCAACTGACGATCGCGCGCGCGCTCGTGCGCAAGGCGCCGATCCTGTTGCTCGACGAGCCCGAAGCGATGCTCGACGAGGACGGCGCCAAAGCTGTGCAACGCCTGCTCGAACGCGTCCGCGGCAAGCGCACCGTGCTCTTCACGAGCCACCGCCCCAGCTACATCCGTCTCGCGGACTTCGCCGTCGTCATGCGCGACGGCGGCATCGAGTTTGGCGGCGCACCTGACGCGGCCGTCGAAAAGCTCCTTGGCATCAACACGAGTGGAAAAGCGGCATGAGCGAACATTTGAACCGCGCGCTGCAGACGGTGAGGGGCAAAGTAAAGCTCCTCGCCGACCCCGGCGTCGTGCCGTTGAACCAGGCGATCGAACTGGAAGAGCGTCCGCCTGCCGCAAGCCTGACGCAGCTCGTCTATGCGCTTTTCGGTCTGATCGCGCTGGCGCTGCTGTGGGCGATGCTGACGCGCGTCGACGTGGTGACGAACGCGCCCGGCCGCGTGGCGCCGGTCGGCGACACGGTGGCCGTTCAGCACCTTGAAGGCGGTGTGATTGCCGACATTCTGGTCGCCGAGGGCGAACACGTGCGCAAGGGTCAACCGCTGCTCCGCCTGGCCGCCCTCGACACCGAAGGCAGGCTCGAGCAGCTCCAGGCCAAGCGCGCCGCCCATCTGATCGCAATGGAAGGCGAACGCGCCATCGTCGAAGACCGCGCGCCCGCACTCGACAAGGTCGTCGGCGGCTTCGTCAGGCAAAAGGCCGAGCAGCTCCTGCTCTACAATGCCCGCAAACAGGCGGTCGAAGCCGAGCGCACGGTTCTCGCCGCACAGAAATCTCAGCGCGAGTCCGAGGTCGCCCGCCTCTCCTCGCAACTCATCGTGTTGCGCCGCGACGAGCGCATCGCGCAGGAGGAACTGGCGCTGCGCACCGACCTGTTCGAGCGCAAACTGACGACGCGCGACCGCTACTACGGCGCACAGCGCGACGCCGCCGACCGCCAGAAACAGCGCCTGAACGCGCGCGATCAGCTGTCGCGCGCCGAAGGCGAGCTCGCCGAATACGATCGCAAGCGCACCGAATTCGAGGCCCGCACCCGCGCCGAGGCGCAAGCATCGATCGCAAAGCACACGGCCGACTTGGCCGAAGTGGATGCCGCCTTGCGCAACGAACAAGGCCGCGCCAAGCGGCTGAACCTGACGGCGCCGGTTGCGGGCATCGTCTCCGGTCTTGCCGTGAAGGCGGTGAACGCGGTCGTCAAGCCCGGCGAAACGCTGATGGAGATCGTGCCGACCGATGTCCCCCTCGTCGTCATCGCCGAAGTGGCACCCCAAGACATCGCGCAAATCTCCATCGGACAGCACGCCGACATCCGCGTCTCCGCCTTCGACTACGCGACGTTCGGCACGCTCGAAGGCAAGGTCGACCGCGTGTCGGCCACCACCTTCGCCGACCAGAACGGACGCCAGTTCTACAAAGTCCGCGTGCGCCTCGCCCGCGACCGCTTCGGCGAGGGCCCGCGCGCGGCGCGCATCCTGCCCGGCATGGAAGTGGAGGCCGACGTCAAAACCGGCGCCCGCTCCATCCTCGCCTACATGCTGAAGCCCGTGACGAGAACCTGGGACACGGCATTGAAGGAGCCGTGACGCCGGCGCATCGCCGCTCAGCGGCGAATGTAGCTACCGGACGGACGGCTCGAGGCGCAAACGGGCGTCGACAATGCAGTCGGCGTAAGCGGCGGCATAGAGAGTCGAGCGAGCGGCGATGGCCTTGGTATCGTCCGGTTGAAGCTGCTGCAGTTGCGTTTTGTGTTCGCTGCCGAAGACGTCGAGGTACGAACGAGCCTCGCGCGGACAGGCATCCCACAGGGCAAGCGCCTCGACGCCGCTCTGCCTCGCAAGCGCCGCGCCGTCCTCCGCCGTCTTGCCGCGAATCACGGCGTCTCGACGCAGCGTCGCTTCTTCCAAACTGCAGAACTGGCGGAGCTTCTCCAACAGCACATCCGCGCGCCGAGTCTCCTCGACGCTCGGTGGTGCCAACGGCTCCTCTGTGGAACCGTCGACGTAGCGCGCCCGCCTGCTCGCACAAGCTTGAGCTTGCTGGGCGCGCACGGCGCAAGCGGTCGCATCGGACCGATCCTGGGTCAGAGCGCACAAGATCTTCTCGCCCGGCGCGACACCGTACCGCGTGCGGACTTGCTCCTGAAAATAGTCCCACTTGTCGCGCGTGTCGTCGACAGCTGCCGAGACGGCCCGCGCGAAGTTCCCGCCGGTCTCGCCTTGGCGCGTGATGCCGACGCCGCCGCTGCCTTGGCCGATGGGTCCGCGGTCTTTGTTGAGACCCGCGCCGATCGCCAGACCTTGGGGAAACGCCTCGTCTCGCCGGGGATCGAACCAAAGGGCCCGCGCCCGGTGTCCCAAGCCGGGCAAAACATCGTCGTCCGCCGACGATCCGCTTGCAGACCGGTCGACCCAATTCGATCGCGCGTAGAAATCCTGCGCTGCATGGAAGGCACGGCCAAGCCGGAACAGAACTTTGCATTTCGCCCCGGCATCCGAACCGTCGAACGCGCAGTCGGCGGTCGCGTCCGCGGGAGCTGGATCGGCGAGAGGTCCGGCATCGAGCACCGCGGCTGTCAACTCCGAAAGGACGAAGGCCCGGCACGCTTCGAGAAAACTGCGCGCCTCCTCGCCGGTCAGGACGGCCTCTTCGGGTCCACGGCACTGGGTATCGGTGGCCTCGGCGGCCTCGATGGCGGAAGGTCTGTTCGAGGGCCCGGCGAGACGGTCCAAGGTCGAAGAGCCGAGGCCTGGCACCGCCGCCCGCGTGATCCTCTGATGTTCGGCGCCAACGTTGTTCTCGGGCGGATCGACGCCGAATGCGTACCCGGGGTTTGCCAAAAGGAAAGAAATGACGGCCACAAGCCAACGCATCGACACTTCACCGCAGTCTGTTTCGGCACGGACCCTAACGACCGCCGCCCCACCGCGCAATCGACGAGGAATTCCGCGCGTTTGATGCGTTTGGTCTCTCCCTCGCTTGGACCGAGGACGATGCTTCTCGAGGCGTTGACCCAAATCAACGTCCCCGCCGCTGCCTGCGGGTTAGTCATGACGCCTGCGTCATGACCAAGATCACGTATATCGAGAACGAGGGCACCGAGCACGTCGTCGACGTGCCGGACGGCTTGTCGGTGATGGAGGGAGCCGTGCGCTATACCGTCCCCGGAATCGACGGCGATTGCGGCGGGGCCTGCGCGTGCGCGACCTGCCACGTCTATGTCGAGAACGGTTGGATGGA
>CAZLRW010000025.1:0-4410 GCA_964561925.1 uncultured Flavobacteriaceae bacterium
TCGTTGAAGAGCGCGAGCGCCATGGCGGGGGCGGCCGCATTGAGCCTTGCGGCGGCGAAGCTCGAGACCGCGCTCGCGCAGGGTGCGCCGGCCGCGGCTGGCGATGCGGAGCGTCTCGGCGCCTTGTTCGAAGCCTACCGCCGCGAGCTGGCGGCGAAGGGGCTTGCGGCTTAGGGGCCGCTGCCCGTCACGAGGTGGATGGCCGCGGCGGCGCCTTCGCCTTGGGCCAATGCCGCGGCAAGCACCGGAAGAGCGCCGCGCCACTCGGACTCGAAGGTGAAGGGCGCGTTGCAGAGGATGAGGCTGGTCTTGCGCAGACCTTCGGCTCTTGCGACGTCGAGCGTGACGCGGAGCAGCTTCTTGATGCCGGCGCTTGCGAGTTCGGCCTCGAGCCGAGCGAGGTCCGCATCGTCCTTCACCGGAAGCCACAGAACATAAACACCGGTCGGCCATTTGCGGTGCGCGGCGACGAAGGCTTGCGCCAGGCGTTCGAACTCGGCGGGGTCCTCGAACGGCGGGTCGATCAAGACGAGGCCGCGCTTTTCGCGCGGCGGCACGAGGCTCAGCAGCGTGCGGTAGCCGTCGCCCTCGACGACGCGCACGTTGCGCGGCGCCGAGGCCTGTAGCGCCTTGGCGTCTTGCGGATGAAGTTCGCAGGCGACGACACGGTCGACGGGCCGCGCCAGGTGCGCCATCAGCATCGGCGAGCCCGGATAGAGACGGATCGCTCCGCCGCCGTTCACGGCCGCGACCGCTTCGAGATAAGGGGCGAGGACAGCCGGGGCGGTGTCGCCGAGACGCAAGATCCCGTCCTTCGCCTCACCCGTCTTTTCGGCCGCCGGACCCGCGAGGTCGTAGAGGCCGGGTCCCGCATGCGTGTCGATCAGGGCGAGCGGTGCTTCCTTTTGCTGCAGGTAGCGCACGACCCAACACAAGACCGCGTGCTTGAGCACATCGGCGAAGTTCCCGGCGTGATAGGCGTGGCGGTAGTTCATAAAAGCGGCCAAATTCCGCGGCTTTGCGGCTTGACAGGCGCACGCCGCACCCTCATAAGTGCGCCCCTTCCGGGCGGCGCCGGTTTTGACACCTGCGGCCGCCTTGTTCAATTGGACGAGAAGAAACTCACATGTTCGCGGTCATCAAGGCCCAGGGCAAACAATTCAAGGTCGCCGAAGGCGACCGGCTCACCGTCGACCGCCTGGCGGGCGAGGCGGGGGCCAAGATCGCGCTCGGCGAAGTGCTGATGCTGGTCGACGGCGGCTCGACCAAAGTCGGCAAACCGACGGTCGCCGGCGCCAAGGTCGAAGCGGAGATCGTCGATCATTCGCGCGGCGACAAGATCAAGGTCTTCAAGAAGAAGCGCCGCAAGAGCTATCACCGCACGCGTGGCCACCGTCAGGACCTGACGACGGTGAAGATCACCGCGATCAAGGCATAAGGAGCGCGTCATGGCTCACAAAAAAGCAGGCGGTTCGTCGCGCAACGGTCGCGATTCCAACCCCAAATATCTCGGCGTGAAACTGTTCGGCGGCCAGACGGTCGTTCCCGGCAACATCATCGTGCGCCAGCGCGGCACGAAGTTCCATCCGGGCGCAGGCGTCGGCATGGGCCGCGATCACACGCTTTATGCGCTCGTCGGCGGCCATGTCGGCTTCAAGCTCGATGGGCGCGGCCGCCAAGTGATTTGGGTCAAGCAAGCCACGGCGGCGGCAGCGGAATAACGGGACGTCCATATAGGACCCTCCCGGAACGGGATGGCGGTCCTAGAAGTTCACGAGGGAGATGGTCCGCCATCTCCCTCTTTTTTTCTCCCTCGAACGGCGTCTCTTTGAGGAGAGTTCACGATGACTTTCGAACCGATCGCGACCGAGCGTTTGAGCCTGCGCCCCTTGGCACCGCGCGACCGCGCGCGCCTTGTCCGCCTCGCGAACAATTGGAAAGTATCGAAAAACCTCTCGACGATGCCGTTTCCCTATACGGAACAAGCCGCCGACGAATGGCTTGCCAAACAAGCCGAGATTTGGGCGGGCGGGAAAACCGTGGCGCTGGCGGTCACGATCGCCGACGAGCTGATCGGCGGTATCGGCGTTGGCGTGCGCGACAGCGCCGATTGGGAGCTTGGTTACTGGCTGGGCGAGCCCTATTGGAACCGCGGCTATGCGAGCGAGGCGGCGCGTGCGCTTCTGGCATATGCGTTCGAGCGCCTTGCACTCGACCAGGTGGTTGCCGGGCACTTCGCAGATAACCATGCGTCGGGCCGGGTGCTGACGAAGCTCGGGTTTCGCTACACGCAGGAAGTCAAGCGCTTTTCGCTCGCCCGCGGGGCGGAGGTGCGCTGCCTCGACATGGCCTTACCGCGCGCGCGGTGGCTGCAAACCCTGCCTCGGACAGCGGGCGAACTCGTCGCCTGACGCATTCGACAACGCGATTTGGCGCGGGGGGCCTTCTCTCTCGCCCCGCGCCTTCACCTCGTTGGCGAATTCCGACTCGCGAAGACGCTAGGATTGTACTACTTAGACTGGTGCCCACAATTTGGTGGGCGAGCGCAACCCCGCTCGGTGCCCCTCGTAGCGTCATGAAATTCCTGGACCAGGCCAAGCTTTACATCAAGGCCGGCGACGGCGGCGCCGGTTGCGTCAGCTTCCGGCGCGAGAAGTTCATCGAGTTCGGCGGCCCGGACGGCGGCAATGGCGGGCGCGGCGGCCACGTGGTCCTGCAGGCGACGCACAACCTGAACACGCTGGTCGACTATCGCTATCAGCAGCATTTCAAGGCCAAGCGCGGCACCGGCGGCATGGGCCAAAACCGTACCGGCGCAGGCGGCGACGACATCTTGCTGCAAGTGCCGGTCGGCACGCAGGTCTATGCCGAAGACAACCAGACGCTGCTTTACGACCTGACGAAGCCCGGCGAGGAGTTCATCGTCGCGCGCGGGGGCGAAGGCGGCCTCGGCAACGCGCATTTCAAGAGTTCCACGAACCGCGCGCCGCGCAAGTCGACGCCGGGCGAAAAGGGCGAAGACAAGACGATTTGGCTGCGCCTGAAGCTGATCGCCGATATCGGCATTATCGGGCAGCCGAACGCCGGCAAGTCGACGTTCCTTGCGACGGTGACCAGCGCGCGGCCGAAGATCGGGAACTATCCGTTCACGACTCTGAACCCCCAGCTCGGCGTTGCGGCAATCGACACGACAGAGTTCGTGATTGCAGATCTGCCCGGCCTGATCGAAGGCGCGCATGAGGGCGTGGGTCTCGGCGACCGGTTCCTCGGCCATGCGGAACGTTGCGGCGTGCTTTTGCATTTGCTTGACGGCAGTCTGCCGCCCACGGAGATCGCAAAGTCGTACGTGCAGGTGCGGCGCGAGATCGAGGCTTATGGGCACGGGCTCGAGCACAAATACGAAGTGTTGGTGCTCAACAAGATCGATCTGATGAGCCCGGGCGATATGGAGCGCAAGCGGCGGGCGGTCGCCGAAGTTTCGGGCGTCCACGCGATGCTGATGTCGGGCGAGCAGGGCGAAGGGGTCGACGACGTGCTGCGCGCGCTTGCGGCGACACTTGCGCAATGGCGGCGCGATCATCCGCCGGCGGTCGTGGGCGACACCGAGGCGGTGCGCGCGGCCGAGCGCAAACAAGAGCCCGAGCGGCTTCCGACCGAGCGGGGCTGGGCGCCGTGAGCGGTAGGCTCACATCCGCTCGTACCATCGTCGTCAAAATCGGTTCTTCAACCCTGGTGGATGCGGCGACGGGTGCGCTCGCGCGCGCGTGGCTAGCCGCATTCGCGGCCGACGTCGCGCGGGTGAAGGCGCGGGGGCAGGACGTCGTGCTCGTGTCGTCGGGCGCGATCGCACTGGGGCGGCGGGCGATGAAGCTTTCGCAAGGCGCGCTCAAACTTGAGGAGGCGCAAGCGGCGGCGGCGGTCGGGCAGATCGCGCTTGCGCGGGCGTGGAGCGAAGCATTGGCGGCGCACGGGCTGACCGTCGCGCAGGTGTTGCTAACGCTCGGCGATACGGAGAACCGGCGGCGCTATCTGAACGCGCGGTCGACGTTGAAGACGCTGCTCGCGCTCGGTGCGGTGCCCGTGATCAACGAAAACGATACGGTGGCGACGGCCGAGATCCGGTTCGGCGACAACGACCGGCTCGCCGCGCGGGTGACGGGGATGATCGAGGCGGATTGCCTGGTGCTGCTCTCCGACATCGACGGGCTCTATAGCGCGAACCCGCGGCTCGATCCTTCGGCGCGGTTCATTCCGGAAGTGGCCTCGATCACGAACGAGATCGACGCGATGGCGGGCGCGGCCGGGTCCGACATGGGCTCCGGCGGCATGGCGACGAAGATCATGGCGGCGCGCATCGCGACGGAAGCGGGCGCGAACATGGCGATCGCGAACGGCGCGCTTCAGCCGCCG
>CAZLRW010000025.1:4510-40223 GCA_964561925.1 uncultured Flavobacteriaceae bacterium
CCGCGCGCAAGCGGTGGATTTCGGGCGCGCTGAAACCATCGGGCCAGATCACGATTGATGCGGGCGCCGCCGCCGCGTTGGCGCAGGGCAAGAGCCTGTTGCCTGCGGGCGTCGTTAGCGTCGACGGCGCGTTCGAGCGCGGCGACTGCGTCGTCGTTAAGGATTCGACGGGGCGCGAGATCGCGCGCGGGCTTATCGCCTACGGCGCTGAGGACGCGCGGCGGATCGCGCGGGCGAAAAGCGGTGAAATCGAAGCGATCCTCGGCTACCGTGGACGGACCGAGATGATCCATCGCGACGATATGGCGCTCGTGCGCGCATGAACGCTGCCGTTCCCGAGCACGAAGACCTGGACGACCTGCTCGACCGTATGGGCGTAGCAGCGCGTGCGGCGTCGCGCATGCTTGCGAAGTCGGACAAGAGCCAGCGGGCGGCGGCGCTGCATGCGATGGCCGCCGCGCTGCTTGCGCGCGAGAAGGCGATCCTTGCCGCGAACGCGCGCGACGTGGAGGCGGCGGTGAAGTCGGGTGCAAGTCCCGCGTTCGTCGACCGGTTGAAGCTCTCATCCGATTCCGTGCGCGCGATGGCGACCGGCATTGAAGCCGTCGCGTGGTCGCCCGACCCGTTGGGCGCGGCGGAGACTGAATGGACGCGGCCGAACGGCCTGAAGATCGCGCGCGTGCGCGTGCCGATCGGCGTGATCGGCATCATCTATGAGAGCCGGCCGAACGTGACGGCGGATGCGGCGGCGCTGTGCGTCAAGTCGGCGAACGCCGTGATCCTTCGTGGCGGGTCGGAGGCGCTTGGGACGTCGCGTGCCATTCAATCCGCGATCGCGGAAGGTTTGAAGCGCGCCGGGTTTCCGCCGGATGCCGTGCAACTCGTGCCGACAGCCGATCGCGGCGCGGTCGGGCGGATGCTCTCAGGACTCGACGGCGCGATCGATCTCATCATTCCGCGCGGCGGCAAGAGCCTGATTGCGCGCGTCCAGAAGGACGCGCGCGTGCCGGTGCTGGCGCATCTCGACGGCAATTGCCACGTCTATGTCGACAAGGCCGCGGATGTGCAGAAAGCGCTCGACATCGTGTTGAACTCGAAGATGCGGCGCGTGTCGGTGTGCGGGGCGGCGGAGACGCTGCTCATCGATGCGGCGGGGGCGGGGCGTCTGCTTCGTCCTCTCGTGCTCGGCCTGATCGAGGCGGGCTGCGAGGTGCGGGGCGACCGGATCACGCAGACCGTCGATCCGCGCGTCGAGGGTGCGGACGAAGACGATTGGTATACGGAATATCTCGACGCGATCATGGCGGTGAAGGTGGTCGAGGGCGTCGAAGGCGCGATCGCGCATATCGCGAAGTACGGCTCTTCGCATACCGACTCGATCGTGACGGAAGACAGGCTCGCCGCCGAGACGTTCCTGCGCGAAGTCGACAGCGCGATCGTGCTGCACAACGCCTCCACGCAATTCGCGGACGGGGCGGAGTTCGGCTTCGGGGCGGAGATCGGCATCGCGACCGGCCGGTTGCATGCGCGCGGGCCGGTCGGCGCGCGCGAACTCACGACGTTCAAGTATGTCGTCCGAGGCGATGGCCAGACCCGGGCCTGACGCGCTGCCCGAGCGCGTCGCTGCGTTCGCACGCTGGGGCGCGCGGATCGGGCTTCTGGGCGGATCGTTCAATCCGGCGCACGAGGGGCATCGCCACATCAGCCTGATCGCGCTTCGCCGTGTGAAACTCGACCTCGTGTGGTGGCTCGTCTCGCCGCAGAATCCGTTGAAGAGCGCGAGCGAGATGGCGCCGCTGGCCCGGCGGCTGCAATCGGCGCGCGAGATGGCGGCGCATCCCGACATCGCGGTCTCGGCGATCGAGAGCGAGCTCGGCACGCAGTACACGGTCGACACGATCGCCGCGCTCCAGCGGATGTTTCCGCGCGCGCATTTCGTTTGGGTGATGGGCGGGGACAGTTTGGCCACGTTCCATCTTTGGAAGGACTGGGAGGAGATCGCGCGGCGCGTGCCGTTGGCGGTGATTGCGCGGCCCGGTTTCACGACCAAGGCGCTGAACAGTCCTGCCGGAATCGCCATGCAGGCTTCGCGCGTGCGCGATGCGGCCACGCTTGCCGGCCGCACGCCGCCCGCGTGGACGTTCATTCACGAGAAGCTGGATCCGGCCTCCGCCACGGCGCTGCGCAACCGCGGCGTGTGGCGCTGAGGCCGCATCGCTTAAGGATTCCGGGCGCAGCAATCCGCGGGCGATCCCGTTCACTTTGAGCGAAAGTCCTCAGGATTCTTCATCGTTGCGTTATGTGAACTGTGTTAGCCTGACGGTGCGTTCGGGTGCTTCGCGCCCGGTCGCCGATGAGAAGGGACTTGGCTCTGATCCAAACGGTGCATCGCTTTGCGTTTCGTTCCGCGGGTCGGCTTCGTCCCTGCAACCGCGCAAGCAAAGGAGTGCACCACTGACCGCCAAGCGTACGACCCGCACCGCGCGGGCGAAGTCATCCGTTCCCGCGTCCAAGACGCGCAAGGCTCCGGCGAAGAAGGCCGCTGCAACGAAAGCAGCGTCGCCCAAAGCGGCGAAAAAGGCGCCTGAAGCCTCCCGCAAACTGCTCGATCTCGTGCTCAAGACGCTCGACGCCGACAAGGCGGAGAACATCGTCGCGATCGATCTCGGCGAGAAGACGCCGATGGCCGACTATATGGTCGTCGCCAGCGGACGCTCGAACCGCCATGTCGCGGCGATCGCGGAGCACTTGACGGAGGAGTTGAAGAAGCAGGGCATCCAAGGCCGCGCGGAAGGATTGCCCGCGGGCGATTGGGTGCTCGTCGACGCGATGGACATCATCGTTCACGTGTTCCGGCCGGAAGTGCGCGCGTTCTACAATCTGGAAAAGATGTGGGGCGACGGCGCGGCCATGGCCGAGGCGGTCTGACGCTTCTTGGCTCTCGACATCGACATCCTGGCCGGCGGACGCGCGAAGTCCGCGGCGGAAACCGAGCTGGCACTTTCCTATCTGACGAAGGCGCGCGATACGGGGCGCGCATTGGGGTTCGCGTCGTTCGCACTCAACGAGGCCGACGAGCGCAAGCCTGAGAAGATCGTCGAGGCGTGCGCAACCGCGCCGCTCGTGGTGGCGCTCGACGAACGCGGCAAGTCGCTTTCAAGCGAAGCGTTGGCGAAACAACTCGCCGCGTGGCGGGACGCGGGCGAAGCGCGCGCGCTCTTCGTCATCGGCGGGGCGGACGGATTGCCCGCGGACGCCAAGCGCCGCGCGCGCCTCACGCTCGCCTTCGGTACGCAAACCTGGCCCCACCTGCTCGTGCGCACGATGCTCGCCGAGCAGCTGTTCCGCGCGATGACGATATTGGCGGGGCATCCGTATCATAGGCCTTGAATTTGACATCTGTTACATACGCTCGTATGTAAGCGCCATGAACAAGCGCATCAGCATTCGCGACTTGCAGAAGGTCAGCGGCGAAACGATCGAGACGCTGGACGGGCTTACGCCGATTACGTCCGGCGAGCGGACGATCGCCTTCATTATACCGGCGAAGAAACTGAACAAGGCGCGCCTCAGAAAGTCACTCGAGCGGGCGGAAACCCTCGCGAAGGGGCGGAACGTGAAGGCCGACGATGCCGCGCTTGAAGCGTTTGGTCCCGTCGACAAGACCAACTGGACGCCCGACGCCGTGCGGGAGCTGCAGCGCCAGTCCAAGCGGAAAAAATGAGGCGGCCGAAAAACGTCCTCACCGTCGACACGTCCATTCTGATTGCGGCCGCGCGCGGCAGAAGCAAGGGCGCGATCGACTTCGTGACCGATCACTGTGCGCTTGTCACAACCGATCGCGCAGTCGTCGAAGCGCGACGTCGAATTGAGTTCGGCATGCGAGCGCCGGAGCTGTTGCCGGCACTCGACGACGTGCTGCGCGAGTTTCAGATCATTTTCGTTGACGAGATCGAGAGCGATGTTGCGCCGGCAGAGGTGGCGCTTCGAGATGCCGTCGCCACGCGGAACGGCTCCACGAACGATGCGCATGTACTCGCTTGTGCTTGGCGCGCGAACGCCGACATTTGGAGTTACGATCGGGACTTCGCGGGCACAGGCGTCGCTAGTTGGTCAACGGTCAATCTGATCCTGGCATTGACGTCGGAGCAGGAGTGATCCCGCGCGCGAAGACTCGCCGTGCCGTGATCACCTTAGAGAACTCAGAACATCCGCTATCAGTCGATCCGGATCCGCGGCGAAGTCCCAGTCGCGGGTGTCGCCGAGGCGGACGATGGTGACGCCGCGGCTTGGGATCACGGCGACGAGTTGGCCGAATTGGCCGTTCATCAGCATCGTGTCGTCGGGCAGCGACGGGCGGCGGCGCGGCTGGCCGTTCGGACCTTCGCGGTTCAGCCAGATGTGCGCGCCATAGCGGCCATGCGTGGCGGGGCCCGGTGCTGTGCTGTAGGCGACCCATCCTTCCGGCAGAACGCGCACGCCGTCCGGGCGCTTGCCGTCCAAGCGATAGAGCTCGCCGAAGCGCGCCCAGTCGCGCGCGGTGGCGTGGACATGCGATGAGCCGACAAGCGTTCCCGCAGCGTCGGGTTCCATCACTGCGCTTTGCATGCCCGCGGGATCGAACAGCGCGGTGCGCGGGAGCGCGAGATACGCCGCGCGGTCGCCGCCGAGCGCGGTGAGCAAGATGCGCGAAACGATCACGCTCGTTCCCGTGTCGTAGGCAAAGTGCGCGCCCGGGGGATGAACGAGCTTGCGATCTTCGGCGTAGGCGGCGGCGTCGGCCGAGCGAAAGATCAGGGTCACGAGATCGCCGAACGGGTCGCCGGCGTCTTCGCTCCACCGCAAGCCGCTCGACATCTGCAACAGATTCTCGAACGTGATCTTGCGGCGCGCATCATCGGGCGCTTGCCAGCGCGCGACGCGGGCCGGCGCCTTCAGATCGACGAGTCCGCGGCTTACCAGCATGCCGGCAAGCGCGCCCGTCACGGTCTTGCTCATTGAGGCGCCGTACATGGGCATCGTTGCGTCGAAGCCCGGCGCGTAACGCTCGGCGATCAACCGGCCGTCCTTCACGACAAGGACGGCGCGCGTGCGCTGCGGATTTGCCGGGTCGCGCTCCGCAAAGGCTCTGTCCAACGCTTCAAAGAGTAAGGGCGACATCGGCGTGGTCACGCCGTCGTCGATGGCGTCCTGCGGGCGCTCGGCGCGCGGGGCTGTGAGAGCCGCTGGCGGCGGAGGCAGCGGCTTGTCGTCGAATACGAGCGTGCAGCCCAAGCCTTCGCGGTAGACGGCGCGGCGGACGCCGAGGCCGAGCAACGACGATGCGACCTCTTTGCGCTCACGATCGACGGTCGAACCGATCAGACCCATCAACGGGTGGAGGCCGGCGAACTCTTCGGCGCGCACGCTTTCTTCCGTCCGGCCGCCGATGAAGACGGCCGAACACATCGTCTTGGCCTGGAAGCCGGTGCCTGATGGTGCGATCGCTTGGGCAAAGGCGATCGCGCCGGCGGCGACGATCACAAAGGTGAAAGCGAGCCCGCGCAGGAATACCCGGCTCACGAGGCTGCTCTTTCCGGCTTGCCGCATGATACGAACTCGTGCGTCTTACCGACGGCGAGCGCGTAGTGGGCGTAGTAGTCCGGGTGCTCCGTGCCCATCCAACGGTCCCACCAGGTGAAGTAGAGGCCGTAGTTGTAGCCGGCTTGGGCGTGGTGCAGGTCGTGATGCGTGGTCGTCGTCAGCCAATCGAGGTGCGGGCGGCCGTCCTTGCGGGCGGGCATGATCTCGTAGCCCGAATGGCCCAGCGTGTTGCGCACGATTTGGTGCAGGACGAAGAGGCCGACGGCGGGCCAGGGCGTGGGGACCGCGATCACCCAGATCGGCACGAAGATGCCCATGAGCGCCGCCTCGCCGATGTCGAAGCTGTAGGCGGTGAACGGCGAGGGGTTGTGGCTCTTGTGGTGGCGGCGGTGGAAGCGGCGGAACAGACGCGGGTCGTGGATCAGGCGGTGGACCCAATAGAAATACGCGTCGTGGGCGAGGATCATCAGAACGAGGCTGACCCAGAACCAGACCGGGCCCCAGGACGTCGCGATCTGGTGGCCGTGGAACAGGTCAAACCAGCTCAGCACCAGGGGGATGAGCGCGATCGTCGAGAAGATCGCGACGGAACGAAGCGAGATCAGGAACTCGACGACCATCTGGCGGGCGGGCGGTTTGTCCGCGCGGATCTTCCGGTTCTTCAGAACCCCGCCGAGCAGAACCCATAGCCCCGCCCAAACGCCGATCGCGAAGACCGCGTAGCGGGTCAGGTCCGTCGTCATGTTGGAGAGCCATTGGCTGGCCAAGGCTTGCAGAAATGCGTCCATGGGAAGTGCCTCCTTGCACAGGGTTGCAAGGTGGGGGACGCCATCCGTTCAGTCTCGCCAATGGCGGAAAAGCTTGGTTGCTTTCGGAATCAGCCAGGGATTTCCGAATTCGGCGAGGCCTGGCCCAGCGCGTCGCGGCGCCATTGGGTGGGGGTTTTGCCGGTCGCTTCTTTGAAGGCGCGGTTGAAGGGGCCGAGCGAGCCGAAGCCGAGGTCGAAAGCGACGGCCGCGATCGTCGTGCGGGCTTGAGCAGGGTCGGCGAGCGTGCGCTTGGCCGCCTCGATCCGGCGCGCGTTGACGAAGGCGGCGAAGTTGCGGTGACCGGAATGGTCGTTGATCAGGCGGCGCAGGCGGTGTTCGGGGAGGCCGACTTTCTCCGCCAGCGAGCCAATTGTCAGGCCCTCCGCCTTCCAGGCTTCGTCCTTGTCCATCACCTGAGCGAGTTTTTCGAACGCGAGGCGATCGGCCGGGTCGATGCCCGGTTCGGCGCTGGATGCTCCGGCCGGAATCGCCGCGCCGAAGAGAGCGTCGCGCGTCTGCAAAAGGATGAAGTTGCCGGCCAGGCAGAAGACGGCGAGCGTGGCGGCGCCGGCAAGGCTGTACCACCAGGCCTCGACGCCCAAGCTCTCGCCGATTTCGACTCCGGCGAGGGCGATCGTGAGCACAGTGACAAGGCCCAAGAAAGGCCCGCGCAGGCGTCGGCGCGCCTCCACCAGATCGCCGCGCCATGAGCGATAGATGATGTAGAGCGCGTGCGCCGAAAGCGTGATCTCGATCAGATTGTGCACGATCCAAACCGCGCTGCGCACCGGCGGCTTTGTGATCACGCCGATGACGCCGACGATCGTGAGCACGGCGGCCGGAATGAGCGACTGCCATGTGATGCGCCGGTCTTCGAACAGGATGTAGATGAAGAGCCAGAAGTAGCCGCCGCCCGCGAGCGAAAGCGCCCATGCGGGGGCGATCAACAGGCCGCCCGCCTCACGCAGGGCGGGTGATGAGTTAAGGACGTAGCCGATGACGCTGAGGCAGAAGAGAAGGCCTGCGATGCGCACAGAAAGACTCGCGCCACCGCGGAAGAACGCGACGGCGGTCGCGGCCAGCGCGCCGATGGCGGCGCCGCGCAGCAGGAGTTCGATCGTCAGGGCGGTCTCAGGCATTGCGTCGCGGCTCTCCCTCATGAAGGGCAATACAGCCGCGCGGCCGTTCGATCAACGCTACGGAACTGCACATTGTGACGGCGCGCTACGGCGGGCTAAACTGACGGGGTCTGTTCAACGCGTGGGGACACGAATGAAAACGTCCACTCTTGCGTCCGCAGTTCTTTGCACTTTTCTCGCCGCATCGCCCGCGTTCGCAGACGATTTCAGCGGCGACATGCCGAAGCTGCGCGAGTTCCTAAATCTCGATGCCTCGTATTCGCCCGCGGAGCGGGCGGCGGCGGAGGCTGAGTTCGCGAAGCTGAAAGCAAGCGCGGAGAACATGACACCGGCTGCGTTCCAGCTTGCGGTCGCGCACATTGCAGCGCTGGCGCGGAATGGGCACACCATGCTGGCTCCGGGCGTTTGGCAGCATCGGTTCAACCGCGTTCCCTTGCAGCTTCACGTGTTCGCCGACGGGCTGCGCGTCGTGCATGCGCCGGAGACGATGCGCGAGCTGTTGGGCGCGCACGTGATCTCGATCGAAGGCCGGAGCGCCGACGAACTCCGCACCGCTTTCGGAAAGTACTTCGGCGGACGTGAAGGCAAACGCGACGAGTGGGTCGGTTTGTTCGTGGAGTCCCCTGCCCTGCTCCATGCTGCGGGAATCGCGAAGAGTGCCGATCGGATCGAAATGCAGCTCGAGCTCGCGAACGGTTCAAAGGTAACTCGCGTGTTCGACGGCGCGCTCGACCCACCGAAGGGCGAGATCTTCGACTTCTTCGACAATTCTCGGCTCGTCACGTTTGCGCCTGAAAACGTGTCCGGCGCTGTGCCGCTTTCCCTAGGCTCGCCGGGGAAGGCTTTCCCGAGTGCGATGTTGCCGGAACTCGATGCTTTCTACTTTCAGCTGCGCATCAACAAGTCGTTCTACGATCAGAAGATCGAGACGTTCTTTGCGGACGCGCGGGCGACGCTGAAGAAGGCCAGGCCTACCAACGTCGTCGTCGATCTGCGGCTCGACGGCGGCGGCGACCTCAACACGACGCGGGACTTCATGCAGGCGTTGCCGGCGCTTGTGCCCGGACGGATTTTTATTCTGACCTCAGGGCGCACGTTTTCCGCAGGGATTGCTAGCGCCGGGTATCTGAAACAGGCCGCGCCGTCGCGCGTGACGATCGTGGGTGAGCCGATCGGCGATCATCTCGAATTCTGGGCCGAGGGCGGGTTGATGGAGCTGCCGGTTTCGAAGGCGTATTTGCTGCCCGCGACGGAGCGGCACAACTACGTGACAGGTTGTCCGGAGAAGGACTGCCACTGGTCGGTGCGCGAGAATCCGATCCGCGTGACCTCGCTCGAGCCCGACATCGCGGCGCCGTTGACCTATGCCGACTATCGCGCGGGGCGGGACGTCGCGCTGGACGCGGTGCGCAAGGCGCTCGGGAAATAGCAGCTTCGCATGGATGCCTTCACCCATCTTTCGGTTCTGATTTCGATCGTTCTGGGTCTTGGCATCACGAATTTGCTGATGGGCCTTGCGCGCATCGTGCAGATGCGGGGACGGGTCACGGTCTATTGGCCGACGATCGTGTGGGCGTTGGCGCTGCTGCTCGTCCACGTGCAGACGTGGTGGAGCATGTTCGGGTTGCGCAACGTCGAGACGTGGACGTTTCTGGCCTTCAGCCTGACCTTGATGCAGCCGATCCTGTTGTTCTTCTTGAGCGCGCTGGTGTTGCCCGATTTCGATCGCGACGAGGCGTTGGATTTGCGCAGGAACTACTATGTGCAGGTGCGCTGGTTCTTCGGCATATTGCTGGCGCTGCTGATCATCAGCTTGGCGCGGACGTTCGCGCTCGAGGGGCGCTTGCCCGCGACGCCAGACCTCATCTTCCACGCGGGGTTCATTGCCGGGGTCATCCCCGGCCTCGTGGTCAAGAACGAGATCTTTCACAAGGTTTCGGCTGTGGTTGCGGCGGCGGCGATTTTCGCGTACGTGGCGGCTCTTTTCACGGTGCTTCGGTAAGAGCGATGCAAGCTTCGACCTACGATCTCGTCATCATCCGCCACGGGCAGAGCGAGGCGAACAAGCAGAACATCTTCACGGGCTGGCGCGACAGTCCGCTCTCCGAGCAGGGCGTCGCCGAGGCGCGGGCGGCCGGGCGGCAGATGCGCAAGGACGGGTTCCATTTCGACATCGCGTTCACGTCGTTGCAGAGCCGGGCGATCAAGACGCTGTGGCTCGTGCTTGAAGAGATGGATCTGATGTGGATCCCGGTCGTCAAAGACTGGCGGCTGAACGAGCGGCACTACGGGGCGCTTCAGGGCAAAGACAAGCACCAGGCGGTCGAGAAATTCGGCGAGGCCCGAGTGCATCAATGGCGGCGGGGGTATGCGACACAGCCGCCGCTCGTCGCGCTCGACGATGCCGACTATCCGCGGCACGATGCGCGGTACGCAGGGGTGCGGGACGCAGACCTTCCGCGCGGCGAGAGCCTGAAAGACGTGTCGGCGCGGGTGCTGCCGTACTGGCAGAGCGACATCGCGCCGATGATCAAGGCGAAGAAGAAGGTGCTGGTCGCGGCGCACGGCAATTCGCTGCGCGCGCTGCTCAAGCACCTTGAGGGCTTGAGCGAGGCGGAGATCGAGGTGATCAACCTGCCGACCGGCGTGCCGAAGGTCTACCGGCTGAACGATCGGATGCTGGCCGCGGAGAGCCATTTCCATGGCAACCCTGAGGAAATCGAGGCGCGCATTCAGGCGGTGGCGCATCAAACGAAGCGCGGCTGAGTCGTTTGTGGCATGCTCTACCGAATCGCGGGTTCCGGGGCACGGACCCGGCGATTGCGTCAAGGGCGATGATGCGAAAGCTGCAGGCAATGCTCGAAGTCACGGTCGTGGCGGCGGCGCTCGCCCTCGCGCCGCCCGCCTTCGCGCAGAACGCCGGCGATCCGATCGATCCGCTCGAGAAGCTCGACCAGATCGAGAAGCAACTGGGGCAAGACAAGCGCAACGTCGATACGCTGACCGGGGCCGCTGCGCAGCTGGTGCGCGAGCAGGCAGAACTCAAGACCAAGCTGATTAACGCGGCGGCCGCGGCGCAGACGCGCGAGCGCGAGCTCAACGTGGTGGAGCAGCGCCTGGCCGAGTTCGAGACGCGCGAGGCGGCGGAAACGCGGGCGCTGGTCGAACAGCGGGGCAAGCTGTCCCTGCTTCTGGCGGTGCTGCAGCGGATGGGCCATGCGCCGCCGCCGGCGCTTGTCGTGCGGCCTGACGACGCGACGGCCGCCGCGCGTTCGGCGATGCTTTTGACCGTCGTCGTGCCCAAGGTGCAGGACAAGGCGGGAGAGCTTGCGGTCAAGCTCAAGAACACGCGGGACTTGCGGCGGAAGGTGGCGGCCGAACGGCTGAAGGTCGCCGCGGCCGCCGCGGCGCTCGAGAACGACCGCAACATGCTCAGCGAACTTTTGATCCTGAGGCGCAGCATGGCCGCGCAAACCGATCAGGATCTGCGCGCGACGCAGACGCGCATCGGCGCGCTTGCGCAACAGGCGGGCGACTTGCGCGCGCTGATTGCAAGCCTCGACGAAGACGCCAAGCGTCCCGCTATCCGTGGTAGCGCGCCCATCGTCACAAACCAGATCGCCTCGGCGGGAGCCGCCCGCGACGCGCCGCTCGACGGTCTTCGCGGTTTGTTGACGTTACCCGCTAACGGTGAACTTACGGCAAGATTTGGGCAAAGCGACGGCGCGGGCGGACAATTGGCGGGAATTAGGCTTTCGACACGACATGGCGCGCCGGTCACAAGTCCGTGTGACGGAAAGATCATGTTCGCCGGGCCCTTCCGGGGCTACGGTCAAATGTTGATCATCAGCGCAAACGGCGGCTATCATGTGCTGCTAGCAGGTCTTGCGAAGATCGATGGTGTTGTGGGTCAAACCGTACTTGCGGGCGAACCGGTCGGAAGAATGTCTCTGGCCCGGTCGTCGGACGGCGAAGGCGTACAGCGGGCTCAAGGCGCAAGTCTCTATATCGAATTTCGGCGCAACGGCGTGCCGGTGAATCCGGCACCCTGGTTTGCCGAACTCAGGGAAAAAGTGAGCGGTTAGATCCATGAACAAACTTCTCCTCGCAGGCGTCGCAGGCAGCATAGGGTTCGGCGCAGCATTTTTGTTCGCGCCGATGGTGACGGTGGCCGGTACCGACACGTACCGGCAGCTGAACCTTTTCGGCGACGTGTTCGAACGCGTCAAAAACGACTATGTGCGCGAGGTCAAAGACGCGGAGCTGGTCGAAAACGCGATCAACGGCATGTTGACCTCGCTCGACCCGCACTCGAGCTATCTGAACCCGAAGAACTTCTCGGACATGCAGGTTTCGACCCGCGGCGAGTACGGCGGTTTGGGCCTTGAGGTCACGATGGAAGACGGCCTCGTCAAGGTGATCTCGCCGATGGACGGGACGCCGGCCGCGCGGGCCGGGATCAAGTCGGGCGACCTCATCGCGACGATCGACGGGATGTCGATCCAAGGGCTGACGCTTTCGGAAGCCGTCGACAAGATGCGCGGGCCGGTCAACTCGCAGATCAGGATCACGATCCTGCGCAAGGGCGAGAAGAAGCCGATCGAAGTCACGCTGACGCGGGCGATCATCCGCGTGGAAAGCGTGCGCTGGCGCCAAGAAGGCGACATCGCCTATATCCGCATCACGACGTTCAACGAGCAGACGGAAGACGGGCTCGAAAAGGCCGTCGACCAGACGAAGGCCAAGATCGGCAGCAAGCTGCGCGGCATCGTGCTCGACCTTCGCAACAATCCGGGCGGGTTGCTCGACCAGGCGATCTACGTGTCGGATGCGTTCCTCGATCAGGGCGAGGTCGTCTCGACGCGCGGACGGCGCGCGGGCGACACGCAACGCTACGGCGCGCGTTCGGGCCAGGTGTTCGCGGGCGTTCCGGTCGTCGTGATCATCAACGAAGGCTCCGCCTCGGCGTCGGAGATCGTCGCGGGCGCGCTGCAGGACCAAAAGCGCGCGCGCGTCATCGGCAACCGCTCGTTCGGCAAGGGCTCGGTGCAGACGGTCATTCCGCTTTCGGGCGGCGTGGACGGCGCGCTCCGTCTCACGACGGCGAAGTACTACACGCCCTCGGGACGCTCGATCCAGGCAACGGGCATCGATCCCGACATCCTGGTCGAGCAGACGCACGACGCCGACAGCGAAAAGGACGCGACCGACCGCTTGTCGGAAGCGAACCTGCCGAAGCATCTGGACGCGCAGGAGGGCAAGAAGCCGCATGTCGGCCCGGTCGTGAAGCCGAAGCCGGGCGAAAAGTTCGACGACTTCCAGCTCACCTATGCGCTGCGCCTGCTGCGCGGGCAGGAGATGGTGTCGAGCGCCGAACCGAAGGCGCCGCCGGCGAAGCCGAACTGAGGCCAGCCGTCGCATATCCAACCTCGAAGGGGCCGGGAACGGCCCCTTCGTCGTTTGAGGCTCAGCGCCGCTCTGCGTGGAACATCCGGTAGAGCGCTGGGAGAACGAGGAGGGTGAGTATCGTCGAGGAGACGATGCCGCCGATGACGACGGTGGCGAGCGGGCGCTGGACCTCGCTGCCGGTGCCGACGTTCAAGGCCATGGGCACGAAGCCGAGGCTTGCGACCAGCGCCGTCATCAACACCGGGCGTAGCCGCGTGAGTGCGCCTTCGCGGATCGCGTCACTTACGGCCAGACCCTGGTCGCGCAGCGCGCGGATGAACGAGACCATGACGACGCCGTTCAGGACGGCGACGCCCGAAAGCGCGATGAAGCCGACCGCGGCCGAGATCGAGAGCGGCATGTCGCGGATGAGGAGTGCCGCGACGCCGCCGGTGAGCGCGAGCGGCACGCCCGAGAAGACGATCGCCGCGTCCTTCGCCGAATTGTAGAGCGAGAACAGCACGCCGAAGATCAAAAGCAGCGTCAGCGGCACGACGATCGAGAGCCGGTTCGCCGCCGAGATCAGATGCTCGAACGTGCCGCCGTAGCCGAGCCAGCTGCCCTCGGGCAGCTCCACGCGCTCGGCGACGGCCGCGCGCGCTTCGGCGACGAAGGAACCCAGGTCGCGATCGCGCACGTTCGCGGTCACCACGACGCGGCGCTTGCCGTTCTCGCGGCTGATTTGGTTCGGGCCCGTCGCCAGTTCGAGATCGGCAACCTCGGAGAGCGGCACGAACGCCGGATCGCGGCCGCCGCCCTCGCGCGCGGGGAGCGGGATCGGGATGCGGCCGATCGCTTCGATGTCGTTGCGCACGGTTTCGGGCAGGCGGACGACGATGTCGAAGCGGCGGTCGCCTTCGAAGATCTGGCCCGCGGGTCTTCCGCCCAATGCGGTCGCGACCACGTCTTGCACGTCGGCGACGCTCAAACCCAGCCGTGCGAGGGCGGCGCGGTTCGGCGTGATCGAGAGCAAGGGCAGGCCCGTCACCTGTTCCACCGCCACGTCGCGGGCGCCGGGGATCGACTTCAGCACGGCCTCGATGCTCTCGCCGACCGCGTGCAGTTCGTCCAGGTCGTCGCCGAACACCTTCACGGCGACGTCGGCGCGGACGCCCGCGATCAGCTCGTTGAAGCGCATTTGGATCGGCTGGGTGAATTCGTAGTTGTTGCCAGGCACGTCCTTCGCCATGCGCTCCAGTTCCGCGAAGAGTTCGCTGCGCGTCTTGTAGGGATCGGGCCAGAGGCTGCGGTCCTTGACGATGATGAACGTGTCGGCGACCGACGGCGGCATCGGATCGACGGCGACGTCCGCCGTGCCGAGCTTCGCGAACGTCAGTTCGATCTCCGGCGCTTGGCGCAGTTTCTTTTCGAGCGCCTCCTGCATCGAAACGGCTTGCGTCAGGCTGGTTCCGGGGATGCGCAGCGCGTGGAGCGCGATGTCGCCTTCGTCCAGGTTCGGGATGAACTCGGAACCCATGCGGGAAGCGGCAAACGCGCTGACCAACACGAGCGCTGCTGCGGCGGGCACGACCAGGAAGCGGTTCGCAAGCGAGAAGTCGAGCAGCGGTGCGTAGAACACGCGCGCGCCGCGCATGAGCCAGTTCTCCTTCTCGTCGACTTTGCCGGTCACGAACAGTGCGACCGCGGCGGGCACGAACGTGATCGAGAGCAGAAGGGCCGCAAGCAGCGCTGTCACCACCGTGAACGCCATCGGGTGGAACATCTTTCCTTCGATGCCGGTCAAAGCGAAGATCGGGATGTAGACGATCGTGATGATCAAGACGCCGAAGAGGCTGGGCCTGATCACCTCCGCCGTCGCCGACGCCGTCAGGGCGAAGCGTTCGTCGCGCGTGAGAAGGCGGCCCAGGCGATGCTGTTCCATGCCGAAACGGCGCAAGCAGTTCTCGACGATGATGACCGCGCCGTCGACGATGAGGCCGAAGTCGAGCGCGCCCAAGCTCATCAGATTGCCCGAGACGCGGTTCTGCACCATGCCGGTGATGGCGAGGAACAGCGACAGCGGGATCATCGCCGCGGTGATCAACGCCGCGCGCAAGTTTCCGAGCAGCAGGAAGAGCACGGCAACGACGAGAAGCGCGCCTTCGAGCAAATTCGTCTCGACGGTCAGGATCGTACGGTCGACGAGCGTGGTGCGGTCGTAGGCGGCGCGGGCGACGACGCCTTCGGGCAGCGTTTCGTTGATCTCCTTCAGCTTCTCCGCCACGGCGTGAGAGACGGTACGGCTGTTCTCGCCCACGAGCATGAAGACCGTGCCGAGCACGACCTCCTGCCCATTCACGGTCGCCGCGCCCGTGCGCAGTTCCGCGCCCAGGCCCACGTCCGCGACATCGGCGATGCGCACCGAGACGTCGCCGCGACGGGCGAGCACCAGGTTCTTCAGGTCCTCCTCGCTCGACGCCTGACCCGGGACGCGGATCAGGATTTGCTCGCCGTTGCGTTCGATGTAGCCCGCGCCTGCGTTGGCGTTGTTCCTTTCCAACGTCGCGATCACGTCGGCGATCGAAACGTCGAGTGCGGCCAGTCGCTCGGGATAGGGCGTGACGTGGAATTCCTTCTTGTAACCGCCGACGGTGTTGACCTCCGTCACGCCGCGCACGGTCGCGAGTTGCGGGCGGATGACCCAATCCTGGATCGTGCGCAAGTCGGTCGGCGTCCACGCCGTGCCGTCAGCCTTGGTCGCGCCCTTTTCGGGTTCGACCAAGTACATGAAGATCTCGCCCAGGCCGGTTGCGATCGGACCCATTTGCGGTTCGAGACCCGACGGCAACTGCCCGCGCGCGGCTTGCAGGCGTTCGGCCACGATCTGACGCGCGAAATAGATGTCGGTGCCGTCTTCGAACACCACCGTCACTTGGCTGAGGCCGTAACGCGAGATCGAGCGCGTGTAAGCGAGGCGCGGAACGCCGGCGAGTGCGGCTTCAACCGGGAACGTGATGCGCTGTTCGGCTTCGAGCGGCGAGTAGCCCGGCGCCTCCGTGTTGATCTGAACTTGGACGTTCGTGATGTCGGGCACGGCGTCGATCGGCAGACGCTGGAAATTCCAGATGCCGAGCGCGGCAAGGCCCAGCACCACCGCCAACACGAGCCAGCGCTGTGCGATCGCAAAGCCGATGATGCGCTCGAAGATCGGCGCGCGCTCAGTGGTCATGCGAGGCGCCCGACTTTTCTATGTCCGCTTTGATCAGGAAGCTGCCCTCGACGACATAGTCGATGCCGGGGTCGACGCCGCCCAAGACTTCCGTCCACTCCGCCGAGCGGCGGCCGATTTCGAGCATACGGACTTCGTAGGTTTCGCCGACCTTGGCGTAGACCACCTCGAAATCACGGAAGCGTTGGATGCCCTTCGTCTTCACCGCGAGCGGCACGTCGGCCTGATCGACGACGACGTGGCCGCGCACGGTGACGCCCGGGCGGAAGCGGCGCTCCGCATCCTCGAACATCGCGCGCGCGGCGATCGACTGCGACGCCGGGTCCTTCGCCGGCGACAGCGAGGTCAGTTTCGCGTCCACCGACGTGGTGCCGTCGAGGCCCACGATCTTCACCTCCTGCCCCTCACGGATGCGGGCGGCGTCGCGATCGAAGACGTGGAACGAGGCCGCGAGTTTGGACGGATTGCCGACAACGAAGATGACGCCTTCCGTGGTCACGTCGCCGGGGTTGATGTTGCGTTCCATGACGACGCCGTCGAACGGCGCTGTCACGGCATAGGACTGGAGGCTTTCGTTGCTTTCGATGCGGGCGAGCGTTTCGCCTGCCTTCACTACGTCGCCGATGTTGCGCTCGACGCTCAAGACCTTGCCGGGGAAGCGGGCGCGCAGGTCCGCCTTGGCGCCCGGCGCAAGATCGACGTGACCCAAGAGTTCGATCGTGAGCTTGATCGTGGCCGGGCCCGTCTTCTCGATCGTGACGCCGGCTTCCTTGGCCGCCGCCTCCGCGATCGTGGTGCGGCCCTCGTAGGATGCGTAAGCCCATTTGTGCGTCTTGCCGGCGTGAACGGCGGTCACCTCGACGTCGAACGAATGCGGCTCGACCACGACGCCGTTGCCGCGCAGGAAGTCGCCCTCCGGCGCGAACGCGAACACGTCCTGTTTGCCGCCGAGGCGCTTCAGCACGATCGAAAGCTTCACATCGGCCGGCTTCACGGGTGCGCCGCCATTGTAGGCGTAGACGCGATACTCCGGCGGCACGCCCGTTTCGAAGATCGTGATTTCGAGCGCGAAGTCGCCGGCGCGCAGCATGCGGCCGCGGTGCGGGCCGCGTTCGAATTCTTCAGCTTCGGCGCCGTGACCGCCCGGTGCGGCGCCGCCGGTCGGCTGACCGCAGGCGGCAAGAACGGCGACAGCCGCGAAACTCAGAGCGCGAACGAGCGGACGTTTCATGGCTTTGCATCCTCGGATTTCGCGGGCGCGTTCGTTCCCGACAGGCGGTCGAGCGCGGCGTGGGCGATGTGGAGTTCGCGCAGCGCTGCAATCTCGCGCGCGACGACGTCGTCGAGAATGCGCCGCGCTTCGGCGATTTCGTGGTAGGCGAATGCGCCGGCGTCATAACCGCGGCGCGCGGCGGCGAGCGCTTCGCGCGCGCGGGGCAGCAAGTCCTTTCGGATCGTCTCGAGTTCGGTGCGCGAGCGTGCGGCGTTTTCTTCGTATTTGACGAGGCTGATCTCGTGGCGTCGGCGCGCGTCGGCGACGTCGAGTTCGGCGGCGCGGGCTTCGGCTGCCGTGCGCGCGATGTTGCCTTCGTTGCCGTCAAAGATCGCGAGCGGGACGGAGAGCGAGAAGACACCGGCAAGTTCGCCGCCTTCTTCGAAGCGACGGACGCCGGCGCCGAGCGTCACGTCGCTCGACGCGTTCGCGCGCTCCAGTTCGGCTGCCGCGGCGGCGCGGCGGGCAACGGCTTCGCGCGCGGCCACATCAGGGGCGGAAGCTGCGTCGAGGTTTTTGCGCTCCGGCGGGGCTTCGGCGAGCACCTTCGTATCGACGGCGAAGTCCTCGTTCGTGTCGCCCCAGAGAACGGCGAGCGTGCGCTTGGCGTTGTGCAGATCGTGCAGCGCCTGTTCGCGCGCGGTTCTGGCTTCGGCGGTTTGGATTTCGGCGCGCAGGCGCGCGGTGACCGGGTCGCGCGCGGCGCGTACCCGGCGTGCGGCCATCGCTTCGACATCCTTGGCGGCGGCGAGGCGGGCGTCGGCAGCGTCGAGCGCGAGCGTCGCGGCGCAGACTTCGAAGTAGGCGGATTTGGCCTCGAAGACGACGTCGAGACGCGCACGCTCCTGATCGAGCACGGCCCCTTCCCGCTCGGCCTCGGCGATGGCGCGGCGGCTTGAGCGTTTGCCGCCCATTTCGACGCGCTGGCGCAGACCGAGCGTGAGTTCGTTCCGCTCGAAGTCGGCGAAGCGGCCGGAGCCCGGCGCATTCTCAAGCTCGAGGTCGAGCGTGGGATTGGGCAGCGCGCTCGCCTGGGTAACGCCCGCGGCTGCGGCTTCAACGCGCGTTTCGCGCGCCTTGAGCGCGGGCGCCGCGTCGAGCGCGCGTTCGACCGCCTCGTCAAGCGCGACTGCGCGCCCGCCCGGCGTGTGCTGTTCGGCCGCCATGCTTGGCAGCGCGATTCCCGCGGCGCAGACGAGCGCGGCGGCTATGAGACGAAACATGGCGGATTGCCGTTCCTGGTGATTTCCACGTTGCTGCGACGGAGGGCCCGAAGGCCCGCGTCAGCCAAGCGGCGGAGGAACGGGCGGCAACACGGTGATGCCGGTGCGGCGTTCGTCCCGGTGATCGATCGTCTCAGCGGTGGCCGATGTTCGTGGCGGCAGCGCGAATTCGACCTGAAACGCCGCGTCGACGCTGTGATGGAACATGATCTGGTGCAAGACGTCGGCGCCGACCGGATGGCTGTGATCGGCGGGATTGTGTTCGCCGCCGTCGTGGTCGTGGCTGTGAACGTGGGTTTCAACCGGCGGTGCGGCCTCGCGAACGACGGCGGTACGAACCTCACACGGCGATGCCGGGCGCGCCTTCAGCGGCGCGGGCGGCGGCACCGTTCGATGCGTTTCGGGCGCCGCCTTCTTGGCGTGCGCGTGTGCGAGCGCCGGCGTGGCGCCGAACACGGCGACGCAAAGCCCGGCGATGACGATCAGCCAGCGCATTTCTACCCTACCCATGCGGCCTCACTCAGCCGTCATTACGAACCTGCGCGTCAAGTGTTAACGGCAGGTTTCGCGCGCATTCGAACGCCCGCGTGATGGGGGAGACACGGGGACTGCTTGATTCAACTTGGCCGCGCGGGCACATTTCGCTTCCCCTTTGCAGAGCGCGCGATGAATTTGCCTCAGTTTCCCAATGCCCTGGGCGGCGCAAACGCCGTGGGGACGGCGGCGACCATCGCGGCGATCGTGATCTTTCTCATCATCATCTTCGTGTCGCTGTTCGGCGACGCGGACGACGGCGAGCCGGTCGAGGTGATCAAGATCGAGCGCCTGCCCACGCCCGCCGGGCCTGCGGCCGGGGCGGAGGCGCCCGCGGCGGCGGCTTCGCTCGTCTCCGTGAACGGGGTCGTCATCAGCGATCCGACGCTGGTCGAGATGGCGGTCGAGGGTCCCTTGCCCAAGATCGCCGACGACGGACGTAAGGCGATGGACGTCTATGCGCGGCCGTTCGACCGGTCGGACCCGCGGCCCAAGATCGCGATCGTGATCGGGGGGCTCGGCCTCGGCGAGGCGGTGACGCAGGCGGCGATCGACCGGCTGCCCGCGGGCGTGACACTTGCGGTGACACCTTACGGTTCGTCGTTGCAGGGATTGGTGTCGACCGCGCGCGGCAAGGGGCACGAGGTCGTGCTCGAGCTGCCGCTCGAGCCGTACGATTATCCGGACAACGATCCGGGGCAGGACACGCTATTGACCGGGCAAACGTCGGAGGAGAACCCGGCACGGCTTCGCCGGGTGCTCGCCAAGGTGTCGGGCTATGCGGGGCTGATCAACTCGCAAGGCGCAAAGTTCTTGTCGAGCTCGGACGACATGCGCGGGCTGCTCAAATCCACGTCGGCGCGCGGGCTCTACTTCCTCGATGCCGGCGAGGCGGAGAAGTCGCTTGCGCGCGAGGCCGCGCTGGCCGAGGGTGCCGCGTTCGCCAAGGGCGACCGCGTGCTCGACCGCGACCCGCGGCGCGAGGCGATCGAGAAGGAATTCGCAGCGCTCGAAGAGGCCGCCAAGGCGCGCGGCTCGGCGATCGGCGTCGCTGGCGCTTTTCCGGTGACGGTCGACCGCGTGACGGCGTGGGCGGCGACGCTCGAAGAGAAGGGCATCGCGCTCGTGCCGGTATCGGTGCTGGTGGAGGCGCGCGCGCTCCCCGCGGCGCAGCCGACGCAGCGCTCGCGTCCGCAACCGCGACGGCCGGCAGCGGCACCGGCCAAGCCCGCGGCCCCCGTCGAACTGCCGACCGCGCCGGAGCCGGCGTTCGAGGCGGCGCCGCACCCATGATCGACCCAGCGTCGCTTCCCTACCGGCAGGCGGTGGGCATGTTGGTTTTGAACCGGGCGGGGCTCGCGTTCGTCGGGCGGCGCATCGACCGCGACCTGGACGAGGCCTGGCAAATGCCGCAGGGCGGGATCGACACGGGCGAGGATTTGCGCGCAGCGGCGTTGCGCGAACTGGAAGAAGAGACGGGCATGACGAACGTCGCCGTGCTGGAAGAAGCGCGCGACTGGTTCGTCTACGATCTGCCGCGCGAGGCGATCGGTGTCGCGCTCAAAGGCAAATATCGCGGGCAGCGGCAGAAATGGTTTGCGCTGCGGTTCCTGGGCGAAGAGGGCGAGATCGACCTGCAACGCCACCAGCCCGCGGAGTTCGACGCCTATCGTTGGGTTAACGTCGAGGCGCTTCCGGGCCTGATCGTTCCGTTCAAACGGGACGTTTACGCGCAGGTTGTTGCCTGTTTCAGACACCTGGCCAAGCCCGCGCCGGGCTAGACTCTCAGCCGATGGAATCGACGGTTGTGATGATCCACGGCGCGTTCTGCGCCGATTGGGCGTTCGAAGGCTACCGCGCCTTGTTCGAGGCGCAGGGCATGCGCTGCCTCACGCCGACCTTGCGCCACCACGACACGCAGCCCGGCACGCGCGCGGTGAAGGAGCTCGGGTTCACCTCGATGCTCGACTACGCCGACGACATCGAGGCGCTGGTGCGCCGGTTGCCGCGGCCGCCCGTGCTGATCGGTCATTCGATGGGCGGTCTCGTGGCACAGATGGTGGCCGCGCGCGTGCCAGTGAGCGCGCTCGTCCTGATCGCGCCGTCGGCGCCGTGGGGGACACTGCCGACCTCGCATTGGGAGATCATCTCGGCGCAGGGGCTTTATCTCGCCGGGCAGTTCTGGAACAAGCCGCTTCGCCCCGAAGCGTGGATCGCCGAAACGCATGCGCTCGACCTTCTGCCGCCGGGCGAGCGCGAGCGCGTGTTCGCGCGCTTCGTACCAGAATCGGGGCTCGCCACGTTCGAGATCCTGCATTGGGCGATGGACGTTCGGCGCGCGACGTTCGTCGACGCGCGGCGCATCGACTGCCCGGTGCTGTGCGTCGCGGGCGCGTTCGACCGCGTGAACCCGCCCAAGACCGTCGCCTCGATCGCGCGGCGCTATCGCGAGCGGGGCGAGTATCTCGAGGTCGCGAACGCCAGCCACTGGCTGATCGGCGAGCCGGGATGGGAGACGACCGCGCAGAAGGTGCGCCGCTGGATCGAACGGGTTGGCGCTCCGGCGGTCGTATAAAGGCGCAATTCTTTGATTTTGCGGCGTTAATTGCGCCGCAACGTCCATGCCTTTATAGTCTATAAAATGCGTTTGCCGAAGCCCCCTCCCTCTGTGTCGTATGACCTCGATACGCTCGCAAAGGGACGACTCAAGACGTTCCTCGCCCATGCGCGGCCGACCGACGAAAAGGGCCGCTATCTGCATTGGGACGAACTCGTCCATCGAGAGGCGCCCGAGGGGTTGGCCCACGACACGTGGTGGGCCGCGATCAAGTTTGCGCGGCGAGCGCACGGGCAATCGCTCCCCCTGCGCGGGTCAAATGGACGACCCTTCTCGTTCTTCGAAACGCCCGCGATGCGCGCGCAGCTGCATATGCTGGATGGCGAAGCCCGCGGGCAGATCAAGAGCGAGGAGGCCGTCGCCACGGCTGAGAGCGGCGACTACTATATTGCGCGGTCGCTGATCGAGGAGCCCTACAGCAGCTCCGTGCTCGAGGGCGCAGCTACGACGCGGCGCGTGGCCAAGGACATGATCGAGAGCGGGCGCGAGCCGCGCACGGTCGACGAGCGCATGGTGCTCAACAACTATCGCGCGATGCGCCTGGTACGCGAGATGAAGGATCAACCCCTCACTTCGGACCTGATCCTTTCGCTCCACGAAGCGTTGACGCATGGAACGCTCGATAGTCCCGCGGGTGTTGCCCGCCTTCGATCGGACGGCGATCGCGTTGTGGTGGAAGATCGGGCGACCGGCGAGGTACTGCATCTACCGCCGCCGGCGCGCGAACTCTCCGAGCGGCTGCGGCGTCTTTGCGATTTCGCGAACGCACAGAACGATGGGCAAGGTTTCGTGCATCCGCTCGTGCGCGCGATGATTCTGCATTTCATGATCGGATTTGATCATCCGTTCGTCGACGGCAACGGGCGTACCGCGCGGGCGTTGTTCTATTGGTCAGCGCTGAAGGACGGGTACTGGCTCATCGAATACGCTTCGATCTCGAAGGCTATCCGCGAAGCGCCAACGCGCTATGGCCTTGCCTATCTTCATTCGGAAAGCGACGAGGGCGATCTCACCTACTTTCTGATTTATCATTTGGAGATTCTGACGAAGGCAGTGCGGTCCCTGCACGCCTATCTCGAGCGCAAGGCTGCAGAGATGAAGCAGCTCGACCGGGTCGTGCGGGCGAGGGTCGGCCCGCGCCGGCAGTTCAACGACCGGCAAGTTCAGGTGTTGCAAGAAGCCATTCGACGGCCTGGCCATCATGTGACGATCGAGGCGCATCGATCGCGTATGGGCGTCAGCTACCTGACCGCACGAGCCGATCTCGAAGGGCTCATGAAACTTGGGTTGCTGCGCAAGCGGCGCGAGGGCGGCCAGTCGGTCTACTTTGCGGACGGTAAGATCGTCGAGAAGCTCGGCGGACCTTGAGTCGCGCCGTTTGCGATCTGATGCACCTCCGTCTTAGTGTCGGCGGCATGACCGAGTTCACACCTTTCAGTTCATTGCTCGGCGGCGGCTTGATCGGGCTTGCGGCCGTTTTGTTGATGGCGGCGAATGGGCGGATTGCGGGGATTGCCGGGATCGCGAGTAGGCTTTGGCCGCCCTACGAGGACGGCGAGGTTTGGGCGCGGGCGGCGTTCGTGGGCGGGTTGATCGCGGCGCCGCTTCTTTATCTCGCGCTCGGCGGAAGCGTCGTGCAGACGGTGAGCGGCGACTTCGCGTTGCTCGCGGTCGCGGGCGTGCTGGTCGGGTTCGGCAGCGTCTACGGCTCCGGCTGCACGAGCGGGCATGGCGTGTGCGGGCTCAGCCGCCTCTCGCCGCGGTCGCTTGCGGCGACGGCGACGTTCATGGCGACCGGTTTTCTGACGGTCTTTGGTGAGGCACGTGCTGTGAGCGGCGGACAGATGCGGATCGCGTGCGGGTTCGCGGCCGGGCTTCTGTTCGGGCTCGGGCTCGTGATCTCCGGAATGGCCGATCCGGCGAAGGTCATGAACTTTCTCGACCTGGGCGGAACGTGGGATCCGAGCCTGGCGTTCGTGATGGCGGGCGCCATTGCGGTGACGTTCGTCGGATACAGGATCGCGTTCGCCCGCGGACGGCCGCTTTACGACGCGTCGTTCCACGTGCCTGCGGGGGCCAAGATCGATCGGACGCTGCTTGCGGGTGCGGCGATCTTCGGCGCGGGCTGGGGCTTGGCGGGATTTTGCCCCGGGCCAGCGATCACGTCGCTTGCGCTGCTGGCGCCGGGAACGTTCGTGTTCGTCGCGGCGATGGCAGCCGGCATGTGGGCAGGTCGCGTCGCGCCTCGTCTGGGATAGCAACGGCCAACTGGACCGGCGCTTTGTTCGATCTTCCGGTGGTGCGGCGCGTCCATTAGGGTGACGCCGCCCGAACGAGAGGCGGAACACGGAGCGAGCGCATGGCGATGCAGGCGGCGACCTCGGACAAGACGAAGTCGAAAGGTGCGGGGAAGGCCAAGGCGAAGGCGCGGCCGAAGGAGCGCGGGATCACGCTTCTGGTCGGCACGCGCAAGGGTGCTTGGTTCTTTCACAGCGATCCGGCGCGCGCGACCTGGCGGGTGGAGGGGCCGCAGCTGCTCGGCAATATCGTCAATCACATCGTGCGCGATCCACGGTCGGGCACGCTTTTGATGGCGGCGAAGACCGGGCATCTGGGCCCCACGATTTTCCGCTCGATCGACAAGGGGAAGACTTGGCGCGAGGCGAACGTGCCGCCCGCCTTTCCCAAGGTGGAAACGCCGGCCAAGTCGTCGGGCAACGGGCAGAACGGGCACGGCAACGGCAAGGCCACATCAGCCATTCCACGCGCAGTGTCGCATACGTTCTGGCTGTCGCCGGGTCATGCGAGCGATCCCGGCGTGTGGTGGGCCGGGACGTCGCCGCCGGGGCTCTTCGTGTCGATCGACGACGGGCTTTCGTGGATGAGCGTCGAGGGCTTCAACGAGCATCCGATGTACTGGAAATGGTGCCCGGCGGACGGGGGCACGCCGGACGGGGCGCTGCTCAATCAGATCGTGATCGATCCGCGCGACCCCTCGCACATCTATATCGCGACCTCGACCGGCGGCGTGTTCGAGAGCCGCGACCGCGCACGGTCTTGGCGACCGTTGAACAAGAACGTCGAGGCGACGTTCATGCCCGATCCCTATCCCGAATACGGGCAGGACGCGCACTACATCGCGCTTGCGCCATCGAACCCGGACCGGCTGTGGCAGCAGAATCATTGCGGCATCTACCGGCTCGACCGCCCCGGCGAGACATGGGAGCGGATCGGCAAGGCGATGCCGGCGGAGGTCGGCGACATCGGCTTTACGATCCTTCCGCATCCGCGCGACGCGGAGACGGCGTGGGTGTTTCCGATGGACGGCTCCGACGTGTGGCCCCGGACATCGCCCGGCGGGATGCCCGCGGTCTATCGCACGCGCGACGCGGGCGCGTCCTGGGAGCGGCAGGACAAGGGTTTCCCGAAGAAACAGGGCTGGTTCACGGTGAAGCGCCAAGCTTTCTGCCGCGACGATGCCGCGCCGGTCGGGCTTTATCTCGGCACGACGGGCGGCGAATTGTGGGCGAGCCGCAACGAAGGCGGGCGATTCGAGCAAATCGCGGCGCATTTGCCGGAGATTTATTCGGTCGAGGCGGTGGAGCGGCTGTGACGAGCGGCGTCGTGATCTTCGTGCCGCAGCAACTGCGCAGCTATACTGCAGGTGCGACGCATGTCGACGCCGCCGGCCGCACGGTCGACGAGGCGCTCGTCAGTCTCAACCAACGTTTTCCGGGCATCCGCTTTCGCGTCGTCGACGAGCAAGGCCGCATCCGCGAACACATGCGCATCTTCGTCGACGGCGAACGCGTGCACGAGGTCGGCGCAAAGCTGAAACCGACGGCGGAAGTGCACATTTTTGGGGCATTGAGTGGAGGTTAACCGCAGTATAAGACTGTTCCTGAATTCTCTTGCGCGCACCGAAATGACCAGATCGTTTTCTATTCTACACCTTTCTGATCTTCACTTCGATCATGCCAACCAGCAAGATCGAGCGATCGTCATTCATGCGCTACTGAGCGACATCGATCAACTTCGCTCCCAGGGCCACCAGTTCGATCTCTTGGTCTTTTCAGGGGACTTAGTGCAAGCTGGAGCGGAGGCCAAGAACTTCGCTCAAGTCACGGATGCGTTCATCACGCCCGTCTTGGGCGCCTCCGGGTTGGCTCGGGATCGATTGATAATCGCGGCGGGAAACCACGATATAGACGCAGGAGAGGCTGCAGCGTTTGTCGACACGGGACTGCGTGGTGAACTTACTTCCGTGGAGAAAATAAATGACTTCATTGACCTCGCTATCGGACATCCCAGCGCCAGTCATGTCGTTGCGGCCCTCAGCCGGATCCAGCATTTCAGCGACTTTGTTGATTCTCTCAAATTGGCGCCGTTTGTAACTCGAAACACCTTTCTGAGCACCCAGATTTACGAGATCAGGGGCGTCCGGATCGGCGTGGCCGCCCTCAATTCAGCTTGGAGAGCGACGGGCAGGCACGGCGACAAGAACCACTTGATCATTGGGGAACGCGTTGTCGACATCGCGATCCGCGACCTTTCACAAGCTGATGTAAAAATCTGCGTGTTTCACCACCCCACTGACTGGCTCCTTGAGGCAGATGCAGTTGCCATAGAGAACAGGATATTCTCCACGTTCGACCTGGTTTGCACCGGTCACGTCCACCGCGCCGTTCCAATGCTCATTCAACGTGTCCAGGGCACGGCGGTCTTCAGCCAAGCTGGGACGCTGTACGCGAGCCGCAAGTACTTTAACGGCTATCAGGTTGTCCAGTGGGATGAGGTAGGCAGGCGAGTCGATTTCACTTGCCGAAGTTACTTCAACGACAGACGGGCATTTGGGCCGGCAGAGAACGTCATGCAAGGCGGCAGGATGACTCTGTCGCTTGGGGCACGGCCGACCTCAACAAATCTATCAGAAGTAGAGTTGTTCCTGCGTCAAGCACGCCCGCTGGTACGGGCGAAGGCAAACGACCACATCAGCTTCACTAAAGCCGATCCAGACGATGCATCTGACGACATTGGCGAAGTTTTCGTTTGCCCACCTCTCAGCAGACATAGGCGGGGCGCGGAGAAGATCGAGACGGAGACGTTTGAGACGCTAGCAACTCACGTCGAGCCGACGACGCTCCTCCGCTCGAAGGATCACATCGTCTTTGTCGGTGACCCGGAGTCGGGACGCACGAGCTTGCTTCATTTTTTGGCAGTGCAGGTTGCCCAGGGTGTTGGCGACCAGCCCCGTGTGCCAGTCGTCCTCAGCGCGAGTCTTGTAAGTCAACTTCGGGACTACGAGCGCGCGATTCGCAACTACTTCAGTGATGCAGACTTCCCTCCTCCTACCGCCAAGGCGATTCGAACGCTTCCGTGGATCGTGTTCCTGGACGACTATGACGCAAGCAAACCTGGACACACCGAGTTGCTGACCGGCATAGCCCAGAGATTCCCGTCACATCGAATGGTCATTATGACTAATGCTGCCTCTGTGGTGCAGTGCGACGCAGTTTTGGGTGCGCAGTGCATTCCAATAGAGATCGGCTACCTACCCAGACGTAGCATCAGGCAATTGTCCCGAGTTCGATACAAAGGAGGCGCTCACGGCGGGTTGGACGACGCTGCGTATCAGGTCGTCATGCAACATATCAGTACAGCGAAGTTGCCGAAGACTGGTTTTATCGTAACACTTGTCCTTTGGGCCGCGGAAAAGCAGAAGCTGCGCTCCGACCTGAACGAGGCAGTGCTAATCGAGAACTTGATCTCGTTCTTGCTTGGCAAGACACGGATGGAAGCGGCACTACGCGATGTGTTCGACCCTCGGGCACAGGAATTTCTGTTGCGCGCGATCGCTGTGGAGCTTCGAACCGCGGGCGGCTGGCTTGAGTCAAACAAGCTACTTGCATTCGTACTTGACTACTTTCAAGCACGTGGTCTGCGGTTTGGCGCTAGACAGGTGCTGGACCAGTTCATTGGTTGCCGCCTCCTGGTTGAAGAAGATGGGTATATCTCGTTTCGTTACCCCTGCTACCAAGACTATTTCGTCGCCTTGGATTTGCTTCGCGAGCAGAACAAGTTTGGAGAGCTTGTTGCGGCCGCACCTGATGTTCTGTTGAGCTACGGTCGTGAGCTGGACTTGTGGTCATCTCTTGCAAGGGAATTCCGCGGTTTGGACAAGGCCCTCCTGACGATCGCGAGGGGCGGTCAGATCAAAGCCGCCCTGCACGACGCGTCGGAGGTCAGCTTCACTGGCAGCGAACTTGGGTTCAAACCTGCGAGGGCCCGGGAGATACTGGCGAACAAGCCAACCAAAGATCAGATAGACCAACTTCTCGATCAATCGGATGAACCGATAACCTCATCTAAGCGACCGCCGAACACTAAGCCGGATGCCGCACGAGACCTAGGCCGCTTGTCAGAGTTCTTTTCGCAACGAAAGGCCCTGGAGCTGCTGTCTCATATTGTCCGAAATGCGGATCACGAACGCTTGGAAACCAAGCGAGCAGTCTCACTTGAACTCCTACAGCTCCTGAGCGCTCACATCTTCGCAATGCTTGATTCGTTTGCAACGTTCATCGATTCCCGTCGAGACGACATCAAGGGCAAGACCCCTCTGACCGATGGCGACATCAATAAACTCCTGAACACCTTCCGCATCCTCATTTCCGCGGGCGACATCGGAAGATTCTCAAGGCTTCTTTCCGTCGACGCGCTGCGTACGTCGCTGCAGGAGTTCGCCCAGGACGAGAGCTTGAAGGAGGGTGTTCGAATTCTGGCAGCGATGTCGGCTTCAAACAATTGGGATCGAGATGGCATTAGGCTAGTCGATTCGGTCTTAAAAAGTTTGCGATCCGATCTCCTTCGGAGGACCATACTGCTGAATATGACTCATGATCTTGTGTTTGAGCGATATAGGCCTGCCACCGTCGACGCGTTCGCAGAAGCAATTGCTGAGCTTGAAATATCGCTAGGGCACCCGAAGTCCTCAAAGGGGGCTCGTGTGAAGGAACTCAGAGGTGTCGTCGATTCGGAGTGAGAGCTTCGGTTCCACCCCAGAGTTGAATCGGAGTTGGCGCTTCGGTCAACCACGCAGAAAGCATCCATCGGCACCGCGCTGAGCGGCGGATAGGTCGACTTCGCGCGAAGAGCATTGCAAGCTCGCAACACGCGCGTGGAATTTTTTTCTCGCAACGATCGCGATCGAGTGCGCACGAGGTGCATGCGCACGAATGCCGCGATTTTTCTTACGCGCTCACGCATCGCGATGCGTTGCGCGTAACGAAGCTTCAATGTCGCGCGCGTAGCTTCGCTTGCATTCTCGAACGCAATGGAGGCCGCGATGATCAAGTTCGTTGTCATGACCGCGATCGTCGCACTCGCCGTTGCGGGATGTGCACCTTCACCGCGCGAAGGGCGTGCGGGTGCGCTCGCGGAACGCTATGCCGCCGGCGTCGAGCGCGTCGTCGCCGCGTTCGACGCGATCCGCGACGAAGCGAGCGCGATCGCGGCCGCGGACGCGTTCCTGAGCTGGCGCGAGGAGACGATGACCGACTACGCGTCGCAGGTGCGCGCGCTCAGCGATGCGGAGAAGGAGACGCTTGCAGCGCGCGAGGCGGAACTCTCGAGCGTCGTGCGCGACATCGCGACCCGGGGCATGCAGAAGGTCTACGCCTATCCGAACGCGCTCAGGCACCTGGGCGAACGGGCGCAGGCGGCGAACCGCCGGCTGATGCGGCGCGTCGGGTAGCGGTCTTTAAGAAAGCCTTCAAGTTCCGGCGCGATAGGTTTGGGACCAACGGGAGGTTCCACATGCCGTCTGCTTTGCGTGCCGTGTCTTGTGCCTGCCAATCCCGTCGTGCGGTGTTGCGCGGTTTTGCGGCGGCAGCCTGTGCCGGGATGCTGCTGCCCGCGGCGGCGCGGGCGGGCAGCGCGCAAGCCTTGGTCTTGACCTGCATGGATTACCGGCTGGTCGACGACGCCGTGAAGTACTTCCACGGGCGCGGCCTTGCCGACCAATACGATCACGTCGTGCTGGCCGGCGCGTCGGCCGGGGCCCTTGGCAAGCTTGGAGCCGAGTGGGCGGCAACGTTCTGGAAACACGTCGAGACCGCGATCCAGCTGCATCACGTCAAGGAACTGATCGTCGTCGATCATCGCGATTGCGGCGCGTTCAAGATCGTGTTCGGTGCTGAGTCTATTGCCGAGCGCAAGCGCGAAACGAACCTGCACCGGGCGTTGTTGCGCGAATTGCGCACGCAAGTGAACGCGCGCTTCCCGACGTTGCGTACGCAGCTACTGCTCATGGACCTGAACGGCGCGGTGGAGGACCTGAGCGCCGACGATCAGCTCGACGTGTATCGCAAGACGCCGGCGCCGAGCGAAACGGACGGCGACGGTCATGCGGCGGCGGTGCCTGCGGCGGCAGCAGCCGCACACTGATGCGCCAGAAATAAAAAGGGCGCGGGGAGTGATCCTCGCGCCCTTCGTCATTCATTCGGTCGAGCGTTAGCTCTTGCGGTTCATGAACCAGTAGCCGCCACCGAGGGCGGCCGCGATCGCCGCGACGATCGCGATGATCGTGCCCGTGCCCATGCCGCCGCTGGCCGTCTCCGCCGCGGGTTCGGCGGCCACGTCGGTCGTCGCCGTTGCGTCCGTCGTGGTCGCGTCGGCGGCCGGTGCTTCAGCCGGCGTCTCGGCCGGAGCCGCAGCCGGATCGGTCGCGCCTTCGGCCGGTGCCGCACCTTCAGCAGGGGCGGCCGCGGGGTCCGTCGCCGGCGCGGCTGCCGGATCGGTCGCGGGTGCCGCCGCCGGATCGGCTGCGGGCGCTGTGCCTTCGGTCGTGCCGCTCACCGGCGTCGCGGCATCAGCCGGCGCAGGCGTCGCGGGGGCAGCGGTGGTCGCCGGTGCAGCCGGAACCTCAGGCGCGGTGGCGGCTGGAGCTGCGGGTGTCGCCGCAGCGGCGGGCGCGGCGGCCTTGTCCGGCTCGGGCGGAGCCATGTTGGCGAAGGCCGTGGCGGGCAGCAGCGAAACGGCCATCACGGCAGCGGTGCGTGCGAAAACGTGCATCTGACTCTCTCCTGAGAACGAAAAAAGGTGTTGCGCCCCGGGCGCTGTGCCGACGTTCATGCGGATTCGGCGGAGGGGAAATTAGAGGCAATCCGGGATGCTCGCCAAGGCACCACGCGGGGTGAGGGGATGCGACGGAATCGCATTACCGCGATTTCACCTTCGGCGGTGTTGGGGACGAGTTGGGGTTGTCTCCAGCGGGCCTTGCAGGCGGCGGCAGGTTCGCCGAGCTTCGCACCGGCTCGCAGATCAACCGGTATGGCCCATGACCGAGAAACTCACCAACGCAGAGGTCGTCGCCCACAACAAGAGGGCGTGGAACAAGCTGGCGCGAGAGGCGAACCAATGGACCTTGCCGGTCGATGGGGCGACCGTGGCGCGGGCAAGGGCCGGTGTACTTTCCCTCTTGCTCACCCCATCTACGCCGGTGCCCGCCGACTGGCTGGGTCAGGTCAAAGGCAAGCGCGTGTTGGGGCTTGCTTGCGGCGGCGGGCAGCAAGGACCGTGCCTGGCGGCGGCCGGGGCGGATGTCACGATCTTCGACAATTCGCCCGAGCAGCTCGCGCGCGACCGGGCGGTGGCGGAACGCGAAGGGCTTTCGCTCGCCTGCGTCGAAGGCGACATGCGCGACCTTTCGGCGTTCGCGGACGAGACGTTCGATCTCGTGTTTCACCCGTGTTCGAATTGCTACGTGCCCGACGTTCGGCCGGTCTGGCGCGAGGCTTATCGTGTGCTGAAACGCGGCGGCGCGTTGCTCGCGGGCTTCAGCAATCCGGTCGTGTTCATGCTCGACCTCGTCGCGGAGCGCGAGGGCGCGGTGGTGCTCAAGTATCGCGCTCCGTTCTCGCCGGCGGACTACCCCGACGACCCGGAACTCAAGGCTTTGGCAGCGGACGACGGTACGCTCGAGTTCGGGCACACGCTTGAGGATCAGATCGGCGGGCAGATCGCAGCGGGGTTTTCGATCGTCGGGATGTACGAGGACGGTTGGCCCGACGATCCGGCGCCCATCCACCGGCTGATGAAGTGCCACATCGCCACGCGCGCGCGGAAGGCGGGGTGAGCGCGCGGCTCGCCTAGGCCGTCTTCACCTTGCGTAGGAAGTCTTCGATCTGCGACTTCAAATCGGCCGACGACTGGGCGAGTTGGCGGGTGGCGCCGAAGACTTCGCCCGCCGATTGGCCCGTCTGAGACGCCGATTGGCTGACGCCGTCGATGTTGCGCGTGACCTCGCGTGCGCCGGAGGCGGCCTCCTCCACGTTGCGCGCGATTTCCTTCACCGCCGCGCCCTGTTGATCGACCGCGGTCGAGATCGCGTTCGAGATCTGACTGATCTGATCGATCGTGGTCGCGATCGAACGGATCGCCGCAACCGCGTCGTTCGTGACCGACTGCATCGCGTTGATCTGGCCGCCGATCTCTTCCGTCGCCTTCGCGGTTTGCGAGGCGAGGTTCTTGACCTCAGACGCCACGACGGCAAAGCCCTTGCCCGCCTCGCCCGCGCGCGCGGCCTCGATCGTGGCGTTCAGCGCAAGCAAATTCGTCTGACCCGCGATGTCGTTGATGAGGCTGACGACGTTGCCGATCTTCTGTGCGGCGTCGGCAAGACCCTGGACGGTGCCGTCCGTCTTCTTCGCGGCGTCGACCGCGCGCGTGGCGATCTGTGCAGCCTCAGCCACCTGGCGCGAGATTTCGCCGACGGAGGAGGAAAGCTCCTCGGCCGCCGCGGCAACGGTTTGCACGTTCGCGGCCGCTTCTTCCGAGGCCGCCGCCACCGCCGTCGTCTGGTGGCTCGTTTCTTCGGCGGTCGCGCTCAGCGTTTTTGCCGTCGCCTCTAGCTGCGTCGCGGCCGAGGTCGCCGTGCCCAGCGACTGTTTCGACGACTGATCGAAGGCGGCGATGAAGGCGTCGACTTGCTGTTGACGGCGCAGTTTCGCCTCCTGCTCGCGCGCCTGGTCGGCGGCGATGCGGTCGGCGTCGACCTTGTTCTGTTTGAAGACCTGGAGCGCGCTCGCCAAGTTTCCGATCTCGTCCTTGCGGCCGAGCGAGGGGACCTGAAGCGACGTGTCGCCGGCGGCAAGACGCGACATCGCCGTCGTCATGCCGGTCAGAGGTGTCGCGATACCGCGTGCGATCAGCCAGGCCAGGAGCGCAACCGCGATGACGGCGGCCGCGAGACTGAGCTCCATCCAAATCGCGACTGTGTTCGCGACGGTGTTGACTTGATCGTCATCGGCGCGCACGGCGACGGCCCAGCCTAGTCCCGGATAGGTGTAGGCACCCTTGGTCGCGACGTAACCCACGCTCTGCTCGGTGCCACGTTTGGCGTTGTGTCCGTATGCGATGCCGGTTTCACCGCGCAAGGCCGCGACGATCGCCGGATCGCCCTCTTCGGCGAGGTTCTTCTTGCCGACGACGGCGAGATCGCGGGCGTAGGTCTTTCCGCCTTCAAAGACGACGAGCACAGTGCCCTTCGCATCGACGATGTCGATCTCGGCGGACGTCAGACCGCGCGCCGCGACAGCCCGGTAGAACGTCTGCACGATTTCCTCGACGAGGCCGAAGTCGGCAAAGTTCGCCCAGACGCCGATCGTCTCACCGGCGGCGTTCTTCACGGGCGCGGCGAAGGTCAGCGTGAAGCCGTCGTCCTTGTAGACATTTGCCACGACAGGATTTGGGGCGGGCTGTTCGACCACGGTGCCGGTCAGGCCGTTCTTGCCGTTCAAGAAGCTGCCGCCAAGGGCCGCCTTGAACCAGGAGGCGGCCGCGAAGTTCATCTCGTAGACGGGGGCGGTGTCGATCGCCTTGCCCGTGGGATCGACGCTGTTCACGGCAAGCACGTTGCCTTGCGGGTCGACCAGCACCATCAAGCGATAGATGCCGTAGTTCGTCATATAGGCATTCATCGCGGCGATGAGCGGGTTCGTCGCGACGGGGTTGCGCCAATTCGCCGGCTCCCACGCCGCGCCGTTGACGCCGAAGGCCTGCACGTCGCCGTAGCGCTCGAACAGATTGCGGTCGATGACGTCCCCCAGCGCGCTCGCGGTCTCGGCAAGCGGCTGGCGATAGGCCTGCTCGATGTCGCCCTTGAACCATTCGTAGATGGCGAGCAGCGCGGCCGCCGGCAGCACGCCGAATAGAAGGAAGAACGCGACGAGGCGGAATTTGACGCTGTTGACGTCGAGACGGCGCAGCACGTCGGACATTGGCTCGAGCCCCTGAATCACAAGGGGCACGAATCGTCCGCGCCCCTATTTCCTGAGTTCAGGGATAGGGCGTTACGGTTAAGCGCAGATTAAGACTCGCTCGCGGACGCGTTGCCAAGTTTGGCAACGTGTCACCGAATCACCATCACCCGTGTGCGGGTTTCGTCCAGCGCCAGGCGATGAAGTTGTAAAGCGCGCCGGAGGCCCACTTCAGGAAGCGCGATTCGGGATGCATGCCGATCGCCTTGCCGACCATGCCGATGGCGCTGTCGATGTGCGGGCGCTTGTAGAGCAGCATCATCGACGACTGGTAGGCCGCGTTGCACGCCTTGCGGTCGTAGGGCGCGCCTTCGGGTAGGTTGGCGCTGTGGTAGGCGGAGGCGAGTTCGTCGTCCGTCGATTCCGAGATGCGGGTCGCAGCGATATAGAGGCGCCGCCAGAAGCCGGGCTTCTTCTCCGGCTGCATGTCCATGAGCTTGTAGAACAGGCGGTAGTGCGCGAACTCGTCGGCGGCGATGAGGCCCGCGATTTGTTTCAGCACCGGTTCCTCGCTCGCGTCGCGCAGCGCCGTGTAGCTCGACGACGTGCCGCATTCGACGACGCAGCGCGCGATGAGTTCGCCCACGCGGCTGCCGCGGACGGAGCCGTCGGCGTGGACGAAGTGTTCGGGACGGTAGAGTTTGCGGAAGCGCGCGAACGCCTCGTCGAACTTGAACGTCGGGTCGGCGAGTTCCGCCCACTTGCCCAGCGCCGAGCCGTGTTGGACCTCCTCAACGCCCCAGCGCTCGAGATGGGCCATCATCTCGGGCTCGTCCTTGAAGACGTTGCGCAGGTACTCGACGTAGTCCTTGGCGTTGTACTCAACCAAGGAGGCCGCCTTCACCAGGCGCACCATCTCAGGGTTCAGTTTCGAGCGGTCGAACTTGTCCCAAGCGATCGTGTCGAGCGTCCAGTGGTCACGCATGGCGCAGTTCCCGAATTTCCAATTACCCGTGGCGGCCAGGTGGATATTCCCCGGCTCGTTGTCTGGCCGGACAGTATCAAAACCCTTGAGGCGTATCTATGGCGGACGGGCGGATTTGCCAGCCCCAGCGGTCACAGAATGTCGCGTTTGGGCGGGGTCTTAACCCAGCGCCGTGCGCAATTCGCGCAGGCGGTCGAGTTGGCTCTTGGCGCGTTCGCGGGCCGCGTCGTCCTTGGCGTCGGCGACGTCTTCTTCGGCGTTCTTGATGCGTTGATCGAGGGCGGCGGTGTCGAGCTCGGCGAGCGGCATCGCCTCTTCGGCGAGGATGGTGAGACCACCCAGCGTCACTTCGGCAAAGCCGCCGCGGACGAAGTATTTCTCGCCCGCCTTGCCCGGCGATTGGATCGTGAGCACGCCGGGCCTGAGCGTCGTCATCACCGGCGCGTGGTTCGCCATAACGCCGAAGTCGCCCTCAGACCCCGGCACGTCGACCTGGTCGACCTCGGCGGAGATGAGGAGGCGTTCGGGGGAGACGAGGTCGAAGTGGAGTTTGGCCATCAGAGGTCGCCCTAACGTACAGCCCTTCCCCCCTTGAGGGGGAAGGTGGATCGGCGCCGAAGGCGACGGGACGGATGGGGGGGCTTCAGCGCGTCAGGCCCCCCATCAGTCACGCGCGTTC
>CAZLRW010000026.1:0-39136 GCA_964561925.1 uncultured Flavobacteriaceae bacterium
TGCCCGCGCCAATCGTCCGCCACTGGGGGTAAGGTGAGGTTCGCGGGATCGGGCGTGGGCAGGATGCGTTCTAGAAAATTCCGGTCTTCGAAATAGCGCAGCTTCTTCGCGCGGATCGGCGGCAGGCCCGAGATCAGGACTAACTCATCGCTCGGGGGCAATTGCATCACTTCGCCTGGCGTCAACAGCGGGCGCGCCGTCTCTTGTCGGCTGACCATGACGTGGGCGAGCCAAGGGGCTAGGCGGTGGCCTGCATAGTTGCGCTGCGCGCGCAACTCAGTTGCGGTGCCAAGCGCATCCGAGATCCGCTTCGCCGTCCGCTCATCATTCGAGGAGAAAGCGATCCGGACGTGGCAATTGTCCAGGATCGCGTTGTTCTCGCCGTAGGCCTTCGATACCTGATTGAGCGATTGCGCGATCAGATAGGCCCGAATGCCATAGCCCGCCATGAAGGCCAGCGCCGTCTCGAAAAAGTCGAGCCGCCCCAAGGCAGGGAACTCGTCGAGCATCATCAGCACTTGATGCCGCCGGCGCTTCCCCGGATCGCCTTCGAGCTTCTCGGTCAAGCGGCGGCCGATCTGGTTCAAGACCAAACGCACCAGCGGCTTCGTGCGGGAAATGTCCGACGGCGGCACAACGAGATAAAGCGAGGCCGGTCTCTTGCCATCGACAAGATCGGAGATCCGCCAGTCGCAAGCCGAGGTTACTTTGGCGACGGTCGGATCGCGGTAGAGCCCCAAGAAACTCATCGCCGTAGAAAGGACACCCGAACGCTCGTTCTCCGATTTGTTCAACACCTCACGAGCCGCCTGCGCGATGATCGGATGCACGATCGGCTGCGCTGGTGTGCCCAGATGGTTCGTCGCCATCATGGCGCGCAGCGTGTGCTCGAACGAGCGGCGCGGGTCGGACAAGAAGCTCGCAACGCGCGAGAGGGTCTTTTCTTCCTCGGCGTAGAGCACGTGCAGGATTACGCCGACAAGGAGCGCGTGCGAGGTCTTCTCCCAATGGTTCCGTCGTTCGAGCGCGCCTTCCGGATCAACGAGAATGTCGGCGATGTTCTGCACATCGCGGACCTCACAAACGCCTTTGCGCACTTCGAGCAACGGGTTGTAGCGCACGGAACGCTCGTCGGTCGGATTGAAGAGCAAGCAGGTCGAAAACGTCGCCCGCCAACCGGCTGTGATTTGCCAGTTCTCCCCTTTGATGTCGTGGATGATTGCGGTCTCAGGCCATGAAAGCAGTGTCGGAATGACCAAACCGACGCCCTTGCCCGAGCGCGTCGGCGCGAAAGCCATCACGTGCTCGGGGCCGTTGTGGCGCAGGTAGCGATGTTTCAGAGCACCGAGAAAGACCCCTTGCGCCTCAAACAGAGAAGCAAGCGCCACTTCGCGATCGGAAGCCCACCGTGATGAGCCGTAGGTAGTGATGAGCTGGTTCTGCCTAGCGCGCCAGAGTGACCCCACGATGGCGACGGCACAACCGAGGAGCCCGCTTCCAGCCGCGAGCATCCCCGCGCGATCAAACTCTTCCGGTGCATACGCTCCGTAGGCGTACCACCAAGGAAACAGCTGCCATGGACGATACACTGGCCAATCGCCTAGGTCGAACCATGCGGGCCCGAGGCGCGGTTGGAACCCGAGCATCGCAGCGGCCCACTGCGTCGCCAACCAGACCCCGAAGATCACGATCGCAAACACAATGGCAACTTGGCCGATCAGCAGTCTCGTAGGCGTCATCACCGCGCTCCGTCATGCGCAGTAAGTGATGCCGAAAACCGAGAGAGTCAGAAATCGCGCTTATGTGCGCTCAATTGCGCGCAGTTTTCGGCTTAACGCAAATAACAGAGGCAGAGCCCTTGGAGCGATCGCACTTCTTTGGCGACGGCTTGCTACCAGCGCGTAAGGGCCGGGCGAAGCGATTGATCCGGATGTCAGCGCCGGTCACGGTGAGAACAATGCCAAGCCCCGCAGGGCTATCACAAGCTGATATGCAGCGACCAAGCACGGCGTCGACGAAATCGGCGCCAATTCGTTTGCGTCACGCCTGGCAGGCGTGACTTCGCGATTGCCCAGCAAGGTCGGCCGGAGTGCTACTCTGATCCCTTTGTGGCGAATTCAAATCGCAACAGCCGGAGGGCGTTGAAATAACCAACGCACAAGGACAAGCGATAACAACAATGCCCGTGCGCGGTATGTCCACACGCTCCATGCCTCGCTGGCGATTTGCGGCGGCGCAGTCGCGACGACCACCGCAATCAGAACAACGACCGGCATATAGACACGTGCAAATTGGTCGATGAAACGTTCAACAGGCGCTTTTGCTTCCTTTGCCTGCTCAACCAAGCGAACGATGCGGGCGATCGTACTATCCGCCGCGGCCTTCGTGACCTATCCTCACAAGGCTGCGATCACTTTTCGAAGCTTGGAGCGAACCTGCTCGGCCGCCGCCTTAAGGCGGGGGTTGTCAATCGCTTGCATCGAGGCAACCGGATCGATCGCCGCGACCTCCGTCCGCCCGCTACCGACGCTTTGGACGACCACATTGCAGGGAAGCATCGTGCCGACCTTGTCTTCAATCTGCAGAGCTTCGTGAGCGAGGGTTGGATTGCACGCACCGAGAATACGATAGTTGCGAAACTCGACGTTGAGCTTCTTCTTGAGCGTGTCCTTCACGTCGATTTCGGTGATGACGCCAAACCCCTCGGCCTTCAACGCTTCGGTCGCGCGGCGGACGGCCTCATCGAACTCGACCGCAAGTTCCTTCGCAAAATAATACCTCATCCTTTGAGATCCTGTTTCTTCTGATCGTACTCGGCCTTGTCGATTTCGCCTCTTGCGTATCTCTCGTTCAGAACGTCGAGCGCAGATGCGCGCGATGTGCTTTGCGAGAACCAACGAACGGACAGCGCGATCAGTCCGATCAGCACACCCAAGAAAATAATCATCGGCAAGGGACCCATCATGGTCCAGCCCCAGTTGCTCCACATCGGCCCACAGTAACCGGGGACTTGGGTGGTCGGCTGCGCCCAGGCCGGCGCCACCAAGACCGAAAAGGCGGCCAAGAGTTCAAAACGCATCTTCCTCTCCATTCGTCGGCTTCTGGGCTGTCCGACACCTTTCCGAGTGGCAGGCGCTCGCGCCCGCCACTCGGATGGGATTATTTTGCGCGAGTGCTGCGGTTCGTTCAAGCGCGCATATCGATCGAGCAAGCTTCGTCAAACCGAGCGATAGACGCCTGTGTTCCGGTCAACCTCAAAGCGTTGCACCAGCGAGCCGTCCTGCGTGACAATGTCGGCGACGATGGTGTTCGCGTCGCGCGCCTTTACGGAGCCAAGCTTGAGGCGCGGATTGCCCATGGAGGCGAGCCATTGCTCAAGCTCCGCTTTCACGTCCGCAACGGTTGGATTCGTCGGGTATTGATAGCGTCCATGCATCCCAGGACCCATCATCCCCGGGCCCATCATTCCAGGACCCATCATCCCTGGCCCCATCATACCGTGACATCCATACCAGCCGCCTCCGTAGGGGCCGGGGTTGGGCTGAGCCGACACGATACCGGCCCCAAGAGCGACAGCAATCGTCAACGCGCTCGCGATGACTATCAATTTATTCCTACGCATGTAGTCCTCCATCGGCTGCTGGTCCAACAGCATTCATAGTCTCTACGCTATGCGCCTCTCGTCCTTGAGGTGGATCAAGTAGCGCGAACTGCACAGTTTCTTGGCCGAGCGAACTGGAACCACGCCCGCAAGCCAAGACACTAGGCCGCAGCTCTGTGCCGCACCTCCGCCTCAAGTACTCGCCGATGCACGACCAAAAGACAGGACGAGCAGCGCCACGCCTGAAACGATTGCTGTGTCCGCGAAATTGAACGCAGGCCAATGATGCCCGCCGACATGAAAATCAAGAAAATCGACCACGGCACCGAGCCGTAAGCGGTCCGCCACATTGCCGAATGCGCCGCCGACGATCGCACCAAGCCCCATCGCTTCCGTCCTGAACGGCGTTCGCCAAAGCCAAACGAGAAGCGCCGTAGCGATGGCCGACATGATTGCGGCCAGGGCCAAGGGGTGACCCGAGAAGAACTCCGCAAAGAGGCCGAAGGACACGCCTTCGTTCAGGCCGACGCGCAGGTTCAGAAAGCCGGTAACGGGAAGCGGGACTGCAGAAAGGCTCGCGAGCGCAAGCTGCTTGGTGACTTGGTCAAACAGGATCGCAAAAAACGCTGCGACCAGGCCGACGAGCCGAGTGTGTGTCATGACATGCGGACGCCCCTGTACAGTGAAATCGATCCTGTGATGGTCGGGATGACAGCTGTCTCTTCAACGCGAGAGAAGCCGACATATCTCATCAACCGAGGCAAGACGCCTTGCGCATTTGGCTCGGTATCGGCGATGCCGTCGAGAGTCTGGACTGTCAGCCGAAAGAGCGCGCGCATGACTGATGTGCGCTGCCAGCCGTAGTCGGCAATGTGCACCTCGCCGCCCGACGCCACTGCCGCGTACATGGCGCCTAGTCCGGCCTGCTTCTCCGCCAGCGGCACCTGATGAAAAACCAGACTGGACACGACCTTCGTAACAGGTGAGCCCTCCGTGATCGCGGACACGTCGCGCGCAAAGCCTTGTCGAAAAGTTATCGCAGCCTTGACGTTCGCCACCTTTCGAACCGCTCGCGCGAGAATCTTGGGATCGGGATCAATGCCCATAAGCCGGACGCCCGGTGCGGCTCGGGCCAGAAGCCCAAGTAGCGATCCGGTCCCGCAGCCGACATCGATGATAAAATCTTGCGGAGCAGGCCGCACCTGCGCGACGAGCAGCGCTCGCCATCGCGCCTCGCGCGTCAGCGCTGCGATACCGAAGTCATAAAGCGGTGTGAGCCAAACGGAACCAGCAGCGGGCGTGAAGGCGTCGGATTTCGTGTCGCCGGTGTTCAATTACCTATCCTCGTTCCAAATGCGCCTGGTGACATGGCCGAACACATGCTTGCCCAGCAGCATTCTCCGGTCGACAACGGCTGTTTGCCTCGAGCCAACCGGCCCGCGCTCGATACGCGTCGAACAGCAAGAATGGCAGGCTCTCTATCACGGCGCTAAGCGTTGCTGGATCGTTGCGATAATTCCGCGCCTGCATCGCGAATAATCTCGACGGCAGAGTGTAGAAACAACCCGCCGATGACGGCGGCGACGACGAGATCGGGCCACGGCGATTGCAGCCACCAAACGAGCCCGGCTGCGGCAACAACCGCCGCGTTGCCTATGGCGTCGTTGCGGCTGAAGAGCCAAACCGCCCGGACATTCGCGTCGCCTGATCGGTGCGGCAGCAAGACAAGTGCAGCAGCGATGTTGATCACCAAGGCGATGAAGCCGAGCGATCCCATCAGCCCGGGCTCCGGCATCTGCAAATAGAACAACCGATAGAAGGTGTTGGCGAGAACGCTGACGCCAAGAGCCGCAAGAAACCAACCTTGCAGCAGCGCCGATCTTGCTCGCCAACGAGACGTCCAGGCGAGCGCCAGCAAGCCAAGAAGCGATATCGATCCGTCGCCGAGGAAGTCGAGCGCATCGGCTTTTAGAGCTTGGGACTCTGCGATGAACCCGCCAATGAGCTCGATCAATCCGTAGCCGAGATTGAGCACGACCACGATCACCAATGCCCGGCGGTAAACCGGCGTCAAATGGGCGCCGGGCTTTGGCAGGTCATCGTCCATCTCGGGTGAATATCGCTCGCGAGCCGTGCGCGCTAGTCGATAACCGAGTCCCTCGATCGTCTTTTCGAGGACAGGCAGTCGCGATGTCGGATCATCAACGGTGACAGTCAGAGTCTGTGTGGCGAGAGAGACCTTCGCCTCTCTCACGCCGCTCGTAGCGCTGGCGGCCTGCTCTATTTTGGCCACGCACGAGGTGCAGTCCATTCCGGTCACCCGGTAGTTGACAACGGCGTCGGTTGGAATTGGGTTTGGAGACATCGGCTTGTTCATCATGGCTTATCGGCTATTGTAGCTCCTGTAGCGGCTACAGGAGCAAGGCATGGCGATGCTCACGATCGGGGAGGTTTCCAAGCTCTCAGGCGTCCACATTGAAACGATTCGGTATTATGAGCGCATAGGCTTGACGCCGCGCGCAGATCGCGGCCGGAACGGACGGCGGGGGTATCGCGAGACCGACGCACAACGCCTCGCTCTCATCCGCCACGCTCGCGATGTCGGCTTCGATTTCGAAGCAATCCGCTCGCTTCTGGCCCTCCAGGAGACGCCAAGAGCGCCTTGCTTCAAAGCATCCGCGCTCGCTCAAGGTCAGCTCAGGCTGGTCGAGAAAAAGATCACTCAACTTTCCCTGCTGCGACGGGAGCTTCGACGCATGATCAAAAGCTGCCGCAATGGGAACGTTGCTGATTGTCAGGTCATGGATGATCTGTTGCGAACCGAATTCACCGCAATCACGCGCGAAGGAAAGCGAGAGCCGAAACGCCTGGGCCGATGGTAATGTCGAAAGCACGCGTCGATCTGCCTACACGTACATGACGGAGCAATCGGAACGCCCGATCAAGTAGTTGCTCGCCAAACTCCAACACTGGCTGTGCGAGGCTGCCGAGCGGTCCGTCGAAGCGGTCTCAGCTGCCAAACCTGCGAACCGGGCGGAAACTTCACGCTGCGTGCGACGGCCGCGCGCCTCTGCCCCGTTGCCCAAAGGCACGGCCGCCAACGTCTATGAAAACACCGCTGCAAGCCGTGCATACACGGTTCGAATCGTTGGCGGCCTCCGTTCGAGCGTGACTTTTGCAACCCTCGCAAAAGCAGCAAGCGTGATTCTCTTCGACTAGCCACTGAGAAGTACGGATCGAGTGCGCATGCCAAACTGAGGCGCGAGAGGCTGCGCGCCTTTTGAAAAGCACATTCTACGCAGAAGATTGTGCGAAACGAGCCCTTGATCTGCACCAAGGTGCAAGTTCTCGAAAGCGAGCGCGTCGGCAAATCGCAAGGGCCCGACGCGAAACAAGGTGCGAGGGTCACCCCTCCCGGTCATCGGATTGCGGCGCTGCTGGGCGTGTCCTTCGATGATAAAGTCGCCACTTTTAGTGTCGCAGAGGCACCTGTTCCCGATTGGTGTAGCGAAAGCCCGCGATCATCACTGCGAGGGTTAGAACCTGAGCAGCCAAACCTTCGACCGTCGGGTGGAGGCCCAGGATGTCAATTCGCGGCAACCCGCCGATCGGCCACAAACTGACTAAGCCCGCTTCCTGCAATCCTGCGATTCCTTTTCCCGCCAACACAACGGCCAACCCTGCAATGAGGATTGAGCTGAGGGAAAAGAACTGCGCGATCGGCAACCGCCGGCTGTAGTTGAGCAATGCCATCGCGATCGCCGATAAGAGGGCAATTGCGACGAGAGAGCCCGTTACCACACCACCAGCGCCGCCTTGGCTCCAAAGCGCTGTAAAAAACAGAATCGTCTCGAACACCTCTCGATAGACAACGATGAAGGCCAAGAAGAAAAGAAACCACGCTGAACGTTGGGAGAGTGCGTGCGACAGCCTCTCGCGCACGTATTTTTGCCAAGCACCTGCATGCGCCTTGCCATGCATCCAAATCCCGACAAAGACGAGCACCAATGCAGCAATCAGAGAGCCAAAGCCCTCCGTCAGCTCTCGGCTCGCGCCGCTCATCGATATTGTGTATGTCGCAATCGTCCAGGTCGCGCCGCCAGCGAGCAGCGCAGCTACCCAGCCGCCATGCACATAGGCCAGCACGTCCGTGCGCTCCGCTTTGCGCAGAAAGGCGATCATCGCGACGACGACCAACAGCGCCTCCAACCCTTCGCGCAGCAGAATGGTGAAGGCGCCAAGAAAGCTCGACCACCAACCAACCGACTCTTCCAGAAGCGCGGCTTCGGCTTCATCCAGGAGACCGGCCAGCTTCTCAAACTGCTGACGAACTTGCGGCGCTGGCGCCTTCTGACTGATTGCCGCCCTGAGCGAGATCATTTCTCCTTCGATGCGCCGAACAAGATCTGCATCGCGGGCTGACAAGGCCGGCTCAACCGGTTCAAATCCATCGAGATAGGCAGCCAATGCCTGATCGGCAGCCTTGTCACGATCGCCGCCCTCATATGCCTTCAGACTTTCTGCAAGCCGGTCGCGAGCGATCGCAATTGCACTAGAGCTTCCAGCGACCGCCTCGGGATGGCGGCGGAGATAAGCGATGACCGCGCGCGCCTTTTCTTCGCCAATCTGTTCCGACAGAGCCGCCGGCGTTATTCGGGTCAGTGCTTGGAGGTTTGGGAAGCGCTTTCGCAAACTTGCATCGTCGCGCCAAAGCGCCTGCCCACGCGCAATGTCGGCATCAGTGTAGCTCAGTCCACTAACGTAAAACGCAAGAGCCCAGCGATCCGTAGGCGGCAGCTGATCGAAGCTCGCCATGGCCGTGCCGTCCAGACCCTGGACTATCACCTGATAAAGCGCAAACAGGCTGCGCTGCGCGGCGCGTTCAGCATCCGTAAAGGCGATGGGCGGCGGCTCGAGGCCTTTGGCATTGGCCCCATCAGCAGCTCCCGTCACGCCGTGGCAACCGGCGCACTGTTCTTGATAGAGGGGTGCCGCGCCCCCGACATCCGGAGCAGCCGTTGGCGCGAGCGGCGCCGGATAAGCGGCAAGCAGGTCGTCCGCAAGCTTTCGTGCCCGGCTTGCCACGTCCGCCGGCGCTGCCTTTCTTGCAACGGCCTGCTGCAGGTCCTCGGCTTGCCGGAGCAGCCCTCGCTGTGCCGATGTAACCGGGAGAGCTGCCAGCCGCTGTCGAATTGAAGCGGTGAACTCAACCATCTCAGCGTATTCGGCAGTGCTGACCACTTTCCCGTCGGATACCGCGCCGCTGTAGTCGACCGCGACGTAATCAAGGAGACGCCAAATTGTTTGCGCCGATACATCTCCCTGCGCCCATGCGAGGCTATGCGACATCAAAAATACAAGGGCGGCTGCCGCCAAAGCCATGCGCATGGAGGATTCCTAGTTGCGAATGATTATCCTTATCATTTCACAGCGACTGCTGCAAAGTGGCTAATACTCCTCTGCTTAGTTGAGTGGCGGATTCATGGTTCAAGAGCACTCATGGTAACCCGTCGCGAACGGCTGTTCCGGCGGTACCCCAATCGAATAGCCCGGATAGATCTCGGCTACGAGCAACGTGCAGGACTGCGAGTCGGGTCCAACCGGTGATGGTGTGTTCGGCTACGCCTACGAATTTCGCTATGCGCTTGTACGTCCAGCCAAGCAGCCGCCGCTTCTTTTCGATTTGCTCTCCGATAGTTGTCGGGAAGGGTGTCGGGTCATGCGCAAGAAGCGCAAAAACGCTGGCCAATACAAAAGCGCTGGCCAATAGGAGATCTCCGGCGCAGCTAGTCTATGCCGTTCATCCATCTTGTCCAAGCTGCGCAAACAAAAAGGCGCGCATGCGGCCATCACGCTGACTTGATGCTGCATCGCAAATAGTCCCGCTTCCAAAGCATCGACCAGAGTGCGATTCTCATCCCCTTCCGATGAACTGAAATCGCAGAAGCCGCAAAGCATTGAGCGTCACCAGAACGGTCGCTCCGGTATCTGCCATGACCGCAATCCACATGCCGGTCAGCCCCAGCACAGTCGTGACGAGGAAGATTGTCTTGGACCCCAGTGCTATCACCACATTGGTGCGAACGTTTGACAGCGTTGCGCGCGAGAGCGCTATCAACTCGGCGACACCCATGACGTGGTTCTTCAAAAGTGCGGCATCGGCCGTCTCTATGGCGACATCCGAGCCGCCGCCCATGGCAATGCCAACGCCGGCGGCAGCAAGCGCTGGTGCGTCGTTGATGCCATCACCGACCTTACCGACAGGACCCCTGCCGCTTCTCTGCAGTTCCGCGACAATGCGCGCCTTGTCTTCCGGCATGAGTTCCGCGCGCGCTTCAATGCCGAGCGCGGACGCCACGGTATCAGCTGTGCGGCGGTTATCGCCCGTCAGCATGATTGCGGTGACACCAAGCCGTTCAAGAGCGCGCAACCCTTCGCGCGCGTCATTGCGGGGCTCGTCACGGACTGCAATTAGTCCCAGAAGCTGCTCGCTCCGCAGTATTGAAACGGTGTTGCCTTGTCCTTCAAGTTCAGCAACTCGGCGCTCAACGTCTGGAGCAAGCACGCCAACGGCCCTTGGATTTCCCAAGAAGTAAGCCACGTCACCGACCTCACCAGACAAACCACGACCGGCGGCAGCGCGGACGTTACGCGCAGGCAACGTTTCGATCTTTTGCTCAGCGGCACGCGCCAGTATCGCGCGCGCTATCGGGTGATTGGACCCATTTTCAAGTGCAGCAGCAATTCGTAGCACCTCTTCTGGCGCGGCGTTCACGCCTTCTATGGCGGCAACGCGTGGGCGGCCTTCCGTCAACGTCCCGGTCTTGTCAAATGCGACGGTCTTGAGCGCCCCGAGTGTTTCCAATACTGCGCCACCCTTGATCAGTAAGCCACGCCGCGCACCGGCGGAGAGGCCCGCTGCGATCGCAGCCGGCGTCGAAATAACCAACGCACAAGGACAAGCGATCAACAACAATGCCAGTGCGCGGTATGTCCATACACCCCATGCCTCGCCGGCGATTAGCGGCGGCGCAGTCGCGACGATCACCGCAATCAGAACGACGACCGGCATATAGACCCGTGCAAATTGGTCGATGAAACGTTCAACAGGCGCTTTTGCTTCCTTTGCCTGCTTAACCAAGCGAACGATACGGGCGATCGTGTTGTCCGCCGCAGCCTTGGTGACCTCGACTTGCAACGCGGCTTCGACATTCACGGTACCGGCGAAGACATCATCACCAACCCCCTTTGGCCGCGGCACGGACTCGCCGTTCACCGGCGACTCGTCAATGCTCGACTGGCCCTCAGTGATACGGCCGTCGCAGGGCACACGATCCCCAGGGCGAACAATCACCACTTGGCCGGGGCGCAGATCAATCGCCGGAACCTCGCTTACGACACCTCCCTCGATTAGGCGGGCGGTCTTTGGCGATAGTGCTGACAATGCAGAAATACTACGTCGCGCCCTTGCCGCAGCAACGCCTTCCAGCAATTCGCCTACGGCGAAGAGGAACACAACGACGGCCGCCTCCTCGGCAGCTCCAATTGCGAGCGCACCGATGGCGGCTATCGACATGAGCATTTCGATGGTGAAAAAGACCCCTGCGCGCGCCGCTGAGATCGCGCGCTGCGCAACAGGGACAATCGCTATCAGGGTGGCAGCCATAAACGGCCACGGATTGAGGCTCGGTGCCACTTGACCCAAGAAGAACGCGAGCGTGACCAGGGCGCCAGAAACCATGACCAGGCGACCCTTGCCGCTCATCCACCATGGACCATCGTTCAATTCATCGTCGTGGCTCTCTATCGCAGACTGCCGAGATTCGTTCTTCACCACGTAACCGAGCTTGCGGATCGTATCCTCAATCTTGTGTCTGTCCGCTTCGCCGCACGCACGCACGAGCACGGAGCCGCCGGTAACGTTCACATCGATGTCGCCATGCCCGAGATTGCTCAACGCCGACTTGATCTTGACGGCACAAGAGGCGCAATCCATCCCTTCAACGCGCACACGCACGCCTATCTGGTGAACGCCTCTGACGTTTGGGTCATCGGACAAGGAACACCTCCATGCCGCGTGGCATTGCGATCATGTAGTAAGCGAAGGCCGCCACACTCCATAAGACGACACGCACTGCAACGTCGCGCGCCACACTGTGCGTGGCAACGAGTGCGGCGAGATCCTCTGGCGGCTTCATCGGCAGCAACGCCGAGACATTCGCACTGCCTGTATTGCCCTTGGGCACCCAGCCCGACAGGTAACCCGGCACAACCGCAATCAGCCGGACAACCTGACCCGCCATCTCGCGCGCGTCGACGCGCTGGGCAGCGACCGCAAACAGCAGTGCATGCGTATGGAAGTGCGGGAGCAAGTAACGCTGCCCCAGAATGTGGGCACGCTCCAGGTGGACGACGGCCCCCTCAAGGTCGCGCGCGCGACGCGCCTGCCGCGCAAGTGCCAACTCCCGCTTGTAGGCTTCCTTCACATCGGACCGCATCTCGACTTATTCCTTTACGTCGTCGCGCACCAAATATAGGACCTCCAGTCGCTGTAGGTTCAAGAGGAAACTCGAGATGGGAACGCGCGGCCGCAGCGCCGCGCGTTCCGCAACGTCTAGCGAGCCACGTCAAAACTCACTATGAGCGCCGCTTCGTTTGGCGGCGTAAGCGTCACTTCGACTTTGAGCGCACCGGTCGCGGGGAACTTCCCTGTTCCCGTGAATATGCCGTTGGACTTCGCAGCGAGCACAATGGTTTCGACAGTGCCGCCTGCTGTGACTTTTGCCGAACCGGTGACGCCCGCTTCGTTCGTCGGTTTGCTCTTATGGTCGAGCAGATGCACCGTGAGCGTCTGAGCTTTCACCACCAACTCGATGTGATGATCGCCCGCTTCTTGAATCTGCCCGCCGTTGGGTCCCTTGCTTGGCAGCGGGTCGGCACTCGCGCTCATCGCAGCGACGCCGAAGGCGAACGCCAGCGCTAGAATTCCAATTTTTTTCACCCCTATTCTCCTTTGAGCTTTGCATCGACGCTGATGAACTGCTTTTGAACGCCCCAGACCGCGCAGCGCCACGCCGTCGAAGTCCGCTAAGTCGCCGCGAGATTCCGGCAAATCTTCCTGAGACGATAGACGTGAGACGCGTACCATGTACGCGTTCGATGCCCGATGCTTGGGCCGCGGCGAGCTTCCGCCAAGCAGCGCTCAAGCAGGTCCTCACGCTTTTCCTCTGCGACGGTCAGCCACTCGTCACAAATTGCGGCCATTCGTTGTGCATGCTCACGCCTTTCCTGGAGAAACCCAGCCAAATGACCACGTTTGGCTTCGGTCTTGCACGCCGAAATGAGGGCCGTGCGATTCAGCGGTTCATCTGCGACAGCAACTCCACCTGGCCACGAAAGGGTTCCGGCCAGCGCCAATGCAGTCCAATACGACGAGCGTTGAATCATTTGAGTCACTCCTATGCTGGATTCGGCATCTCGTGCCAGGTGGTCCGATCAGCGATGACGCCGCGCGAAAACAGAGCGAACGCGGCCGGAAGCACGACCAAGGTCAGCAATGTGGATGTCACAAGCCCGCCGATGACCACCGTCGCGAGCGGGCGTTGCACCTCGGCGCCAACGCCCGTTGCGAGAAGCAATGGAATGAGGCCGAGCGCTGCGATCAGCGCGGTCATCAACACCGGGCGCAGGCGCGACAGCGCGCCAAGTTCAACCGCTTCTTCGATCGTGTGATCGCGACCCACGCGTTGGTTGATGGCGTTGACCATGACAACACCGTTCAAGACAGCGACGCCGAAGAGGGCGATGAACCCGATCGAGCCCGGAACGGAGAGGTAGGTCCCGGTGAAGAACAGCGCCGCGATCCCGCCGATCAACGCCAGCGGCACGTTGATCATAATGAGCAGGGCCTGACCGACCGAGCCGAATGCAAAGTAGAGAAGAAGGAATATGAGCCCGAGCGAGATCGGCACAACGATCATCAGACGCGCTTGCGCGCGCTGTTGGTTTTCGAACTGTCCGCCGAAAACGACGGAATAGCCGGGCGGAAGCTTCACCTCGGCCCCGATCCGCTGCTGTAGTTCGGCGACAAGCCCGCCCATGTCGCGGCCCTCGACGTTCGCCTGAATGACGACGCGACGCTGCACATCGTCACGCCGCACCTGTGGCGGACCGCTGACGATATTGACGGTCGCGACATCGCCGAGGCGCACCAGGGCACCGTTCGGGGCCTTAATCACCAAATCACGGATCGCCTCCGGGCTATTGCGGAAGCGTTCGGACAGGCGAACATAGATATCATACCGCTCATTCCCGCTGATGACTTGGCCCGCCGTTGCACCGCCGATTGCGTCCTGCACCAGGTCCATGACCTCGCTCACCGACAGGCCATAGCGGTCGAGCACGTTGCGTTGGGGCGTAACGCTCAGTTGCGCTTCGCCTTCGACTTGCTCCAGCGCGACCCCGGTCGTGCCCTTCACGCGGCGCACCAGCGATTCGATCTCCTGCCCCTTTTGCGCAAGCGTCGCGAGGTCGGGGCCGAACAGTTTGATCGCGAGCTGCGCGCGTACACCCGACAACAACTCGTCAACACGCGTGGCGATGGGCTGCGAAAACGAAAACAGCAAGCCAGGGTGGACCGACATCGCCTTTTCCATCTTCTGCTGCAATTCCTGCCGGTCGCGCGCGCTTGTCCATTCGTCGTGTGGCTTCAGGCCGACCAAGATTTCCACATTGGACACCGGTTCGGGATCGCCACCCAGTTCGGGCCGCCCCACGCGAGAGGTTGCATAGGTGACTTCTGCAAACGTCAGAAGTTTTTCCTCGAGTTTTCGCGCAACCACGAGCGACGTCTCAAGGCTGGACGATGGCGCCAGCGTCGCGCGCACGTTCAGCGAGCCTTCCTCGAGTTCCGGCACGAACTCGGTCCCAAGGAAAGGCACAAGCAAGAGCGACGCCAGGAACGCGCCGCCTGCAGCCCCGAGAACGACACGATGGCGGCCGTGCAACCATTCCAGAACGCGGCGATAGAGCCGCTCCAGCGGAACCAGAATGGGGCTGTCTTTGTGCACCGCGCCCCGTGGGAATGCGTAGGTGGCGAGGGCTGGGATGACCAACAGCGCCACGACCAGCGACGCCAAAAGGCCAAACACAATGCTCAACGCCATCGGTTGGAACAGCTTGCCTTCGACGCCTTCAAGACTGAAGAGCGGCGCGAAAACCACGATGATGATCAAAACGGCGAAGAAAACCGGCTGGGCGACTTCGCGCGCCGCCTCCTGAATGCGGAGGCGGTAGCTGTCCGAACCGCTTCGGTCTTGGCCGTTTCGCGCATGCGTCAGGTGACTGAAGATGTTCTCCATCATCACGACGGAGCCATCCACGATCATGCCGATCGCGATCGCCAAGCCCCCCAACGACATCAAATTTGCCGAGACGCCAAACCAGGCCATCCCGATCAACGCCGCCAGCACTGAAATCGGAACCGACAGAAGCACGATGAAGGCGGCGCGCACGTTCATCAGAAACACGACGAGCACAATGACAATCAGGACGAACGCCTCCAGCAAAGCCTCGGTGACCGTCGATACGGCCTTGTTGATCAAGTCCGCTTGGTCATAGATGACCCGGAACTTGACCCCGGGCGGCAGTGCCTTTTCGATCAGCGGAACGCGCTCTTGCAGCCCCTTGATTGTGGACTCCGTGTTCGCGCCAAGCCGCTTTAGCACTTGGCCTGTCACCACCTCGCCCAAGAACACCGGCCGGCTGCCGGCGTCACGCAACGTGATCGTCGTCGCACCCTGCCTGATCTCCCCGCCGAACTTGACGGTTGCAAGGTCGCGCACCCGAACAACCACGCCGTCCTTCTCCTTCACCGGAACGTTCGCCAGATCAGCCAACCCATCTTCGCCGGGCCGCATCCAGCCGACGCCGCGAATAACAAGCTGCTCGGCGCCGCGATCCTGATACCAGCCCCCCGCATTTCTATTGTTCCGCTCGACAGCATCACGCACGTCCGAAACCGAAACGTCGTAGGCGAGCAACTTTGAGGCATCGAGATCGACCTGGTACTGGCGGACATCGCCACCGAACGACAAGACGTCTGTCACGCCGTCGACCGGCATCAGAAGAAGCTTCACAACCCAATCGTTCAAGCTGCGCAGCGTCATCGCGTCATAAGCGCCGGGCCGCTCCGGATAGAGAATGTACTGAAACACCGTGCCGAGGCCGGACGTGTTCGGACCCATTTCCGGCGTCCCGGCCGACGGCGGGATGCTCTCCTTGGCCGCCTGCAGCTGCGCGAAAACCAACTGGCGGGCGAAATAGATGTCGGTCCCCTCTTTGAAGACGACCGTGATGACGGACAAGCCGGTCTTGGAGATCGAACGCACCTCCTCGACATCCGGCAGCGCATACATCACCGCTTCGATCGGATAAGTGATGAGTTGCTCAACCTCTTCGGCGGCAAGCCCGTTCGCTTCTGTATTGATCGTAACTTGCACATTGGTCACGTCTGGAAATGCGTCGAGATTGAGGCGCGGCAGGATCAACGCGGCTGCCACAAGCAGACCTACCAATCCCAAAAGCACGAGCAAGCGACTCGTGATCGCTTGGCGAACGACAGTGTCGAGCATGAGCCGCGCGCCCCTAGTGATTGTGCGGGTCGAAACCCGCCTTTGCGGCTTCCGCCATGACGAAGAACGCGCCCTGCGTGACGACGCGCGTTCCCGGCTGAACACCGGAGACGACCGAGCGTGCACCGACCGTGTACAAAACTTCGACTTCCTTGGGCTCTAGTTGCCCCTTCGCGTTCTCGACATAGATCGTCCAATCGCCATCCGGCCCGCGGACAATCGCGTCGGTGGGCAGCGACAGAACCTGCTCAGCCTTGCCGTAGAGTTCGGCGTCAACGAATAAGCCAGGCTTCAAGAAACCGTCCGTGTTCGCCGCTTGCAGACGAACGCCGACCGTGCGTGTCGACTCGTCGATCTGCTGCTGAACCTGAACGACACGCGCGTCCAAGCTCTTGTCCGCGATATGGATCTTGGCAGCCTCGCCCTGAATCTCCGGCGCGACCAGCGGGCTCACATGCGCTTCCACCCAAACACTCGATGGATCGGTAATGACGAACAGCGTCTTTCCAGGTTCGACGACCGCGCCCAGTTGAATCTCATCCGAAACGATCGTGCCGGCTTGTGGCGCCACGATATCGAATTGACCCGGTGGATGGTCGCTACGGCCTTTCGCCGCCAAGGCGTCGATCTGGCTCGACGCAAGGCCAAACGTCTCGAGTTTCGCCCGCGTCTCGCGCCGCCGGGCTTCGGCCTCGTCATACCGGCGCGCGGCGACGACATCGCGGCCCAATTGCTGAACGCGCCTGCTCTCCTGCACGGCCAGGATATAGGCCGATTGTGCTTCGGCCATCTCGGCGCTGAAGAGGCCGACAAGCGGTTGCCCCTTCGTCACCTTGTCGCCGAGCTTCGCCTTGCGCTCAGCGATAATAGCCTGATGCCGCGCCGTAATGGCGTTTGTGGCGAAGTCGTTCGTTCGCACTTCGCCGGGCGCTCGGAACACTTTTGGCAGGGGACCCGGCTGAACCGCTTCCACGGCAATGCCCGCTTCCTTGCGCTGGGCCGGCGAAAGCTCAATCACCTTTGCCTCCGACCCGTGAGCCCCTTCTCCCTCGGCCTCGGCCTCGCCCTCTTTGTGACCAGCCTCGCCTTCTTCGTGACCGGCTTCGCCCGCCGCGTGCTCAGCATCGGCTTTGGGCGGCGTCGAGGTGGCGTCGGCGAACTGTGACCATGCCCAAAGGCCGGCAGCAGCGACGCTCGCACCTATCGCGCCAAACAAATAAATCTTGGTCATTTCTTGTCTCCAAGCGGGGCTGGCAGGCCGTTGGTCACCGCGATCCAATCTGCGAACGCGGCCCAAGCCGACCGCTCCGCCTCGAGGCCGCGGGACGCTGCCGAAAGCGCCTCGCGCAACTGAACGAGATATTCCGTCGTTGTGAGTTCGCGCGCCGCGAGCAGCCGGCGCAGTTGATCGAACCGTGCGGCCACCGCACTTGAACCGTCACCGCGCCAACTCTGCAAGTTAAGGAACGCCGACCGGTACGCAGCATGACTCGCTCGCAGGCGTGCCGCAGCACTTTGAGCTGCGCGCCGCAGATCGAGTTCGCTTGCGGCCAAACCGAAGTTGGCGGCACGCGCCTCCGCTTCGCCCGAGTTGAGCACAGGGATCGGGATCGACAGACCGAGCCGGTAAAGCTGCTGTCCATCCTCCTGTCCGATCCCAACGCTCAGTGTAGGATCGGGAACTCTCGACCGCTGTGCAAAATCGTAGGAGCCGCGCGCGGCGCCCACCCGAGTCCGAGCGATCGCGACGTCGAGCGACTGCTCCGCAAGCCGCTCTATTTCAGTGTCGGCCAATTCGGGCGGTTCAGGTATCAGATCGGGCAGTGGCGGCGCTTCACCGGGTTCGCATGCACAGAGTTGGGCAAGGTCGAGTTGCGCGCTCAACCGCTCGGATTCCGCAGCCCGACGCTCACCCTCCGCTTCAAGCTGTGCCAGTTTTGCGATATCGACGTCCGGTTTGCCGACGTCGCCAGCGCGAAAACTCCGCTCAGAGACGTCGAGAAACTGGCGTGCAGCATCGGTCTGTGCGGCAGCATTCTTCTCGCGCTTCAGCGCGACCGAAAGGCTTGCGATCGTCGATATCAGCCGCCGGGCAACATCAAGGCGCGTGCGCTGCGCCTCGGCAACGGCGCCCTCGGCTTCTGCGGCGCCGGCCCGGCCGCGTGCGTTCGCTTTGCCGCTGAGGTCCAGCGTCCACGCCAATCCGACATCGTATTTGGACGGGCGACGGTCGTCGTTTTTGAATTGCTCAAACCCGCCTTCGATCTCGGGATTGTAAAGCGGCGCCGACATAGCATCCGCCGTCGCGACCGCTTGTTCGCCGCGCGTGTGTGCCGCCTGAACCTCGGCATTGCGCTCCACAGAGCGACGCACGAAGGCCCACGTGGCGGACATGCTTGGCGCAGACGCGCCAGCATTCGTGTCTTCCGCGCGCGCGATTGCGACGCAGAAAAGGACGGCGCATGCGAGCGCCGCAAACGTCAACCGAAACATGAATTCGCACTAACCGCTATTGTCTACCCATCGAAGCCAAATGGCACGCGCGTGCGCGCGCCAGCGTTCGATCAGGCTAGCGGTGGCGGAACTGGCGGGAGCAGATTCCGCTCGCTCGCATCTTCGTGTTCAACGGCGACACGAGCGTCAGCGGCGAACATAAGCGGCGTCTCAAACGCGGCGGTTGAGACAAAAGAGTGCCCCGTACATCCACCGGGCAAATGATTGTGGCCGGTATTGGGACACGGAACGTGGGAGCAATGCCCACCTATTGCGGCAGCCATCGCGTTCAAACTGTCTTGCGGTGCGGCTGATGCGAAAGCAGAATCATCACCCGTGATCGATACAGCTTCAGCAGGCGCCGCTGCGAAAAGCAGCGCCAGCAACAAAGCGGCAATGGCAAACACGCTGCGCATCGAACCCAGGGACAAAGTACTAGGAAAGAGTCTCAATCAAAAGTTATCCTGAACGTCAAGCGTTAAGAACGTCTTAAGCGCCGGCTCGACCACGATCCCCGCGAAAATCACGCGATTGTGCTCTCAAATCCAACGTCGCACCCGCGCGCAATAGTTGCGGTACGCTTCACCATGCATTCTCGCGAGATAGATTTCTTCGCCCCGAATTTGGACCCCCAGCGCGACATAACTTGCGACGAGAAGCGCGATGGTAACTGCACTCGGCGACCACAAAGTCATCCCGAAAACGAATAACAGCATGCCCAGAAAGATGGGGTTACGGGATATGGCAAAGGGCCCACGCGTGCGCAACGGCGGTGCTTCACCCTGCGGAATGCCAATGCGCCACGAATTTCCCATGCTGAACTGAGCATACCCAGTCCACGCCGTCGCAGCGCCCATGACGGCCGCACTGATCCATCGGGCAGTAGTGCTCAGCGTCCAATCTGGTCGGCCAAGCCGCGCCTCAAGAGTTGGGAACACGGCAATCGCTGCGAAGTAAACGACGAGGCCCACGACTACGAATGCGAAGATCTGAGCCACAAAGTGATGCACGGGATCGCGATGATCGATCACATAGGCCTTCGCGCCAGCCGTTCGGCGCAGCCACAAACTCCGGATCGCGGTTAGAGAAACGAGAGCAAGTCCGAAAACCAATGGTGGCAAATTTGATGCGACAATGAATTGATCCATCGTAGACCCCTTTCGCCGGCGGCCGAGCGATAAGGTTTACACCCTACAGCCACTGTAGGTTCAAGTGCCTCAAATGCGAACGCGAAACTCGCACGCCAGAAATCCCAACCGGCATGGACCGGCCTTCAACAGAGGTGGCCGCGCGTCAATGTGGACTGACGCCCTTGCGCACCTGATCCGTCGTCGTGCCTGATACACCAACGGCGGCAGTGCCAAGTAGCGATTGGGTTGGGAACTAGGCTCCAGACCGCCACTCTGATCGAACGTCAGAGCCGTTAGATAAGCGGCCACCGCACCATCAACCGACGAACCTATAGTAGATACGTAGCTCGACCGGTGTCGCAGCCCCCGAAACATCAAACAGAAACCTCGGGCCCGCGTTTGCGCCCTGTCTCCCACGAGATCCCTTCTCCCCTCATTATTCCCGACACGGTTTTCCCAAGGCTGCGCTCCAAAGCCGGCCGCCATGGCACCAGCGTGAAATCCCGCCCTCGTTCGATCACGGCAAAGCGCCCACCAACGAGGTCGAGGCGCTTGACGTATTTGCCCGCAACCCGCCCTGCCCCACTGAACTGCGCGTACGGGAGCTTGAGCTCCGCGGCGATCTGCGCTGCGGCACGCGCGAGTTCGCGCCGCCGAAGGATCGCCAACATCCCCGCTCGATAAACGATTTGCGTTTGCCGCTCTTGGGCGAGACCTTGTTCGATCAACCACTGTCGGCGTTGCGCGAGCGCGGCTTTCACTTCGCGTCCGAATCCAGCGTCGCGAACGCCCGGCGCACTTTCGCTTATCAGCTGCCGGTCCAACCAAGTCGCGGCGTCGGCCGTGGCCAGTCGCTGCAGTGAACCCGCCGCAAGGATTTCGACGCGGACCGGCGCTTGCCGGCCGACTTTCGCCTCGTGTGCCCTTGTCGCCTCAAGAAAGTTCTCCGGCAGGTTCCAAGTACCGTCGACATGGCGTTCGCCGATCCCCACACGGCGCAGCGCCTCCAAACGCCGCACGTGCGCGGTTATGAATTCGTCGCTCGCGGTCCGATCATATGCCCGATGCAACTCTCGTGTGTAGACACCGCCGTTCAGGTACGAGACCGCGGCAATGGTGCGATCCGAGGGCAACGACTCTGCGGGCCGCCGTTCGATCGAGACCACCGCGCCCCTCTTCAGAAACTCCGTTGCGTCGCCGCGGCCGATATCGACCCAATGCGTGCGGCCGTCGATCCCATCGACGATAATGTAGTGCCGATCGTTCGCGTCGTGCAGACCGCGCGCGACCAGCCTGCCCACCAAGGGCTTCTCAAGGTCGTCTGGACGGACGATCGAATAGCCCGCTGCTCCACGCTCCAGCTTAGCGTCGGTCAAGGCGCGTTGCATCGTCCGGACAATGTCGTCGCGTTCGCCCATCCGCCGGAGCGTCGCATCTAGCCCCGGCTGAAGGCGCCAAGTCGTGTCGGAGACTTGCTCGGCAAGTCCGAGTTGCTCAAGATGGTTCAGTCGGCCGACTTTCAACGCATGGCGGAACCGGTCTCGGGTAGCGCTCAGCGCCGTCGATACAAGCCCTTCGTCGCCCGCTTCCCGGACAAGGCCGCGGTCGATGCTCGTAAGCCGATCCTGGGTCATCTCCTGGCGCAGCTTCGTTTCGATCTCAAGATCCGTCCGGGGCCCTAAGTCCAGCGTCGCGATCTCCACCGCCCGTTCGCGCATGCCGTGGGCAATGTATTCGCGGGCGATGATCAGGTCCCTGCCCTCCTCGTCCTTGCCTCGGAGGATCACGTGGGTGTGAGGATGGCCGGTGTTGAAGTGGTCGACCGCAACCCAATCGAGCTTGGTCCCGAGGTCCTGCTCCATCTGGGCCATGAGCTGGCGGGTGAAGACCTTAAGGTCTTCGTACTCTTCACCATCCTCGGCGGCGATGATGAAGCGGAACTGGTGGCGATCCTCCCGGGACCGGTCGAGAAACGCTTTGCCGTCGGCACGGTCCTCCGCGGCATCGTAGAGTTGGCCCGGAGCGCCTTCCCGGGTCACGCCATCGCGTTGCAGATAGCGCAGGTGAAGCCCGGCCGCCTTGAACCCGCGCGGCGCGATCTTGGCGATCCGCGCCTTGATGACGACCCGGCGCGAACGGAAGGCGGCATGGCGATCGGCAAGCACGCGGCCCACGCCGGCCCCGCGGCCGATACGGCTTCCGTCGAAGCGGCGCGCGGCGCGATCGAGGGTGCGCTGACCCGCGGTTGCGGTCGCCTGCCGTAGCGCGTTCAAACGCCGCGGGAGACGCTTGCCGTCGCGCGATCGAGGCTTGCCAAGCTTGGGCTCGAAGTCGTCGTCATCGAACATGGATGTCGCCCGCGTTCACACTGTCCCTGTTCATGTGTGTGTCCCGCACCGGGTTCAACAAGGCACGACGAGTGTGTCGAAGAGGCAACAAACGTCGTGACACTGCTTTAACGCCAGACGCCAAAAGATAACGCTGTCAAACCCGATGTGCAGGCCCGAACACAGGCAGCGATAACGCTACTGGTTCTATCTTGCCCTGCCGTTTTCCAAACTAGGGTCTTTCGCTCAATCACGCTCATCTACGGTCTCGTCTTGAACAAAAATTGCGTGCGCGGATCATCGTCATCGACGCGAAGCGGTGTCGCGAATGTCTGCCGGGTCATATGCTGCGACCAAAATTCGTTGGTCGAAGCGTGCCTTGAGGTGCGTTGGGATGGGCCGCAAGCGGCCTGCTGAACGTGCTTATACCGCTCATGGAAACGTCCAAAGAGGGGTCAAGATACCGATCACATCGGTGCGCGGAGTCGGACCAAAGTACCGTCCGTCGAACGAGGCGGGAGCATCGTTCAAGAGGAAAATTTGATCCGCCGGTAGCCTCAAGCACCCCTGCCAAGGCTTCAGGATTCGGTCCCGGCTGTCTCGATGGAGGGCACCGGCGCGATGCCTTCCATTGATGTAAATCGCGCCGTTGATCATGCACACGAAGTCCCCGCCAGCGGCCACCACATGCTTGATCGCCGGGGTGTCGGACGGCAGGTAGCGGCGATCCGAGGCCAGTCGTCGCGCGTCTTCCGGCAGGCGGACGAGAACCAAATCGCGGACCCTCGGCAGTGTTCCGGACGATACCGCGTAGAGGCCGACGGGCACGCTTGCGCTGGCGTTCCAAACAAGCACCGGGAGGGGTTTCAATACCGAAGCCAGACCGAGCGCGACGCACCCCGCGATCATCACCGACACAACGAACAAAGTGGACCGCATGCCTCGGACCGAGACCAACGGCCGACAGTTGAGACCGACCTTACTCATCGGATGTGCTCTGCTTGAGATTGCCTTTGGACCAGGCCTCGACATCGGCAATGTGGTAGCGGACGTAGCGGCCATGCTTGCGGTAGACCGGCCCCAGACCCTGGACGCGCATCTTCTCGAGCGTCCGCCGGGAGAGCCCGACAAAGAACGCAGCCTGCGCCGTGCTTAGAAACGGACTCCCCTTCTTCGCCTTCGCTGCACGTTCCGCATCGTCGTCCATCATGTCCCTCGCCTTTCTCGTGCGTGACGCAACATCACGCGGCATGAGGAAGCATGAGCGCGAATGGGAGCCTTGAGGACCGGCGAAATCGCACGAACGCAAATTCGCCGGAGTCTTTTCACAAACCCAGCGCCGCAGCGTCCGGTTCGCTGCGGCACTGGACCCCAAGGCCCGACACTGGTGGGACCGGCGATGAAGGCTGCCGGCGGATCGTCCAGACGGTCCCCGTTCTTGTGCCCCGCTATCCGCGTGCGGGGTGTTCACGAACGTCGCGATGGGAGGACGAACCTTGGGGAATGTGGGAGCGGCCCCGCTGGTGAAGCGGAACCGCCCGCGTGCTTCAGTCGGCCGGATTCCAGATCACGGCGAACGTGTCTTCGTCGTCTTGACCGGCAGCGCGGCCCAGGTTCGCGTAGAGTTTGCGGGAGCCGAACTCAGGGGCGGCAAGGCTCAGCGACACGTAGTCTTTGCCCGAACTTTCGCTGCGGCGGACCCAGCCAGCGCCTATCTCGGCACCTTCTGCGGTGACCCGGAAGTCGGGCTGATTGTCGGCGGTCTTCGACGGATTGGGTTCGATTTCGATATGGGCTTTGATCGTGAGTGTCTTGAGTTCGCCCTTGAAACCGCCGTTCGGCTGGCGGGTGACGTATCCGATTGCAGGCATGGCACTGTCTCCTTGTTCTCGCCCCCGAAACCATTTCCGGTGGGCGTGAGCGAACCCCAATGGGCGCGACCGGCGCGCTCGCACCGGCACGGCCGAAGCGTCAGCGGAGGACCCGAGGGAACATGTTTTTTGAGCGAAGCGTGCGCGAGGAGCCGCCCTTCAGCGGCGGGGAAAAAACCTGGTCCCCGAGGGTTTCGAAGCGCGGCGGCGACGCCCATAAGGGTTCAAGCGAAGACCAACGGACATGGGTTCGGGGGCGAGATCGGAGGCAAATTCCATCCTGCTCGGAAGCGTGCCCGACAGTCCCAACGGCGTGCTTCCAGGCGATCTCGGTGAAACACGACAGCCCCCAGACGGCGACATCCTCGAACGGTCGAAGACAGCCCACCCGTAGCCCGACGAATCGCGTACCCAAAGGCCGATCGCCGCGGGCGCGCACACAGCAAAGAGGCAGACAGGACTGCCGCAGAGACCTTGCTCCGAGGTGGAAGAGAAAGGGACGCGAACCTTCCCGCAGCCGAGCGACGCGACCCTTGCGGACGGCCGTAAATAAAGAAGCGGCCCGGCGCACGGGCCGCCGCCGGTTCATCAATGGGCCGGGAAGAACGCCCCAATCGCCTCGGCCGCCGTGACGTGCGTGAGCCCGCCGCGATCCGTGTAAGCGGACGGCGGGAACGACAGCCAGCGCGGCAGCCAGCCCGAGACTCGCACCCGCCCGTTCGTGCCGTCGAGGCAGTCGCGAACGATCTGTTTTTGCGCTGCAACCCGCTCCGTCAGGTTGGCGTCGGCAACGGTTTGACCTGCGATCTCGCTCACCATGGCGTTCACGATGGCGCGCTCCCGCACCAGGTCGAAGAAAGCGTCGTCGGGGGTCCAGGTCTTCGCCGTGTCCACTTTGAGCACGCGTCCGACCGCCTCGACGAGCGCGCCGTCGGCGGCCAACGTCTCGGCGGCGAGCACGGCCACGACACGCATCACTTCGGCGTTCGGGAGCTTGAGCAGCGTCGCGAACACGGCGGCCGCAGTGATCTCGCTCCCCGGCTGAACGAGCGAGCCGCCATCGGTTTCGAAGCCCAACAGCGACGCAATTTCGGCGCGGCGGCGGCGAAACGCGTCGTCCGCCGGGCTTTGACCCGGCGATGGCTGTGGCGACAATCAAGCGAAGCGCGACGTCGCCCGCGTCAAGAAGGGCAAGTCGGGCCGCCGCATGGCGGTGCAGGTCGATATAGTTTTGGAGACCCGACGACACCTCTGCTCGCCCCGCTGGGGTCGGCAAACCCTCTTCCATTTCGCTGTTCTCGTCCGTTTGCGCCTCTGCCTCTTTGAAGGGGCGAAAGCCCTCAAACACTTCAACTTCACCCCGGTCGGAGACGGTGATGAACACCTTCCCGCCGCGCTTCTTCGCTGCCTTTTGGTGCCGCCAGACATGGAACGGCTCGCCATGTTCGAGCACGACCACGTCGCGCCACCCTTGAGCCAGGTAAGCGTCCCGCTTGGCCGCAATCGCAGTGTTCTGCAACATCCAAAACTGATTGTGATCAGAAAAGTACCCGTCCTCGGCAAAGAGGTCGGTCACAAGTTCGCCGTTGTAGTCGTCGAGCGGAAATAGCGCCGCTTTCGTCGAAATCTCCGAGCCGCCGAATAGCCAACCCTTCAAGTCAGTTCCGAGTGGCGCTTCGTCGTCGCGGAAAAGCTTGAGCCAATCTTGTTGCTGCGCCTTGGTCGCAAGCGTCAGGTGCCGGATCGTGTCCGGATCGATTTCCTCGCGCCGATATAGGTCTTTGATCTTGGGGAGCAGATTGCCAAGCGCGAGGCGGCGTTTGACCACCAATTCCGTGAGGCCGAACGTCGCCGCAAGATCGTTGACTGTCTTGCCTTCTGCGATCAGCCGGACGAACGTGTCGTGTTGCGCCATTTCGTCGGGGTCGAGGCGCGCGACATTCTCGATCAGCGAGGCTTCGAGCGCTGCACCATCATCGCCCGCCGCCATCACCGCACACGGCAACGATGCAATCTTGCCTTGCTCTTTCTGCACTTCCTTGGCGGCGAAATAGCGTCGCCGCCCGGCCACGATCTCAAAGCCGTCCGCGTTCGGGCGAACAAGCAACGGCTGCAAGACGCCGCGCGTTCGGACGCTCGGCAAGATGTCCGAAATGTCGGGCGCTCGCTTGGTGTGGCGCATGTTGAGCGGCGAGATGTGCAGCCGGTCGATGTCGATATGTTGGAGCTTCATAGGACTTTTCCTTGTCACAAGGTGACCGGCGTCGCGTCCGCGCAATTGCCTGAGCGAGCGCCGGGCGCACTCAGCGCTGGGTTTCCGCGACAAGCGGAATCTCGGTTGGGCGAACCTGCTTTGGATCGACCGTCGTCGCTTTGTCGTCCTCGCGCGCATTAGGGGCGTCGCGAAACGCAAGCAGATAGTCGGCCGCTTTCGACGCTGCGGACGCCGCGCGGATAATTGCCCGTGAATCCTCACGCAAGATCGTGAGCCATTCGCCGAGGTAGTCGGCGTGGCGCACGGTCGGCACGATGTTCAAACTTGCGCAGACAAAGGCGCCCGCCATTTCCGCGACGAGTTCTTCGCGCGCGTAAGCCTTCGAGCCGTTCGCGCCGGATTGCTCGCGCGCGAGTCTCGACTCGTGGCCCGTCCAGTGGCCAAGTTCGTGAAACGCGGTTCGGTGCCAGTTGATCGGCTCGAAGAACGCTTGCGGCGGTGGGACGACAACTGTGTCCCTTGCTGGATCGTAGTACGCACGGTCACCAGCAATCCGAAACTTTGCGCCGGTCGCGCGGATCAGGGCCTCGGCTTCCGGCACGATCAACCCTTGCGGAACCGGAGCGGCCTGCGCGTAGAGTTCGGGCGGCAAGCCGTCGCATTGTTCGATGTTGAATAAGGTGAAGCGCTTCAAGAACGGCACCGATCGATCCGGCTCGTGCCCGTCTTGATCGCGCGGAGGGGGCAGTGCAGCGCCTTCCCCGCTCTTCGGCACGAAGCGGTCCGCAAAGACGACCGTTGTCCCGCGCTCACCTTTGCGTACTGCACCACCGAGCGCGAGCGCCTGACGAAACGTCACCCACGCCTGTTGCGCGAAACCTAGCTCGATCACGGCCCCCCAAAGGATGAGGATATTGATCCCGGAATAGCGCCGCCCTGTCGCGCCGTTCTGCGGGAATCCCAAAGCAGCGTTCGCACCGCCCCACGGCTGCACCCACGGCAAGCGTCCCGCCTCAAGCTCGCCCACGATTTTATCGGTGACGGTGGCGTAAAGGCTCTGCCGATTGTCACTGTGCTGTGTGCACCGCTGTTGCATAACCGCTCTCCCGTCTCGCGTCCTTCACCGCCCGTTCCCCGAAGCGGGGTGGGCGGCGGAGAGCGACCGGGTAGGCCCGCTGATCGAGGCGGATTGCACCCGAAGGGCCGGAACGAAGTGGAGGACCCGCGCGGCAGCGCGGGTTGCGATCCGCCGCAGCGGGCCTATACGGGAGCGGCCGCCCACCACGCGTGAGGGGAACCATCGAACAAACTTCATCGCGCGGCAGCGCGATGGCATTCCGCGAAGCGGTGTCTGAAGAGAAGCTTCACAGTTGAATTCGCAGGACCGCTATTCGCCCGCTTGGCTCAATCCCGCGGCAGCGGTGTTCGCGGATTGTCGCAACCGGATCATGGCTGTTCGTTGTGGGGCAACGTTGTGCTAGGCAGTTGGCGCCAAACCGGAGCACGTTGCGATGCTTGCTCGGCGCAAGTCCGGAGCCAAAACAACAATGCGCCAAGGCGCCACTGCAAAAGACCACCCCCTTGCGGATCGTGCGCCAGCCGCGAAAAGCTTGACGCCCTATGACGAGGCGCATCTTGTCACCTATCTGCGTTTGCTTGACGCGAATGCCAGCGGCGAGCCCACCGATGCGATGACCCAAATCGTTCTCGATGCGAATCCGGCGCTCACAGAGAGCCAAGCCCGCCGCGCGGTCACCAGTCATCTGAAGCGCGCGCAGTGGATCAGCGCGGAAGGTTATCGAGATTTCCTCAAGAAGCCTGACAGTCAGCGCAAGAACCGGCGATAGCCTCCGTTCATGAGATGGCGGCCCCGATTGATTGCGCGCCGGATAGAGTCGCGCAGATGATCCCCCGGGTCGTGCCAGGCGACCGCGCGCCGCTCGCCATAAACTGCGACGGCAATTTCCCGGTGCGACGCGTTGCACAATGCACCGTCGAGCGCTTGGGCCACGTCGACGAGACGGGATGACGCCGGCTGATGCTCAAACAAGCGCTTCGGCAGGTGCCCGGTGAACACATAAGCGTTCAGGCATGCGATTGCATGTTGATGTCGTCGAAACGCTGCCGGTGACGTCAAGGCGGACGTAAGCAGCACGTCCTCGGCGAGCCAAGGGTGATATTCGACGAAGAGCTGAAGGCGGCGATCCCCTTCGCATAAGAGTACATGGCGAGGAGGCGCCGCGATCGAGGGCGTTGCGGATAGCACGGGAAGCACGTGCCGGCACACAGCCGGATCCCAAAAGACATTCGCCCCCGTGGCTGTTTGATCGAGCGAATCTGCGCGAAGAACGCCCCATTTGCTTGGCGGGAATATCGCGCGTGGCACCTTGCCGCCAGTAGTAGGTCGTGCTTGCGACTGCGCGCACTCTTCCCGAAATCGAGGGTTGCGGCGAAGAAATTCCCAGGCCCAGCCTAAGCCGGTCAGTTTCGCGGCATAGCCATAAGACGCTTTGTTTCGCCAATTTACCTGCAGCGCGGCTCGCATGGGGGTGCGCCTTGCTTGCCGTCAACTTATGCGCCGAGACAAGTCAACAAGCATCCTGTGCCATGACACAGGTTGACCGCGACGTGCGTGCTAGCCGAGAAGCGCCAGGCGGATCGCGGCCTCGCGCAGCGTGCGCACGTTCAACTTCTCTTTCGCGTTGTCGAGGTGAAACGAGACCGTGCGCTTGCTGATGCCGAGAATTCGACTGATCTCCCAGTGCGATTTGCCGGACGTCGCCCACTGCAAACACTCGAGTTCACGCGGCGTCAGGAGCAACACGACGCCACCTCCGACACTCGAATAGATCAACTGCGCCTGGAGGTGAACCTGCGCGCCGACAAACATGATCGGCCAGCGATAGAGGGCGACTGTTCTTCGAAGGGCGACCGGATCGTCGGAGGTAACGACAAAAGCTGCGAACGCATCGTTGGCGCCGCGGAAGGGCACGACAAACGCCGCGCGAAGGCCATAGGAGGCGGCTTCCTCAAACAGTTGGAGTTGCCGCGCGGATGAGTCCGCGGGCGCTGTAACCTGCAGCAGCGGCGTCGTGCTTGCGCGCGCGTGCAGAAGAACGGGGTCGATCAGGTCGTAACGCTCCGTCAAGTAGCGCCTGAGCCACGTGGCTGGGCATGTCGTCACGAGAATATTGCCTTCACCTGACGTCTGGGACACGGAAAAGTACGTGAAAACCTTGATGTCGAACGCTTCGAGCACGGCGCTCGTGACCGCTCGCAAGCTGTCCGCGTCTCTGCTTGCGCGGATACCTTCACTGAAAGTCTGGAACGCCCGGTGCACGAACGCGATCTCCGATCGCGTCAAAAGCTATGCTCACTTGCGTGTCTTGCAACTCGTTCACCAGCAGAACGGTGCCGTGCCAATGCCACGCCGTGATTGCGGTCACGACGGTTACCTTAACGAGCGCCCCTCGACCTGGCGCGGGAGGAAGGTGTGGCTACGTGCGCCGCGAGCAACCCGGCAGATATGGCCATTGCGCACCGACCACAATAGGGGCGCCGCCTAGCACGAACAGAGTAGAATTGGGAAGCTTGCGCACGGGCGCGAACGGACGGAATCTTCGCATCATTGACGGCGCCGGTCACTTCATCCAGATGCGTCGGCGGAAGTTGTCGAGCAGATCACAAGGGGCAGCATGGCGATCTTTCCTCCCAGCACGAACGCGGACTATCACGGAGCCAAGATTTCCGCCTGGTTCCTCATGTTCGCCGGCGTGATGCAGTTCATTCCCGGCTGCATTCATTACTTCCTGCCCGACGGCGGCGCAGGCGTGATCGCTGGCATCGATCTCTCGACGCGCGGCGACACGATCATCGCGATCTTCGCCTGGTTCGGCGCATTGCAGATTCCGTTCGCTTTGCTGCTATTCACGATCGGATGGCGATACCGTTCGCTCATACCGCTCGGGCTACTCGCGCTTGTGATCGAGACCGGGCTCATGGCCTATGATGCTTGGTTCGGCAAGGCGTCGCTCAGCGGCCATCACCCTCCAGAACACTACGGCAGCCCAGTCGTAGCTTTGCTTGGCCTCTATTTCCTGGTCCTGGCTCTTGTCAGGGCGCCAACGGAGAGGAACTCATCATGACATTTCGCCATCGAGGCACGCCAGACTCGCGCTCAGCTGTGAGCACACGGCGAGCTGGGTTCGAAGCCCGCGATCGCCAACATTGCATTTGAATGTTCACCACCACTCGCCGCGCTGTCCTTGAAGCATTGGGCGGCCTTGGCTAATCGAGAAGCGGATCCTCGTCAGTGACCGAGCCACGCGAAAGATCCTCGGTTGTGTGAGCTCGGCGAATGCCTATGGCCGCGGCGCGGCCGCTCGTTAGCGCGTTACGGATCAGTTCCTCCAAGACTGCAGACTTAGTAACCGTTGTGCCGATCCAGGCCTTTGCGACCAGGGTCGCGAAGGACGTGTTGTCCAGATAGCGGCCGACATTGCGATACGACAAAGCGCGACCGCCGCGCGGTCCGCACAAGGCAGGATCATTCTCCAACCTCCGCCAATAGTCCAACGGCAGGTACATGCCCTTCACCAGGCCCGAGCTGTCCGGATCGAATTGGATTCGGGGACAGAATTTCAGGAAGAACGGGTTTTCGTTGAGGCGAAAGTCGGCGAGGCCAGCGCTCGAATTCGAGGCGCGCAAACCCTTGAGCGCCTCGTCCATGCGGCCGATTTCGTCGGCAAGCATGGTGTTCGGCAGTCGGAAGATGGCCTCTTTGGTCGTCTTATCCTGCTCCATGGCCTTGTACTGAACCATGACAAAGGCGCGAAACGTTTCGTTGAAGTAGATCAAGTCGGTGCCGAGCGTTTTCTCTAGTGGCTGGCGATTGGCCAGGATAACGGTGAGATGCTGATGCTCGCCCTGAAAGACGGCAGCTCCATAGCTCGTTTTTCGGACGAACTCGTGGCCCGGAAACGTCATGAGATCGTTGACGATCATGGGGTCTTCACGGAGACGAGACGATGGCAATCCGTCCAGGAACGACGTGAGGCTCCGTCCGCCGGCCGGCGGCGACCAGGCCTGCAACTCGTCACGATTGAGGCCCGCAAGCATGAGAGCGGTCGCGACCGCCTCCCTTTTCGCCTGCAAGGGCTGCACGCGTGCGCGGGCTGAGCTCGCGAATGAGATCGCGCCGCACGCGGCCGTAACGCTCGATCAGACCGCGCGCGTCGGGCGCTAGCGCAATAACGGCGTCGACCACGTGCTCGAAGGACTTGGGTGCGAGCAAACCACCACGCTCAAACCGCTTTGCAACAATGAAGCGTGTACGAGCGGGGACCTGGCGTGTCACGCGGGCGGTGGGCAGTGGCTCGGGGAGCTGGTGGATTTGCCAGAGATTGAGCCGGCTCTGCTGCGTCACGGCGCGCACGCCGCGGCGGGCCGAGGCGAGGTGCGTAATGTCGCCTTCTTCATTGAGCACAAAGCAGATGAGGGGCGCACGTCGACTGTGGCCGAACTCCGGGACGGCCTCGGAGAAGCGGTCGTAATCGGCAAGCGTCTCGTCCAGGATTTCGCGCCGGTGGGAGGTCAGGCGCAGGACAAAGCCGGCAGCCTTCGTCATGACGCCCTACCCCCGCCCCTTCCAGGGAGCGCCCGGCAAGCGCGATATCAGCTTCTCGGAGACGATAGCGGCTGCTTCGTCGATGTCCCAAGAATAATTTGGCGCGAGCAACGCCGAGATGTCCGCGCGGAACGCGGAAGACTTCATCTTGCCGTCGAAGCTCTGTTCAAACTCCGCGCGCGAGACCTTATGTCCGCCGTGCTCCATATAGGTCGCGTAGGTAGCCACTACGCGGCTTGGATCGACGTTGGGATCGCGCAAAGCAATCGCGAGATCAAAGAGATCGCGGCTTTTCCGCCGCTGGTAGAGAGCGCGCAATTTCGTGCCGAGCAGTTCGTCGAGCTCATACGTCGCGATCCGACACTCGCCTGTGAACCATCGCGAGTCGACGGCAAACGGCATTTCCTTGAATCCGTGAACCGCGAAATGCTCGCGCGAGTTGGTCTCGACTTTCAGCTTGAGCGGCGTCGGCGGCTCGCCCTCGGCCGTGAAGCGATAGAGCAGCGTCACCCTAGCCTGGTTCTGAGTGAGTGCGGGCTTTCCGAGCCACAAATCAAGAACCTGGTGCAAAGCTTCAAGCATGGGACCCGCTGGTTCGGCCCGCATCTGCACGAGATCGATGTCTTCGGAGTAGCGCGCGGGCGGCATGTGCAGCTTGTAAAGTGCTGTGCCGCCGCGAAAGGCGAGAGCGTTGCGCAGCAACGGATCGGAGAATATCGCGACGAGCGCGCGGCTAATGACAAGATCCTGTTCGACCTGGAGGTCCTGGACCCAGGGCGCGCGCTGTCGCCATTCGGTGATGAAGTCGCGCGGAATCACAAGTCGGCCTCAATCTGCGTGTTCGCCAGCACCTTCCATTCCGGCGACAGATGGGCGCCGCCCGTCGGCTCGCCCGGCGCAAGAGCGACGGCGATGCGTGCGCGATCGTGCACATAGTCTTTCAAGAAGCGGGCCTTCGGCCGGTGTCCAAGTTCGTCGAGGAGATAGCCGAGACGCTGCGCCCAGGCGAGGGGCGCGGTGCGTGCGGCGTCGACGATCCGTTGGGGATCGATCTTGTCGGCCAATTCGGCAAGCACGGTCGCGACCTGATCAAGGCCACCCGCTCTCTGCTCGTAACCAACGAGATCGATCGCCGTGGCCTCTGGCGTTGAAACCGAAACCAGCCCTCGGGGCGTGTTGAAGTTCTGCTTTGAGACCTCCCTGATTTTCTTGCGGGCCATGAACGTGACACGCACGGCACCCGACTCGATCGGCGGGCGCGCCTTGGGCAGAAATACCTGAAACGCCTGCGGGCGCTGGTGGGCGGCGCCGTGATATTGCGCCGCCGAAAGAAGGCCAACGTAGTAGACGAGCCGCCAGTGCACCATCAGCGCCGGCACGAATTGCTCCGGCGGCAGAGAGCGTATCTGCTGATACTCAGACGGGATGATGATGTAGAAGCCCCGCGCCGGACTCGCGATGGCACCGGCGTGGATCTGCCGGTTAAGGGTCAATTTGACCGCGTTGGCCGAGACGCCGAGTTCCCGGCGGATGTCTTCGGAGGTGAAGTGATACCTGCCCGAGGCTGCTAGCCTGGCTATGACATCCTTTGCTTTCTGTGGGGAGGGAGGCAGGGTCACACCTCTAAAGTATCATCCTCCGACACCTTAGGCGACCGAGGCTTAAAGGACTCCTGAAAATCCATAGTTGACATTGTCAGTTATTTTTGATATCCAATCTGACATTCAAGGATCGGACCATGAGTGACGGCCCCCATAGAGCGCTACCAATGCGCCCCGCCTGGAAGCGGGTCGCCGAGCGGGCGGACAATTCGGCCCATCATCTAACCGAGGTGACCGACGCCATTGCCGACGCCGCAGCCCGCGACTTTCGCACGGACACGACGCCGGCATTGATGAGCGAGTTACGCAAGATCGCGGACGGCAAGCAGGACCCACTTTTCAAGGAAGAGAGCCTCAACGCACTGGCACGGGCAAAACGCGACCACGCGATCGAGCCCCGCGCTCGCGACTTCGTTGATCGGGTGATGGCGGCAATCGTCGCTGGCAAATCGGGCCTTGCGGCGCTGCGAACCGGCGTCGAACAGAGCGTCCGGCAAACTGTCGCAAGCTGCCTTCGGCAAATCGAGGAATTCTACCGCCGCAAAACCGGCGCATCGCGAAGCTTCAACGTTCGCGCCCGGCTCAATCAGGCAGCGCGCGGTCTCGTCATGGACGCGCTCGTGCAGCGCATTCTGGCACCGAAGGCCGACACGGGTTCGCGCGGAACGCGCAAGAAAGGTGTCGATGACGGAGTACCCTTCTCATGAACGACCATGCGGATGAAAATTCGAGCATGATTCTGGTCGACATTGTCGAGGCCGGAGAGCGCGCCTGTGCCGGACATATTCCGTGCGTTATCGGCGAGAACATCGCCTTCAGCACGCGCAGTCTGGAAACCTACTGCCTGTCGAACTGGCAGCCTGTGATCTTCGATGCGCTCTTGGTCGCCGCTGCGGTCGAGTTCTGCGACCGTGTCAAGCGGCGACCTGCTCTCGGGTGGGCGCGGCGCATCAGACTCAGGATTCCGGTGCACGAGCCGGACCGTTGGAGTAGCCCTCAGTCGTTGGCGTTACTTGTCGAAGCACTGGAATTCGTGACGGGAGACCGATGGGACGTGACCTTCCGGGCGCGCAAGCGCGCAGAGGCTGCGCCACCTCAAGCGACGCTCGCCATGCCGAGCGGCGTTGACGCTGTGGTTCCGTTTAGCAACGGTCTCGATTCCTTCGCAGTCGCGACACTCATGAGCCAGGACTTGGGCGACCGCTTACTCCGTATCCGGCTTGGATCGGCTGGCGACAGGGACAAGCTAGGCAAATACAAGGAGCTGTTCGCATCAATTCCCTATCGCATCCGGCACAGCCTTCGCGGCGTGGAGACGTCGGCGCGCTCGCGCGGTTTCAAGTTCGCCATGATCAGCGGTCTTGCCGCACATCTCGTCAGTGCAGGTACGATCATCGTGCCCGAAAGCGGACAAGGCGCGCTCGGCCCGTCCTTGGTCCCGGTCGGCCATGCCTATGAGGATTACCGCAATCATCCGCTCTTCACGCAGCGTATGGAGAAGCTGCTCGCCGCTCTCTTTGGCCATCCCGTGACCTTCAAGTTTCCCCGGCTCTGGTACACGAAAGGCGAAACCATTCAGCAGTTTTTGGCAAGCGGAGGAAACGCCGCAAAGTTGCTCACGACGCGATCCTGTTGGCAGGACCGTCGCAAGGTGTCGCTTGATCACAAGATGCGCCAGTGCGGAATCTGTGCCGCCTGCATGTTGCGGCGGATGAGCCTGCACGCCGCGGGGCTCACTGACCCGCAAAACACTTATGTGTGGGAGGATCTGTCGCGAGCTTCGTTCGAAGATGCAACGCCAAGCGGCGTTCGCGCAGCCAAGCGTGCCCAACGCGAATACGCCATCGCCGGCACGTTGCATCTCGACCATTTGGCCCACCTGTTGGAATCCGAGGCCGATGCTGGCCTGGTCGAGCGGCGCGCGGAAGAGCTTGGCGCGACGCTCGCACTTCGTCCCGACGATTCTGCCACAAAGATGCGGCGTCTGCTGAACGCGCACGCAGCAGAGTGGGCCGCGTTCCTCGCCGACCTCAAGCCACGGTCTTTCATACTGCACTGGACTGCGAAACCCTATGAGTACGCCGCTTGAGCAAATAGACCCCGTCGAGACGGGCGCGCGCCTTCGTATTGCGCGCGAGGAACGGCAGTTAACGCAGGCGGAAGCGGCTGCGGCGCTCAAGCTCGCACGAACGACGCTTGTTGCGATCGAGCAGGGCCAAAGGCGCGTGCGCATCGACGAGCTGCAGGAATTCTCCAAGCTCTACAACACGTCGGTCAACGCACTGTTGCGCCGCGAGGCCGTCCACGTCGACCTCGCGCCGAAATTCCGCAAATTGACGAGCGGAAGCGACTCCGTCCGTGACGCGACCCAAGTGCTTGCAGACCTAGCGAAAGCCGAAGTCGAACTCGAGAATCTGCTGGGCGTTCAGCGGTCGCGCAATTATCCGGCGGAGCGTCCGATCCGCCACGGCGATGTGCGCACGCAGGCGGAGCAAGACGCGCTTGAGCTCAGGCAGCGACTGGGACTTGGCCTGGCGCCAATTCTCGACATCGTGAGCCTTCTTGAGCTCGAGATGGGAATCCGCGTCTATGTGAGAAAGCTCGACAGCACGGTCTCCGGTCTCTTCGTGTACGATGATCGATTGGGCGCGTGCATCTTGCTCAACGCAAATCATCCACGCGAGCGGCGCGCGCAAACGGCGGCGCACGAACTGGGACACGTCGTCTCGACGCGCAGGGAGCCCGAGATTTTCATTGAGGAAAGAGCGGATGCCTCCGTCGAGGAGCGTTACGCAAATGCGTTCGCCCGTTCCTTCCTCATGCCTGTTCGCGCCGTCACGGAGAAGTTTCAAGAAGTGACGGTTGGCGCGCGAAGTCTTACGCGCCGTCACGTGATTCTTCTTGCGCACTGGTTCGGCGTCTCGCGGCAAACGCTTGTTCTGAGGCTTGAAGAACTGGGACTTACCAAGCCGGGGAGCTGGACTTGGTTCGAACATCACGGCGGCATTAGCAAGGAGCATGTGTCGGAGGTTCTGGGCGATCTTGCGCACAAGGACACGCAGCGTTTTGAGGCAGAGAGGCCGACCAGCCTGCGGCTCAGCCTCTTGGCTTCGGAGGCCCTGCGCCGGGAGTTGTTGAGCGAGGGCCAGCTGTCGCGCCTCTTGCGGATGGACCGCGTGGAGCTCCGCGAACTTGTGGGCGATGCAGAAGGGAATCCGGCCGATGACGGTCCCGCCTTCCGCTCATAGTTTGCAAACGATCGTCATCGACGCAAGCGTTGCCATCAATCTGAACGCCAGTAGCGTCGCGTCCCAGATACTGCGGGCTCATCCCGGCACATTCGTGGTCACCAGCAACGTCGTCGGGGAGCTTGGAAAATGCACTCGCACTGGGCGTGACGATCGAGCACTCACTGCGGCGTTGATCGCTGGCGGCGACCTTGGGCATGTCACATTGCCTGACGGTGCGTTGGATCGCTTCGAGGTGCTTACGATCGGCGACGCCTCCGACACGCTTGATGACGGCGAGGCGGCAACGATTGCGTATGCTGCGGAAGTGTGCGGAGCGGCACTCGTTGACGAGCGCAAAGCGAGGCGGATATGTACGGCCAAATTTCCGTCAGTTCCGCTGCTGTCAACCGTTGACTTATTTCGCGAAGAAGCGGTGGCAAAAGCCCTAGGGAGAGCTGCGCTCGTGGACGCCGTCGACAAAGCTCTCCGCCAGGCACGGATGCATGTCGCCCGGACGGATCGCGAATGGGCACTCGAACTCCTAGGGCGTGAACTTGCAGCGGCGCATCCGACCTTGCGTAGAAGTCGATGACGCGTCCCCTTCTGCGCCAGCTTCGCACTCGTGTTGAGGCGATCAAGGCTGGGTGCCGCGCATACCGTTGCCGCGAACAGGCAGTGGAGCGTACGTAAGCGCGCTATGGGTACCTATCCTCGAAGCATATCCGACCGCTAGATCATTGGGCGGGCATTAACTCGTCGATTGCCGAAGGTGGCAGAGTTCTCGAAGAAAGATGTGCGGTATCCCTTGGGCGGGTCATGGCCGGCCGTTATGCGCGCGGACATGGCCGCAGCGTATCTCGACGAGCCGGATAGCGCTGCTTTTTTGCGGAAGGTTCGCGCGGGAACCTATCCGAAGGGTATTCGGTTTCGCGGTTGCCGCTTGCGATGGCGGAGGAGCGAGCTTGACGCTACAATCGAACATCGCCCCCGAACGATTTGCCTGGACGACGATTTATGAGGCCGCACAAGCCAACTGACTGGCCCAAATATATGATCGCAAAGCGTATCGCTGGCGGTCGCGTTGCATACTACTGGAACAAACCGACCTGGGCTCGCGGCAAAGTAATCGAGGAAGAAGGCGAACAACGGCGTTGCGGGCTTGCAAGCGCACCGCTTGGCTCGGACTATGGCGATGCTTGCAAACTTGCTCGTGCATACAACGCCCAGCTGGACGCCTGGCGAACGGGCAAGGACCCATCTGAATTGTTGCCTATCGCGTCAATTGGAACCATCGACTGGCTGATCGCGCAATTTCAAGCGTCTGACAAATACAAGAAGTGCAGCGAAGGCACTCGCAAGAACTACGATTACGGTTTCAAGCTCGTGGCGGGACACTTGCGCAAGTCCGGGATGCGCTTTGGGATGACGCCATTGAGGGAGATTGAGCCGCATCACGCTGACACACTCTTTGAGCGCCTCTGCGTGGGCGGAGCAAGCGGGCGGCGGGTAACGACGGCGTCGCATGCGATCCGCGCGATGCGGCGAGCATGGAATGTCGTTGGTCGAGCCTATGGGAAGATCGTTCCGCCAGCCAATCCCTTTCGTAGCGTCGAGATCGGCACTAGCGGTGAGGAAACGGAGCCTGCAACGCTTGAGCAAGTTGATGCGTTTGTTGCGAAGTCCAACGAGCTCGGACACCCGAGCGTGGCGCTCGCTGCCTTGGTTTCATTCCATTGGCTCCAGCGCGAGCGCGATGTGCTGTCGCGGATGATGTGGACCGACTATGAGCCTGGAAAACGCGTGCGCATTCGCCATTACAAGAACCGCGACCGTAGGAAGGGCGAGAAGGAGCATCTCGTTTGGCTACCTCTGGTCGATCCCGAGACAGGTGATAGCCTCTTTCCCGAGGTCGAGAGGCAGATCGCTATTACACCGAAGCACGGCCCATTGATGATTATGCGGGACCGCACGGACAAGCGGCGCAAGACCCCTGTCCCTCACCTCCCCTACAAGCTCGACTATTTCGGCAAGATCTGTCGCGCCGTTGCTAGCGCTGCTGGGCTGCCAGGCGAGATTACGTTTTCCTCGTTTCGACACGGTGGGTTGACCGAAGGCGGAGACGCATCGGCTACCGATGCCGAACTGCTTTCGGGAAGCGGTCACAAGACGCGCGGTATCCTATCTGTCTATGCGAAGCGGTCGAATTCTCAGGCGGCAAACTTTGCGCGGAAACGGCTTGCGCTGCGCAAGCGTTTGAGAACGCAAAGAGAGCAAATGTCAGAATGAAAACTAAATTTGTCAGAATGACATTGCGTCACGAATTTCTAAGTGCTTGAATGCACGTACAAAATTATCATGACCCCGTAGCTCAGCAGGATAGAGCGGCAGATTCCTAATCTGTAGGTCGGAC
>CAZLRW010000027.1:0-38215 GCA_964561925.1 uncultured Flavobacteriaceae bacterium
CAACACTGCTATCATCAAACGCCGCAAAAATTGCGGGTAATCCTAAGTCCCAGGAAGAGTTACTCATGAAGGCCGGCGTCAAGAAGTTCTATTCGTCCGTCGGTGTGCTTGCGCGGGATGGGGCGTTTGCGGTTTTGCTGGACGAACGCGGGGTGAAGACGCCTGCAGGGCATGCGCTGCTTGCACCGACCAAGCGGCTTGCGGAGGCGATTGCGGCGGAGTGGCGGGCGCAGGGTGAGACGCTGAAGCCCGAAACAATGCCGTTGACGAAGGCTCTGAACACGGCGCTTGATCGGGTGGCAGCGAACCGGGCGGCCATCGTCGAAGACCTCACGAAGTATGCGGGCGCGGACTTGCTTTGCTATCGGGCGGAGAACCCGGCGGAACTCAACCGGCGGCAGGCGGCGGTCTGGGACCGCTGGCTTGACTGGGCCGCCGACCGCTTCGGCGTGCGGCTCGCCGTCACCTCGGGCGTGACACACGTTGCGCAGAGCGGGGAGGCGCTTGCGCGTCTTCGCAGTGCCATCGACGCCCACGACAACTTCCGCCTCGTCGCTCTCCATACCGCCGTGACGATCACGGGTTCGGCCGTGCTGGGGCTTGCGTTCGCTGCGCGAGCGCTTGACGCCGAGGCGGCGTTTGCGGCGGCGCAGGTCGACGAGACCTATCAGGCCGAGCTTTGGGGCCTGGACGCCGAGGCCGAGAAGGCGCGTGCGCTCCGTCTTGCCGAGCTGAAGGCGGCGCAAGCGTTTCTGAGCTTGCTGTAGCGTCAACCCACGCGTCGGGACCGCGGCGCGCTTTGTTCGCAGATACGTGGTGTGCGCGGCCGTTGTGCGGTTGCACACCCCCCCAAAACGTGCAGATTTGCGCCGAGACTCAAGGGCGCCTAGGGGCACGCATGCACGAGATCATCAAGGAACTCGAACGCCGCCGGGCGGCTGCCCAGATGGGCGGTGGCGAAAAGCGCATCGAGGCCCAGCATGCCCGTGGAAAACTGACGGCGCGCGAGCGGGTGGAAATCCTGCTCGACGAAGGGTCGTTCGAGGAGTTCGACACGTTCGTCGAACACCGCTCCACCGATTTCGGCATGGAGAACACGCGCGTGCCCGGCGACGGCGTCGTCACCGGCTGGGGCACGATCAACGGGCGGCTCGTCTATCTCTTCGTCAAGGACTTCACCGTGTTCGGCGGCTCGCTGTCGGCCGCGCACGCGCAGAAGATCGTGAAGGTCCAGGACATGGCGCTGCGCAACGGCGCGCCGGTGATCGGCGTGTTCGACGCGGGCGGCGCGCGCATCCAGGAAGGCGTCGACGCCTTGGCCGGCTACGGCGAGGTGTTCGCGCGCAACGTGCTGTCGTCGGGCGTGATTCCGCAGATCAGTGTCATCATGGGGCCGTGCGCCGGCGGCGACGTCTATTCGCCGGCGATGACCGACTTCATCTTCATGGTGCGCGACACGAGCTACATGTTCGTGACGGGGCCCGACGTCGTGAAGACGGTGACGAACGAAGTCGTCTCGCCGGAGGATTTGGGCGGCGCCAAGGTACACACGACGAAGTCGTCGATCGCCGACGGGGCCTACAACAACGACATCGAGTGCCTGACGCAGATGCGGCGGCTGATCGACTTCCTGCCGTCTTCGAACCGCGAACCGCCGCCGTCGTGGCCGAGCTTTCAGGAGATCGACAAGGACGACATCTCGCTCGACACGCTGGTGCCGGCGAACCCGAACAAGCCCTACGACATGAAGGAGCTGATCCTGAAGGTCGCCGACGAGGGCGACTTCTTCGAGATCCAGGAAAACTTCGCGAAGAACATCATCACCGGCTTCGGGCGCATCGAAGGGGCGACCGTGGGCTTCGTGGCGAACCAGCCGATGGTGCTGGCCGGCGTGCTCGACAGCGACGCGAGCCGCAAGGCCGCGCGCTTCGTGCGCTTCTGCGATTGCTTCAACATACCGCTGGTGACGTTCGTCGACGTGCCGGGGTTCCTGCCCGGGACGGCGCAGGAATACGGCGGCCTGATCAAGCACGGAGCGAAACTGCTGTTCGCGTTTACCGAGGCGACGGTGCCGAAGATCACCTGCATCACGCGCAAGGCGTTCGGCGGGGCCTATGACGTGATGGCGTCGAAGCACATGCGCGCCGACATCAACTATGCCTGGCCGACGGCGCAGATCGCGGTCATGGGCGCGAAGGGCGCGGTCGAGATCATCTTCCGCGCCGACATCGCCGACCCGGAAAAGATCGCCGAGCGCACGAAGGAATACGAAGAACGGTTCTTGAATCCGTTCGTGGCCGCGCAACGCGGCTATCTTGACGAGGTTATCATGCCCCACGGCACAAGGCGGCGCATCGCGCGCGGCCTGCGCTCGCTCAAGAACAAGCGGGTGGAGATGCCGTGGAAGAAACACGACAATATTCCGCTTTAGGACGAGCGCTCATCGCTCCTCCCGCTGCCGAACCGAATGCAAGGGACCTGATATGAAACGTAGCTTGATCGTTGCCGCCGCGCTGAGCCTCGCCGCTTGTGCCGAGATCGAAGTGGGTGAGGATGTCGGTGCGGGGCCGGCGCCTTCGGGGAGTGCGTCCGCGATCACCGCAGCCGACTTTGCCTGGCGGACGAAGACGTTGGCCGACGACCGGTTCGAGGGGCGCGGGCCCGGAACGCCCAAGGGCGAGGCGGCGGCCGATTGGATTGCCGACGAGATGAAGCGGCTGGGGCTGAAGCCCGGCGTCAACGGATCTTATTTCCAGGACGTGCCGGCGGCGTCGATCACGCTCGACCCCGCGAAATCGTCGTTCGAGATCGTGGGCCGCGACGGCGCGAAGTCGCTGAAGTTCGCCGATGAGGTCGCGTTCTGGACGCCGCGCTTCGACAAGACACAGCAGACGGTCAAGAACTCCGATCTCATCTTCGTGGGTTACGGCGTGACCTCGAAGGAAGAGAAGTGGGACGACTTCAAGGGCGTGAACGTCAAGGGCAAGACGATCGTCGTGCTCATCAACGATCCCGGCTTCATCGTGCGCGACGAGAGCATGTTCAAGGGCCGGGCGATGACGTACTACGGCCGCTGGACCTACAAATTCGAGGAGGCGGCGCGGCGCGGGGCGGCCGCCGTCATCATCGTGCACGAGACGGAGCCTGCGGCCTATGGCTGGCAGGTCGTGCGCAATTCGAACTCGGGTGCGAAGCTCTATCTCGACAGGCCGAACGGCAATGCGGATCTCGCGGTCGTGCATTCTTGGATCACCACCGACGTCGCCAAGGACCTGTTCGCGCGCGCGGGGCTCGACTACGACAAGCTGCGGCTGGCGGCGAACAAGCGCGGCTTCCGCGCGGTGCCGATGAAGGGGCTGAAGCTCAACGCGGTGACGCAGTCCGCTGTCGCGCGCATGAACACGCGCAACGTCATCGGCGTGGTGCCGGGGGCGCAGGCGGCGGACGAGTACGTGCTCTACACCGCCCACTGGGACCATATCGGCGTGAAGCCCGACGTGCCCGGCGCCGACAAAATTCACAACGGCGCCGTCGACAATGCCAGCGGCTGCGCCGCCGTGCTCGAAATCGCCGAAGCGTTCGCGACGGGTGCGCCGCCGCGACGCTCGGTCATGTTCGCGTTCGTGACGTTGGAAGAGCAGGGCCTCTTGGGTTCCGAGTTCCTGGCCAAGTATCCGCCGGTGCCGCTGAACAAGATCGTCGCGGGGTTGAACTTCGACGGCGTGGGCCCGGGGCCGCAGGCGCGCGACATGACGGTCGTGGGGTCGGGGGCGTCGGAGCTCGAGGACATCTTGGCGGCGGCGCTGAAGAAGCAGGATCGCACGCCGTCGCCCGATCCGGAGCCGGAGAAGGGGTCGTTCTATCGCTCGGACCACATCAGCCTCGCGAAAGTGGGCGTGCCGATGCTCTATGCGGGCGGCGGGGTCGACTTGCGCGAAGGCGGGGTCAAGGCCGGCATGGCGCTGCGCGACGACTACCGCAACAACCGCTATCACCAGCCGTCGGACGAGTGGAAAGACGATTGGGATTTGCGCGGGGCAGTGGAAACGATGCAGGTGCTGCACGACGTCGGCGCCACGATCGCCAACGCCGACACCTGGCCGACCTGGTACAAGGACAACGAGTTCTACGCGGTGCGGCAGAAGAGTTTGAAGGCGAAGTAGGGCATGGAAAAAACCAAACGCTTCACTCTTGCAAGCGCAGCCTGATGTTCAAGAAAATCCTCATTGCCAATCGTGGCGAGATTGCTTGCCGGGTGATCAAGACCGCCCGGAAGATGGGTATCAAGACGGTCGCCGTTTATTCGGAGGCCGATGCGGCGGCGCTGCATGTCGAGATGGCGGACGAGGCGGTGCTGATCGGGCCTGCGGCGTCGGCACAGTCCTATCTTTCGATCGAGAAGATCGTCGAGGCATGCAAGAAGACGGGCGCGGAGGCTGTGCATCCGGGCTACGGCTTCCTCTCCGAACGCACGGCGTTCGCCGAGGCGCTGGCGAAGGCGAAGGTCGCCTTCATCGGGCCGAACGCGCATGCGATCGCGGCGATGGGCGACAAGATCGAGTCGAAGAAGCTTGCCGCCAAGGCCAAGGTCAATTGCGTGCCAGGCTATATCGGCGAGATCAAGGAGTTGAAGGAAGCCGCGAAGATCGCCGGCGAGATCGGCTATCCGGTGATGGTCAAGGCGTCGGCCGGCGGCGGCGGCAAGGGCCTTCGCATCGTCTGGAACGAGGGCGAGCTGGCGCAGGCGATCCAATCCTCGCAGAACGAAGCGCGCGCGGCGTTCGGCGACGACCGGCTCTTTATCGAGAAATACGTGACGGAGCCACGCCACATCGAAATCCAGGTGCTGGGCGACAAGCACGGCAACGTCATTCATTTGGGCGAGCGCGAATGTTCGATCCAACGGCGCCATCAAAAGGTGATCGAAGAGGCGCCGTCGCCGTTTCTCGACGAGAAGACGCGCGCGGCGATGGGGGCGCAGGCCGTCGCGCTCGCCAAGGCCGTGCAGTACGAAAGCGCGGGAACGGTCGAGTTCATCGTCGACAAGGACCGCAATTTCTACTTCCTTGAGATGAACACGCGGCTTCAGGTCGAGCATCCGGTTACCGAACTGGTGACGGGGCTCGATCTCGTCGAGCAGATGATCCGCGTCGCCAACGGCGAAAAGCTTTCGATCAAGCAGGAAGACGTGAAGCTCAAAGGCTGGGCGATGGAGAGCCGCATCTACGCGGAAGATCCGTATCGCAACTTCCTGCCCTCGACAGGCCGCCTGGTGCGCTATCGGCCGCCGGCGGAGGCGACCGTCGCCGGCAAGACGATCCGCAACGACACCGGCGTGTTCGAGGGCGGGGAGATATCCATCTTCTACGACCCGATGATCGCGAAGCTTTGCACGCATGCGGCCACGCGCGAGGCGGCGATCGATCTCATGGGCGACGCGCTCGACTATTTTGCGATCGACGGTATCGCGCACAACATCCCGTTCCTGCAGGCGGTGATGTCCCACGGCCGCTTTCGTGCCGGAAAGCTCTCGACGAACTTCATCGCCGAGGAGTTTAAGGACGGATTTCACGGCGCCGATCTGACCGCGGAACTGAAGGATCGCATGGCGTCGGCCGCGGTCTTCATGCATCTGCGCGAGGAAGAGCGGCGACGCAAGATTTCGGGCCAACTGAACGGCGCCGGTCAGGTGCCGCGCGAGTGGACGGTCACGTTGAGCCAGGCCGACGCGATCTCGGCCAAAACCATGACCGAAGGCCGCGACGTGATCGCCGTGCGCCTGGGCGAGGGCAAGTCCTCGCGCATGATCGAGGTCGAAAGCGCCTGGAAACCCGGAGAAGTCGTATTCACCGGCGACGTGGCGGGGCAAGCCGTTGCGATGCAAGTGATCAAGAAGGGCGATACCGTTCGTATCGTTCATCGCGGCGCCAGCGCCAATATCACCGTGCGCCGTCCGCGCGTGGCCGCGCTCGCCGCGCACATGCTGTTCAAGCCGCCGCCGGACACATCGAAACTCCTGCTCTGTCCGATGCCGGGGCTCGTGGTTTCGATCGCCGCCCATGTGGGCCAAGACGTGAAGGCGGGCGAACCGCTCGCGGTCGTCGAGGCGATGAAGATGGAGAACGTGCTCCGCGCCGAGCGCGACGGCCGCATCAAGCGTGTCGCGTGCAAAGCCGGCGACAGTCTGCCGGTCGACGCGGTGATCCTGGAGTTCGAGTAGTCAGCGCTGCAAGCCGGCGAGCGCTTGGCGGCAGGCAAGCAGGCTTTGGCCTGCAACCATGCCCTTCCAGTCGTCGCGGTCGCCGTAGAACGCGTCGCGCGTCTGGCGCTTGATCGCTTTGCCTTCGGTCGAGTTCAGGTCACCGTGATTGTGCACCCAGGCGTCGGCGCGCAAAGCGGCGAGCACCTCCATCACCGATAGCGTGCCGAATTCGAGCGCGACGCTCGTCACCTCGGCGTGGGGCAGGAGGGCTGCGGCGGCGCTCAAGCCGTCGCCGACGATGTCGGCCGAGGTCGAGGTGCCGCCGGAGGGCGAGGTCACTGCCGCGCCGAACCATTGCACGGCGCGCTTGAAGGCGGCGCTGTCCTTCGGCACGGGCGCGATCTGTTCGCCGTAGCCCCAGGGCCCGAGACCGGTGTGATAGTCGACGATCGCGACGCGGCTGGCGCCGCCCAGCATCGAGCGCAGGATTTCCGTTTGCGTGCGGCGCGACCAGGTCGGACCGGCGCCCCCAAAGAAAATGCCCTTCGGATGCGTGTATTGGCCGCCGCTGACCGCTTGCTGGAATGCCGGCATGCCGCGCTTCTGCACGAAGGCGGCGATGCCTTGGGCGCTCAAGCGTTGCGCGTCGTCGTCCCAGCTGCGGGGACAGATTACGTCGGCAAGTTCGACGTAAGCTGGGTTTGCGGGCAAGGGCTTCTCGAAGTCGATCCAGTTGCGGTTGAGGTCGACATTGTCTTCAGTGACGCGGCGGTTCCAGGCGAAGCCGTAAGGGTTGATCGCGTGGATCATCATCACGGCGGTGCCTGCGGGCACGCGCGCCAGCTCGCCGCGGCGGAGCCAATCCAGTTGTGCGCCCGAGCCACAATAGCCCTCGACCCCGTGGGTCGCCGAAATCATGACCAGCACCCGGTCGGCGTCGCGCGGGCCGAACCAGGCCACGTCGGTCGAGAGGTCGGAGCCGTCGGGTCCACGCTCGGGATGCGCGAACCGCTTCAACGTGCCGCCCGCTTCCGCGGCCGCGGTCAGGAACTTGTTGCGCGCCTCGGCATAGGTGGTGCTGAAGCTCTCGGCGGCGTTCATCCGGCTTTCCCTTCCTCTAAGAGTCGCAGAAAAGGGCGCCGGGCGCACGTTGTCAAAGGTTTGCGATTTTTCGCGCGCCGGCGGCAAACGCCCTTGTCACGGGTCGGCCGGCAGCCGATAGCTTGGCGAACCATCCCTGAGCCCGTTTTTGCCATGACCCGAACGTTCGACAAATCGAAACTCCCCTCCCGCCACGTGACCGAGGGGCCGGCGCGCGCGCCGCACCGGTCGTACTACTATGCGATGGGGCTCACCGCGGAGGAGATCGCGCGGCCGTTCGTCGGGGTCGTGTCCTGCTGGAACGAGGCCGCGCCCTGCAACATCGCGCTGATGCGGCAGGCGCAATCGGTAAAGGCGGGCGTGAAGGAGGCGGGCGGCACGCCGCGGGAGTTCTGCACGATCACCGTCACCGACGGCATCGCGATGGGGCATCAGGGGATGAAGTCCTCGCTCGTCAGCCGCGAGGTGATCGCGGATTCGGTCGAGCTCACCGTGCGCGGGCATTGCTACGACGCGATCGTGGGGCTCGCGGGTTGCGACAAGTCGCTGCCCGGTTTGATGATGGCGATGGTCAGGCTGAACGTGCCGTCGGTCTTCATGTATGGCGGCTCGATCCTGCCGGGGAAGTTCAAGGGCCGCGACGTTACCGTCGTCGATATCTTCGAAGGCGTGGGTCAGCACGCGGCGGGAAAAATGTCAGACGCTGATTTGCTCGAACTCGAATGCAACGCGTGCCCCGGCGCTGGCGCGTGCGGCGGGCAGTTCACGGCGAACACGATGGCGTGCGTGTCGGAGGCGATGGGGCTCGCGCTTCCGTATTCCGCCGGGCCACCTGCGGAATACACGTCGCGCGACGAATACGGCACGGCGAGCGGCAAGGCGGTGATGGAGTTGCTCGCGCGGAACATCCGGCCACGCGATATCGTGACGCGCAAGGCGCTTGAGAACGCAGCCGTTGTCGTGGCGGCGACCGGCGGTTCGACGAACGCGGCGCTGCATTTGCCCGCGATCGCGCATGAGGCGGGGATCGACTTCGACCTGTTCGCGGTTGCCGAGATTTTCAAGAAGACGCCTTACCTCGCCGACCTGAAGCCGGGCGGGCGCTTCGTCGCGAAGGACATGTACGAGGCGGGCGGCGTGCCGGTGCTGCTGAAGACGTTGCTCGACGGCGGGTATCTGCACGGCGACTGCATGACGGTGACGGGCAAGACGCTTGCCGAGAATCTGCGCGACGTGAACTTCAATCCGAGCCAAGAGGTTATCCGGCCGGTGACGAAGCCGTTGTCGCCGACGGGCGGCGTGGTGGGGTTGAAGGGTTCGCTGGCGCCGGATGGGGCGATCGTGAAGGTCGCCGGCCTTGCGCATTTGAAGCACCGCGGACCGGCGCGCTGCTTCGACTGCGAAGAGGATGCGTTCGCGGCGGTGCAGGAACGGCGCATCACGCGCGGCGACGTCATCGTCATCCGCTACGAAGGGCCGAAGGGCGGGCCCGGCATGCGCGAGATGCTGTCGACGACCGCCGCGCTTTACGGCCAGGGCGAGAGCGAGCACTTTGCGCTCATCACGGATGGGCGCTTCTCCGGCGCGACGCGCGGGCTTTGCATCGGTCACGTGGGACCTGAGGCCGCCGAGGGTGGACCGATCGGCCTTCTTTGCGACGGGGACATGATCGCGATCGATGCGGAGAAGGGCACGATTGAGGTCGAACTCTCCGCCGACGAACTCGCGCGCCGCAAAGCCGCGTGGAAACCGCGCAAGACGATCTACACCTCAGGCGTGCTCGCGAAGTACGCGACGGGCGTGGGGCCCGCGCGCGGTGGCGCGGTGACGCATCCGGGAGGGAAGGCTGAGGGGCATGTGTATGCCGATATTTGAAGTTAACCTCCTCGGTTCCCGGAGATGTGATAGGATGATGCCATGATCGAGGTTGCGCTCAAGGATGCACAGAAGGAACTGCCGGCGCTCGCGGAAAAAGCGTTGACCGGCGAGGATGTCTTCATTCGGGTCGGAGAGAGGCGGCTGCGCCTCATGCCGACTGCAGCTGCGCGCGTGAATGGTGACCTCAAGCGGTGGGGTCAAGGGTCCTGGAAGGGACGTCTTGCTATCCCCGAGGCGTTCTACGAACCGTACACGGATGAAGAGATCGGCGAAAGCAAGGGTTAGCGCGTGCGTCTCCTGCTCGACACGCATACCCTGCTGTGGTGGGTCACCGATGACGCAAAGCTACCCGCGAGCTGCGCCAGCCTGATCAACGACAAACAGAACGTCGTCGCCATCAGCGTCGTCAGCGCCTATGAGATACGCTTCAAGGCGACCAAAGGGCTTTTGCCAAACGGGGAGCAACTTGCGCTGCAACTCGAAGAACTGGCGGCGCAGGCGGATTTCGAGGTGCTTTCCATCACGCTCGCCCATGCTTTGCGCGCTGGCGCCTACGGCGTGGCGCATCGCGATCCGTTCGATCGCTTGATTGGCGCACAGGCAATCGCCGGGGACTACGTGTTGGTTTCGAACGATGCTGCGCTCGACCAGTTCGGGGTCAAGCGCGTGTGGACTTGACCCATGCGCGTCGGACTCGCCTTCTTCTTTCATGAGACGAACACGTTCGCGCCGTCGAAGGCGGATATGGCGGCGTTTTCGGGCGAAGGGTTCGGCGGGCTCAGGCGTGGCGAGCGGCTGATCCGCAATGTCGAACTCAACATGCCGTTCGCGGGCTTCACGAAGGAGGCGCGGTCTTACGGTTGGGAGGTCGTGCCGCTGACGGGGGCGGGTGCCGTGCCGTGCGCGCATGTCACGCGCGAGGCTTACGAGACGATCGCGGCCATGATCGTCGACGATCTGAAGGCGGCGCTGCCGGTCGATGCGGTCTATCTCGACATGCATGGCGCGATGGTGGCCGAGCATCTCGACGATGGGGAGGGCGAGTTGCTCGCCCGGGTGCGGGCGGTCGTTGGGCCCCAGATGCCGATCGTGATCAGCCTCGACTTTCACGCGAACGTCTCGCGCGAGATGGTCGAGCTTTCGGAGGCGATGTTCATCTATCGCACCTATCCGCATGTCGATCTTGCGGCGACGGGCGTGCGCGCGGCGCAGCACTTGAAGAAGATGACGCAAGGGTTGCCGCGCCAGGCGAAGGCGATGCGGGAGATCGACTTCCTGATCCCGGCGGCAGGGCAGATGACGGCGAGCGAGCCGTTGAAGTCGATTTACGCGCGGGCCGGCGCGCTCGAAGGGGCGACGATCGGCAATGCGCGCATCTCGACGATCGCGATGGCGCCGTGCTTTCCGATCGCGGACGTGCCGATGTGCCGGCCGACGATCACTGTCTATGCGGACAACCAGGGTGCCGCCGATGCGGCAGCGGACGAGCTGGCGGCGCTGTTCCGCGTGTCAGAGCCACGCTTTGCGCAAGAGTTGTGGGAGCCGCATGCGGCGGTGCGCGAGGCGATGCGGCTCGCGCTCGGGCCGGGCGCCGGGCCAGTGCTGCTCGCCGACACGCAGGACAATCCGGGCGGCGGCGGCAACGGGGACACGGTGGGGTTGCTGCGCGCGCTGCTCGACGCGCGGGCAGAAAACGCGCTGCTTGCCCATATCTGGGACCCGGAGGTTGCGCGCACCGCGCAGGCGGCGGGCGTGGGTGCAGTGCTCAACGCCGGCGTCGGCGCCAAGACCGGATGGGCTGGCGAGACGCCGGTTGAGGGCGATTGGCTCGTCGAACAAATCAACGACGGCGACACGTATGGCACTGGACCGATGGCGAATGGCTGGCACTTCAAGATGGGGCCGTGCGCGTTGTTGCGGCGAGGCGGCGTGCGCGTCGCAGTGGTGTCGGGCAAAGGGCAGTGTCTCGATCAGGCCCAGGTGCGCATCTTCGGCGTCGAGCCGGCGTCGCTGTCGATCCTGGCGCTGAAGAGCACCGTGCATTACCGCGCCGACTTCGAACCGATCTCCCGCGCTGTGATGGTCGTGAAGTCGCCGGGTCCGGTGTTCGCCGACCACCGCGACCTGACGTACCGCAAGCTGAAACCCGGCATACGGGTGATGCCGGGCGGTTAGCCGAAGATCACGTTCTCCTCGCCCCACCAGAGCGGGGAGCGGGCAAGGTCGATGAATTTGCGTTCGTCTTCGAGGAGTTCGCGGCCGGCTTCCGCGGCGGATACCGAGCACCGCCTGATGCTTGCGCACGAGCGGAGCGTGCTTTTCGTACCAGTAGGCCTGAAAGTCCTCGCGCGTCAGATGCGGCAGGCGCGCGAGGCAGAACGTAAGCTTGATCATGCGATGAGCTTAGGAGACGGGCGAGCCCTTCTCCAGCAGCACCTCGTAGAGTGCGTCCACGACTTGGAAGATGCGCGCGTCCGGCTTGTCCTCGCAGAAGGATAGGATCACCTGGAGCAGTTGTTGGTCGCTGACGCTGGCGCCGATGTTGACTTGCGGCAAGCCACGCAGACCGCGTTCGACGTTGCGCCGGGTCATGTAGCCGTAGGCCCAGTGCACGACAGAATTCGCGACGATCGCAGGCTGCGACTTAATGTCGGTGGTGATTTGCGAGCATCTTGCGGCGCCGACGCCATCGATGCGCACGGCGACGGAGTCGGCTCGTGCGGTGGTGAGCGGCGCGAGTGCGGCGAACGCGGCGATGGTCGCCGCGGCGACATACTTGATCATGTTTTTGAAGTCTCCCTTGGAAGAGGAACGGCGGTGAGAGAGACTCGAAGCTTGGCAGTCTTGGCGAAGTTTCACGAGCGAAAATATTTCTCGCTCAGAGAGAAATCTTGGAACAGTCGTGCGGAAGTGCACAGTTCGCGTGCGGCGCGCGGTGCAGTGCCGTTGCGCAACCGGTGTTCAACTCTTGCCGCGGCGGAAGCGCGGAAACGTATCGGCGGTGTCGAACCAGGCGACGTGACTCTCGTGCCAGATGTGGAACGTGGGCGGGATACGCGCGGGATCGTCGAGCGTCGCCGTGTTGATGCCGAGGGAAGCCGCCGGGTCGTCTTCGCGAAATAAGAGATATGTGCCGCAGTCGCCACAGAATTCTCGCGTCGCGCGGTCGGACGCGCGGTATTTTTTTGGTGCGCCTTTTGTGTAGCGGAAGTCCGCGGGGGGAAGCGCGAACCACGCCACGACCGGCGCTCCGCTTTGGCGCTGGCAGGTGCGGCAGTGGCAGTAGGCGGAGTCTTCGACCTCACCTTCGATGCGGTAGCGGATGGCACCACATAAGCATCCGCCTTCGGCGGGCGGGTCGAGGACGATGGGTTTCGTCATGCCGCGAGCTCGCACCATATGGGGACATGATCGGACGGCTTTTCCCAGCCGCGCGTGTGCTTGTCGATCGCGCAGGTTTTGAGGCGGTCGGCGGCTTGCGGCGAGAGCAGGAGATGATCGATGCGGATGCCGTTGTCCTTCTGCCAGGCGCCGGCTTGATAGTCCCAGAACGTGTACTGCTTGGGCGTTGCATTGCAGGCGCGGAAGGCGTCCGTAAGGCCTAAGTTCACGAGTTCGCGCAGCTTGCGGCGCGTCTCGAGTTTGAACAGCGCGTCGTTCTCCCACGCTGTCGGGTCGTAGCAATCGTCGACCGTCGGGATGATGTTGTAGTCGCCGCCGAGCACGAGCAGTTCCTCGTGTTCGAGCAGCTTCGCCGTGCGCGCGATGAGGCGGTCCATCCATTTGAGTTTGTACGGGTACTTGTCGCTGTCGACCGGATTGCCGTTCGGCGCATAGATCGAGGCGACGCGCACGGCGCCCGCTTTCGTTGCAACGACGCCTTCGATGTAGCGCGCCTGTTCGTCCGCGTCGTCGCCGGGCAGGCCGAGCTGTACGTCCTCGATCTTGTGCTTCGAGACGAGGGCGACGCCGTTGTAGCTCTTCTGGCCCAGCACCGCGCAGTGATAGCCGAGTGCCTCGAGCTCGAACGCGGGGAACGCGTTCGTCTCGCACTTGATTTCCTGCAGGCAGGCGACGTCGGGCGCGGCCTGCTTGAACCAGGCGAGCACGGTTTCGACGCGCGCTTTGATCGAATTGACGTTGAAGGTCGCGATTTTCATGGGCGCGAGGATAGCGCAGGCGTTAGACTTCGCGCCAGTTCAACGCCCGGGATCACAAACCGTGTCGACAGACGAAAAGAAGCCGCGCCCGCCGATATCCTCAGAGAATGTCGCTTGGGAAGACTGGAACGAAGTGCCGCGCTTCGGCGTGCGCTTCCGGCACCTGACGTCGGCCGCGATCGGCGCGGACTATCACGTCGGGTTCGCGATCGAGGAACTGGCGCCGGGCAAGCAGAGCGCGCCGGCGCACTATCACATGCTGGAGGAAGAGCACATCTATGTGCTCGACGGCACGGTGACACTCAGGCTGGGCAACGAACGCCATACCTTGAAGCCCGGCGACTACGCCTGCTTTCCGGCCGGACAAAAGGCGGGGCATTGTCTGATCAACGAGGGCGACACGGTCTGCCGCTATATCGTCGTGGGCGAGCACGACAAGAACGAGGTCGTCGTATACACGGACTCGAACAAGGTGCTCGTGCGTTCGCTTGGGCGGCGCGAAATCTACGACCGGACGGCGACGCGCACGTATTGGGACGGCGAGAAGACCGACTAGACCGAGAAGCTGGTGCCGCAACCGCAAGAGGATTTCGCCAGCGGGTTCTTGATTTCGAAGTGCGAGCCCATCAGGCCTTCGACGAAGTCGACCTCGGAGCCGCCGAGATATTCGAGCGAGACCTGGTCGACGAGAACCCGGGCGCCGTCCTGTTCGATCAGGATGTCCTCGTCCGTCTTGGCGTCGTCGAACGAGAAATCGTACTGAAAGCCGGAGCAGCCGCCGCCGTTGACGGCGATGCGGAACATGACCCCGGCGCCTTCGGCGCGGGTCAGGGCCTCGATCCGGCGGGCGGCGTTCGCCGTGACGCGGAGCGGTGTTGCGGTTGCCGGTTCCATGAGTAACGTTCGGTTAACCTTGCGTGCCGCACAACGCTTGCGGCACAGCACTTATGTAGTCACGCGCGGGCCTACGTCAAATAGCCTTGCGCGACTGGGCGCGACATGCGCCGGAGGTGCTTGAACATTGAGCGGTTTTCGCGCGTTTTCCGACCTTGCGCCGTACGCCTCGCGTGCGCAGGAAAGCCGCGGCCGGCAGCATCCTGAACCGGAAAGTGCGACGCGCTCGCCTTTCATGCGAGACCGCGACCGCATAATCCACTCGGGCGCGTTCCGGCGGATGAAGCATAAGACGCAGGTCTTCGTCTATCACGAGGGCGACTATTACCGGACGCGTCTGACCCATTCGCTGGAAGTTTCGCAGATCGCGCGCTCGATCAGCCGCGTGCTTCGACTTGACGAAGACTTGGCCGAAGCGCTGGCGCTGGCGCACGACCTGGGCCACGCGCCGTTCGGGCACGCGGGCGAAGATGCGCTCGCTGCGGCGATGAAGCCGTTCGGCGGGTTCGATCACAACGCGCATTCGTTGCGTCTGGTGACGAAGCTCGAAGGACGTTATGCGGCGTTCGACGGTCTGAACCTCACGTGGGAGTCGCTCGAAGGCATCGTCAAGCACAACGGACCGCTGACCGGACCGCTGTCGAAGGGCGAGCCGCTGGCACAGGCGATCGAAGAGTACAACGCCACTTTCGACCTGCGGTTGGACACGTTCGCGAGTGCGGAGGCGCAGGTTGCGGCGCTGGCCGACGACATCGCCTACAACAACCACGACATCGACGACGGCCTTCGTGCGGGGCTGTTCACGGTCGAACAGTTGCGCGCGTTGCCGCTGGTCGGGCAGATTTTCGGGGACGTGATGGACCGCTACCCAGGGCTTGAACAGTCGCGCCTCGTCAACGAGTGCGTGCGACGTTTGATCACGGCCATGATCGAGGATGCTTTGCGCGAGACGGAGCGTCGCGTTACGGCGGCAAGCCCCGCAAGCGCCGACGATGTGCGCGTTTGCGGCCGCGCGCTGGTCGCTTTCAGCGACGACATGCGCGCCAACGATCGTGCGTTGAAGGCGTTTCTTTTCAAGAACATGTACCGGCATTTTAAGGTCAACCGGATGTTGACCAAGGCCAAGCGCGTGGTGAGCGATTTGTTCGCGCTGCTGCTGGCCGAGCCCAGCGTGCTACCGACGCCGTGGGCGCAACTGTGCGATGCGGGCGGCACAGTGCGCACGGCGCGCGTGGTGTCGGACTACATTGCGGGAATGACGGACCGTTTCGCTTTGCAGGAGCATCGCCGCCTGTTTGCCATCGAGGTCGAGGTCTAGAATGCGAAAGTCTTCCACAGGCTGCAGCATGCCGTTGTATTGTGCAGTGGGCACGCTACGATTCGCGTCAACAGAACATTTGCGCTGAGGGGAACGAACGTCATGGTCAATCCGGACCGCAATTTGTACGAGCCGCCGTATGACGATCCGCTCCTCTACGAAAGCGATCTGGAGCCGGAGCGTCCGCGCTCGCGTCCGTTGGTCGTGCTGCTCGGCATCGTGGTGCTTGCTGCGTTCGCGGGAGTCGTTTGGGTTGCGTACAACCAAGGTGTGAAGCACGGTCAAACCGGTGCACCACCGTTGTTGACCGCCGATTCCGGTCCGACGCGCGTTGCCGGTTCGCCGAAGGCGACCGAGTCGGTCGGGCCTGCGCCCGACAAGTCTTACGAGAATTGGTTCGACGGCAGTTCCGGCCGACCTGAAAACGTAATGCCGGGTGCCGAGCAGCCGCGTGCCGTTCCTTCGACCGAGAGCGCGCAGTCGCCGCAAGACGTCGCTGGCGTCGAGGGCGAGACCGGCATCGGCGGTCCGCGCACGAACAAGGCGACCGAACTGTCGGCGCCTGCCGGCGATCCGCGGATGGATTCCAATCTCGGAATCACCGGCGCCCCTCAGCCGTTGAGCGGAGCGGCACCGACGCCGATCGCGCCTAGCGGCGAGGACATCACTTCTCAGCTCCCGCCCGTAGAAGCCGCACCGCCCGCAGCCTCGGCGCCGCGCCCGATGACTGCGCCGAAGGCAGAAGTGCCGAAGCCTGCGCCGATCACGCCCGCGCCTTCGGCGGTGGTGACGACGGTGCCGAAGCCCGCCGCGCCGGCCGAGACGGTTCCGCCCTCCGAGGAGGTTCAGATCACGTCGATTCCACCGACGGCGGCGCCGCCGCCGTCGGCCGCGCCGAAGGGCGTCACCATCCAGTTGGGCTCGTTTCCGGATTCGGCGCTCGCGGCTGCGGCTTGGTCGAAGGCCAAGTCGGCGAACCAGGATTTGCTGGGCTCGTATTCGCCGACGATCGCCAATGCCCAGGTGAACGGCAAGACGTGGTACCGGCTGCGCGTGGCCGGCTTTGCGGACAAAGCGGCGGCGGCCGCCGTCTGCGAGCAGCTGTCCGCGAACGGCCAAGCCTGCATCATCGCGGGCAAGTAATCCAAGCGCGGGGGCGCGGCGCGGGGGGCATGACGCGCCCCGCGCTCGTAGGGGAGTGAGCCAGAAGATGCCCGTGCATGCGGTGATCTTCGGCTGCAGCGGCCATGAGCTGACGGCGGCGGAGGCGGCGTTCTTTCGCGAGGCGCAGCCGTGGGGCTTTATCCTCTTTGCGCGCAATTGCGGCTCGCCCGATCAGGTGCGTCAGTTGACGCGTGATTTACGCGCGTCGATCTCGCGCGGCGGCGCGCCGATTCTGATCGATCAGGAAGGCGGACGCGTGCAGCGGCTGCGCGGCGAGCACTGGCGTTCGCGGCCTGCGGCGGCTGCGTTCGGTGCGTTGAGCGGCCGGAGTACCGATGCGGCCTGCAATCTCGCCTACGAGAACGCGCGCGTGATGGCGGCCGAGTTGCACGACCTCGGCATCAACGTCGATTGCGCGCCCTGCCTCGATTTGCCCGGCGAGGGCGCGCACGACGTCATCGGCGACCGGGCTTACGGGCGCGATCCAAAGTTGGTGTCGGCGCTGGGACGGGCGGTGGTCCGCGGGATGCTCGATGGCGGCGTTTTGCCGGTCGTCAAACACATGCCGGGCCATGGGCGGGCGAAAGCCGACAGCCATTTCGAGTTGCCGGTCGTGGATGCGCCGCGCGATGCCTTGGAAGCCGCGGATTTCCTGCCGTTCCGAGACCTGTCGCAGGCGCCGCTGGGCATGACGGCGCATGTCGTGTACAGCGACATCGATCCGGCTCTCCCGGCAACGATGAGCAAGCGCGTGATCGACGAGGCCGTACGCGGCTTTATCGGTTTCGACGGGGCGCTGATGACGGACGATTTGGGCATGCGCGCGCTCAAGGGACCTTTCGGCGAGCGGGTGCGCGGCGCTGTGGCGGCAGGGTGCGATTTGATCCTGCATTGCAGCGGAAACATGGACGAGATGCGAGACGTGGCGGAGGCGGTACCGGTGTTGACGGGTAAGGCGCAGGAACGGACGGCGCGGGCGCTCGCGCGTCTTCAGGCGCCGCAGCCCTTTGCGGTCGCCGAGGCGCAAGCGCGCATCGACGCCGCGCTTCGGTCGGTGGCTTGAACATGAGCGAAACCCTTGCATCGGCGGACGTGCGGCCGGAAGAGGCACTGATCATCGACGTCGACGGTTATGAAGGGCCGCTCGACGTGCTGCTCGCGCTCGCGCGTGCGCAGAAGGTGGATTTGCGCAAGATTTCGATTTTGGCGCTCGCCGAGCAATATCTGCTGTTCATCAACGAAGCGCGGCTGAAGCAGCTCGATCTGGCGGCCGACTATCTCGTGATGGCGTCGTGGCTTGCCTATCTGAAGTCGAAATTGCTGCTGCCCGAACCGGAAGCCGACGGCGAGCCGACGGCCGACGAGTTGGCGGAGCGGCTGACCTTGCAGCTGCAGCGGCTCGAGGCGATCCGGCTTGCGGCGGCGCGGCTGATGGCACGCGAGAGGCTCGGCAGCGACGTCTTCCTGCGCGGCGCGCCCGAAGGCATTCGCGTGATCAAGACGCCGCGCTTCTCCGACACGCTGCTCGATCTGTTGAAGGCCTATTCGACACAGCGCGTGAAGAAGATTGCGCACAACAACTACGAACTGCAGCGCCTGCCGGTGTTCGCGATCGAGGCCGCGCGCCACCGCCTCGAGCAGATGCTTGGCGTCATCATCGATTGGTCGACGATCGACATGCTGGTGCCGAATGAGTTTGCGACCGGCCGCACGCGGCGAACGGGCATCGCGAGCACGCTGTCGGCCAGCCTCGAGATGACCCGCGACGGTCTGATCGAGTTGCGCCAAACCGCCCCGTTCGCGCCGCTCTATATCCGCCGGCGTCAGGCTCAACAAACCGAAACAGAGGCCACGACATGACGCCCATGAAGGTGCATGCGATGAAGCTCGACAACGCACAAAGCGACGATCAGGAGAAGGTTCAGCAGGGAACGGTGACGCGGCTCTTTCCCGGGGACGCGATCCCGCAAGCGGCTGCGCATCTGCGCATGCTTGAGGCGATCCTGTTCGCGGCCGAAGAGCCGCTCGACGAGGCAACGATTGCAGAGCGTCTGCCGTCGGATGCCGACGTGCCTTCGCTGCTGGCCGATTTGACGGAGGCCTATGCCAGGCGCGGCGTGAACGTGGTGCGCATCGCGGGACGGTTTGCGTTCCGCACGGCGCCCGATCTCGCCCATGTGCTTCAGCGCAACGCGGTCGAGCAAAAGCGGCTGTCGCGCGCGGCGATGGAGACGCTGGCGATCGTGGCCTATCATCAGCCGGTGACGCGTGCGGAAATCGAAGAGATCCGCGGCGTCACAATCAACAAAGGCACGCTCGACATTTTGCTCGAGGTCGGTTGGGTGAGGATGCGCGGGCGGCGGCGCGTGCCCGGGCGTCCGGTCACGTACGGGACGACCGACGACTTCCTGATGCATTTCGGGCTGGACAAAGTGTCGGACTTGCCGGGCCTGGAAGAACTGCGGGCGGCGGGCCTGATGGAAGGGCGCATTCCCCCCGGTTTCGGCGTGCCTTCGCCCAGCGACTCGCTCGCGATGGACGAGGATCCGCTCGAGGCCGGCGACACGGGCGAGACGTTCGAGCCGGAGGCTGCCGAGCCCCGAACCGAGGAATCTCAAGGCTAAGCTGGCCGTTTACGGTCGCAACCCTGGTCGATTGCGCTGCCGCGCACCATTTGGGACAATTGAAGTCGAGCGGCTGTGCGGGCGCGCCCGGATGGCGGGCAGGCGCCTCAGCGGCCTGAGAGGTTTGACACATGGGCAGTATGTCGATTTGGCACTGGCTGGTCGTGGCGGTGATCGTCCTGATCCTGTTCGGCGGCCGGGGCAAGATTTCCGAGCTGATGGGCGACGTCGCACGCGGCATCAAGAGCTTCCGCAAGGGCTTGAGCGACGAGGAAAAGCCGCTGGAGCCGGCGCAAAAGGAAGCGGCCGAAAAAGAGCGCGTGAAGAACTAGTCGCGAAAGCCGCCTCATGTTCGATATCGGCTGGAGCGAACTCCTCGTCATCGGCGTCGTGGCGCTGTTGGTGATCGGGCCCAAGGACCTGCCGCAGGCGTTTCGCACGTTGGGCCAGTGGATGGCCAAGGCGCGCTCGCTCGCGCGCGAGTTCCAGGGTCACGTTGACGAGTTGATGCGCGAGAGCCAAGTCGAGGACATGAAGCGCGAGTTCCGCGACATGACGCGTCCGCCCGAACTCCAGGCGATCGAGGACGAGTTGATGGCGGGTGATGCGCCGAAGAAGAAGGACGAACCCGGTCCGGCCGAGCCGACCGACAAACCGCTCGCCCAGCCGCCGGCGCCATGACCCGCGGAACGGACGACGAGACGCATATTGAAGCTTCGCGCGCGCCTTTGCTCGATCATCTGATCGAGTTGCGGCGGCGTTTGATCTGGTCTCTTGTTGGGTTCGTGGTCGCGTTCTTTTTCTGCTACGCGTTCGCCGAGGAGATTTATGGCTTCCTGACGCAACCTTTGGCGCAAGCGCTTGAAGGTCAGCCGGGGCGGCGGATGATTTACACCGCGCTCTACGAGGCGTTCTTCACCTATATCAAGGTTGCGGCGTTCGGGGCGCTTTGCCTCTCGTTTCCCATCATCGCCTCGCAGATATGGATGTTCGTGGCGCCCGGGCTTTATCGCAGCGAGCAGAAGGCGTTTCTGCCGTTTCTGATCGCGACGCCCGTGTTGTTCATCATGGGGGCGGCGCTCGTCTATTACGGGTTGATGCCGGTTGCGATCCAGTTTTTCCTTGGGTTCGAAACGCCCGGCAGTTCGGGTTCCCTTCCGATTCAGCTCGAAGCGAAAGTGCTCGATTATCTCGATCTGATCATGACCCTGATCTTTGCGTTCGGTTTCAGCTTTCAGCTGCCGGTGCTGTTGACGCTGCTCGGGCGGGTCGGAATCGTGAGCAGCGACTTCTTGAAGCGGAACCGCCGCTACGCCATCGTGTTCGCGTTCGTGGTTGCGGCGGTGCTGACGCCGCCCGACGTCTTGAGCCAGTTCGCGCTTGCCGTGCCGCTCATCGCGCTCTACGAGGGCTCGATCTGGAGCGTCTGGCTGATCGAAAAACGGCGAACCGAAGACGCGAAAAGGGCGGAAAGCGCCGTTTAGCCCCGTTGTGGCGCGGCGCGCCAGTCGTTAAGAAGCGCGCTCCCATGTGAGCCGCTTCGCCATGCACGATATCCGATTCATCCGCGACAACCCGCAGGCATTCGATGCCGGCTTGGGCCGGCGCGGCTTGTCGGCGATGTCGAATGAGATCCTCGCGCTCTACCAAGCTTGGCGCGATGCGACGACGCGGCTGCAGGAGATACAGACGCTGCGCAACGACGCGTCGAAAAAGATCGGTCAGGCGAAGGCGCAAAAGAACGAGGCCGAGGCACAGCGGCTGATGGCGGAGGTCGCGCGGCTGAAGGACGAAGCGCCGGCGATGGAGTTGCGGGTGCGCGAGAGCGAGGAGGCGCTGAACGAGCTTCTGAGCACGATTCCGAACCTGCCGGCGGCCGACGTCCCCGACGGGCCCGACGAGACCGCGAACAAAGAGGTGCGCCGCACCGGCACGCCGCGTGCGATGAACTTCGCCGCCAAGCAGCACTTCGATCTCGGCGAAGCGTTGAAGCTGATGGACTTCGAGGCGGCGGCAAAGATGTCGGGTGCGCGCTTCGTCCTTTTGCGCGGGCAGTTGGCGCGGCTCGAGCGCGCGCTCGCGAACTTCATGCTCGACGTTCACACGGGCACGTTCGGTTATCAAGAAGTCGTGCCGCCGTTTTTGGTGCGCGACCAGGCGATGTTCGGCACGGCGCAACTGCCCAAGTTCCGCGAAGAGCAGTTCGGAACAACGAACGGGTATTGGCTGATCCCGACGGCGGAGGTGTCGCTCACCAACCAAGTGCGCGAGACGATCTTGGACGAAGCGCAGCTGCCGATGCGCTTTACGGCGTGGTCGCCGTGCTTCCGCGCAGAGGCGGGTGCGGCGGGAAAAGACACGCGCGGGATGATCCGTTTGCATCAGTTTTCGAAGGTCGAACTCGTGTCGATCACGGTGCCGGAGCAGTCGGACGCGGAGCACGAGCGCATGACGGCGTGCGCTGAGGAGATTCTGAAGCGGCTGGGCCTGCCGTTCCGGACGGTTGTCCTGTCGACGGGCGACATGGGGTTTGCCGCGCGCAAAACCTACGACATCGAGGTTTGGCTGCCGGGACAGAATGCCTATCGCGAGATTTCGAGCTGCTCGAACTGCGGCGACTTTCAGGCGCGCCGGATGGATGCACGCTATCGCCCGGCGGATGGGAAGGGGACGCGCTTCGTGCACACGCTGAACGGTTCGGGGCTTGCGGTCGGGCGCACGCTGATCGCGGTCCTTGAGAATTATCAGCAGGCGGACGGTTCGATCGCCGTGCCCGATGCGCTCAAGCCCTATATGGGCGGGCTCGACGCGATCGGCGCCCATGGCGCATAAGACCGGAAAGCTCCCTATCCGAATCCTGTTGTCGAACGACGACGGCATTCACGCGCCGGGGCTCAAGTCGTTGGAGAAGATCGCGGCCGAGCTGTCGGACGACGTTTGGGTCGTGGCGCCAGAGACGGAAGAGAGTGGCGCCTCGCGCAAGCTGACGCTGACGCAACCTTTGCGCCTGCGCGAGGTCAGCAAGCACAAGTTCGCGGTGCAGGGCACGCCGACGGACTGCGTGCTGATGGGGGTGACCCATGTTCTGAAGGATCATCGGCCCGATCTCGTGCTCTCGGGCGTCAATCGCGGCTCGAACATCGCCGACGACGTGACCTATTCGGGCACGATCGCTGCGGCGATGGAGGGCACGGGGCTCGGCATCCCGTCGATCGCGCTCAGCCAGTCCTACGGCTGGGAGGACGGCAAGCCGGTGCGGTGGTCATGCGCGGAGCATCACGGGCCGTGGTTGATCCGCAAGCTTTGGGACTTGGGCTGGCCGAAGGACGTGCTGATCAACATCAATTTCCCCGACATGCTGCCCGGGTCGGTCGAACGGGTCGAGGTCACGATGCAGGGCAAGCGCGATCAGTCGCTCGCCAATATCGTCGAGCGCGTGGATGCGCGGGGCAATCCGTACTTCTGGCTTGGTTTCACGCGCGTTCGCTCGAACCCGCCCGAAGGCACCGACCTGCGTGCGATCTACGACGGTCGTATTTCGGTAACGCCTTTGCATTTGAATCTGACCGAAGAGCGCGCGCGCAAGGCGCTTGCGCAACACATCGACGGCGTGCCGCCCAAGGGGTGAGACGCCGCTCCATGAGGCCGCGATGACCACCGACGTGCGCATGATCCAGCTTCTTATGGAGCTGCGCCGGCAGGGGATCACGGATACCGACGTGCTGTCGGCGCTGGAGACGACGCCGCGCGAGATGTTCGTGCCGGAGGTCTTTCAGGACCGCGCCTACGACAACGTGGCGCTGCCGATCGACGCGGGGCAGACGATCAGCCAACCCTTCGTCGTCGCCTACATGACGCAGGCTTTGGAACTGAAGCCGAACCTTCGCGTCTTGGAGGTCGGGACGGGTTCGGGCTACCAGGCCGCGATCCTGTCGAAGCTGTGCAAGCGGGTTTACACGATCGAGCGCCACGCGGTCCTCGCCGAACAGGCGCAAGAGCGGTTCAGGAAACTCAGGATCTTCAACATCGACGTGCGGGTGTCGGACGGGATGCGGGGCTGGCCGGGGCAGGCGCCGTTCGACCGCATCATCGTCACCGCCGCCGCGCGCGAAAACGCGCCGCAAGAGTTGTTAAATCAACTGAATATTAAGGGACTCATTGTTATTCCGATAGATCAGGGTGGCCGGGGGCAGGTGCTAGTCCGCATCAGACGGACGGCGCAGGGTTTTCAGAGCACAGAACTTCTGCCCGTGAAGTTCGTGCCGTTGTTGGAAGGCGTGGCAAAGAGTGATGGAGCGGCCGGATGATCCGCGCAGGCCTCGCTCGAACCGCAGACGTGCCGAGCAGACGGCGCAGACACTAATCGCAGCGCTGTTGCTGGGAACGACGAGCGGTTGTGCGACCGTCGACATGACACAACCGCGTCCGGTGTACGCACCGCGGCCCGCGGCGCGGCCGGTCACGGTCGTGCTCGTGCAGCGTGGCGACACGGTTGCCGGCATCGCGCGGCGCTACGGGCTTTCGGCCCATGCGATCGCAGAGGCGAACGGGCTCAGCGCGCCCTATCACGTGACGCGCGGACAGCGTTTGGTGTTGCCGCCCTCGACCGTTCATATCGTCGCGCCGGGCGACACCGTCAGCTCGATCGCACGCAGCTACGGCATTTCGCGTCAGGCGGTCGTCGACGCGAACGACTTTGACGCGCCGGATTCGCTCAAGCCCGGTCAGCGCGTCGCGATTCCGTTCGTGGGACCCCGGCCGCGGACGGCGGTGGCCAGTGCACCTCTGAAGGCGCCGGAGCCGCCTGCGGAGACCGGTCCCGATCCGCGCGTCTTGGGCGCGCGCTACTATGCGTTTGACGGCCCGCGCCGCAAACCGGTGCTGGACGGGCAAGGCGGGCCGGAAGAGTACGAAGCGCCGAAGGCAAAGCTCGCCGCCGTGGAGCCCGAGAAGCCCGTGAAGCGGCAGAAGCCCGTCGACGACGCGCCGGCCGCGGATAGGCGCTCGGCACGCTTCATCTGGCCGGTGCAGGGCAAAGTGATTTCACCCTTCGGACGCCACAAGTCGGGGGTGCAGAACGACGGCATCAACATCGCCGCCGATCCCGGCACGCCTGTGAAGGCGGCGGACGACGGCGTCGTCGTCTATGACGGGAACGAGCTTGCGGCCTACGGCAATTTGCTGCTCGTGCGTCATCCGAGCGGTTATGTCACCGCTTATGCGCACAACAAGAAGCTGCTGGTGAAGCGCGGCGACGAGGTCGTGCAAGGCGAGACGATTGCGCTCGTCGGTGCGACCGGCGACGTCGACCGGCCGCAGCTCCATTTCGAAATCCGCCGGGGCGAGCGCGCGGTCGATCCGAAGAGCTACTTGTCGCGCGCGACCGCCAGTCGATGATGATGATTGGTGCTTGGTGATTGGGTCTTTCCAAAACCCAATCCCTATTCCCCAGTCCCTATCCCCGCTTCCTTGAGCTCGCCACTCAGGTCTTCGATGAATTGCCACGCGACGCGGCCGGAGCGGGCGCCGCGCGTCACCGACCATTCGAGCGCGCGCCGCTCGAGATCGGCCGGCGCTACCTTCAATCCGAAATGAGCGGCGTAGCCGGCGACGATCGCCAGATAGTCGGCCTGCGTGACGTTGTGAAATCCGAGCCACAGTCCAAAGCGGTCCGAGAGCGAGATCTTCTCCTCGACGGCTTCGTCGGGATGAAGGGCGGTCGAGCGCTCGTTCTCGATCATCTCCCGCGGCATGAGATGGCGACGGTTCGAGGTCGCGTAGAAAACAACGTTCGCGGGCCGGCCGGCGATGCCGCCTTCGAGCACCGTCTTCAGCGGGCGGTAGGCAGCGTCGCCCGCCTCGAACGAAAGGTCGTCGCAGAACAGGATCGTGAGGACGGGCGCGTCGGCCAACAGCGCGAGCAGCGTGCCCAAGCTTGCTATGTCCTCTCGGTGGATTTCGACGAGCTTCAGGGGCGCCCCTGTCTCAGCGGCCACCCGGGCGTGGACGGCCTTTACGAGCGCGCTCTTGCCGGTGCCGCGCGCGCCCCACAGAAGGGCGTTGTTGGCCGGCAGGCCGCGGGCGAAGCGGGTTGTGTTCGCTACCAGCTGATCGCGCTGGCGGTCGATGCCTTTCAGGAGGGGCAGCGGCACGCGCGCGATGCGGGCGAGCGGGTCGAGCGTGCGCGCGGCCGGGTTCCAAACGAATCCTTCGGAAGCCTCCCATACCGGGGGCTTTGGGGGCTGAGGCGAAAGGCGTTCGAGCGCGGCTGCGATGCGTTCCAAAATGGCGCGGTCCTCGGTCATTTTTCCTGACTACAGGAACGGTCGGCGCCCCGCCAGCCTTCGGTTGCATTGGCGCGGTCGGCGGCTATAGTCCGCGCCTTCGAACCCCCCGCGAACGTTAACGGAACGACCGCCCCCATGATCATCTCGCCCGCCTTCGCTCAAGCAGCCGCGCCGGCCGGCGGGGGCGGCGATCTGTTCATTCAACTCGTGCCGTTCATCCTGATCATGGTGATCATGTACTTCCTCATGATCCGCCCGCAGCAGCAGCGCCTGAAGGCCCATCAAGCGATGGTCGCCTCGCTCAAGCGGGGCGACGTCGTCGTTACCGCAGGCGGCATCGTGGGCAAGGTCGTGAAGGTCCTCGAGAACGACGAGATTCTGGTCGAGATTTCCGAGAACGTGCGCATCAAGGTGATCAAGAACACGGTCGCCGATCTGCGCTCGAAGACCGAGCCGGTCGCGGCGGACGCGAAATCCAGATCCGACGACGACGACGAGAAGAAATAGGCTCCACGCAAATGCTTCAATTCGAGCCTTGGAAAATCGTGGCCGTCATGGCCGTCTGCCTGTTCGGGCTGGTGACGGCCGCACCGAACATCATGCCCGCCGGGTGGCAAACGTGGCTTGCGCGCAATGCGGGCTTCGTACCGCACAAGCCGGTGACGCTGGGGCTCGACCTGCAGGGCGGATCCTATGTTCTGTTCGAGGCCGAGATCGAGCGCGCGGTCAAGGACCGGCTGCAAACGCTGATGGACGACGTGCGCGCAGGCCTGCGCAAGGCGCGCATCACCTATAGCGGCATTTCGGCGAGCGACGCAGGCGTTCAGGTTCGCATCGTCGATACGGCGAAGATCGAGGACGCGCGCACGTTTCTGAAGACGCTGGCGACGCCGATCGCCGGCGGGATCGCGGGCGTCACCGCGAACGACTACGATGTCACGATCGAACCCGACGGCCTTGCGCGGCTGACGGTCACGGACGCGGGGCGCGAGCAGATTCGCGCCAACGCCATGTCGCAATCGGTCGAAATCCTGCGCAAACGCATCGACCCCGAAGGTACGAAGGAAATCACCATTCAGCCGCAGGGCGAGCGGCGTATCATCGTCCAGGTGCCGGGCGAGAGCGACCCGCAAAAGATCATCACGCTCGGCCAAACGGCCGCGAAGCTGACGTTCCATCTGGTCGACGACAACGTCACGCGCGAGGACATCGAGGCCAAGCGCCTGCCGCCGGGTACGCGGCTCTTGAGCGAGCGGCGGGGCAAGGGGCCGGCTGCGCAGGACATTCCGATCGTCATCAAGGAACGGGCGATCATCACGGGCGATCAGTTGAAGCAGGCGCGCGGCGTGTTCGACCCGCAAACCAATCTTCCGATCATCACGTTCGAATTCAACGCGCAAGGTGCGCGCCGCTTCGCCGACATCACGAAGGCAAATGTCGGGCGGCGCTTTGCCGCCGTGCTCGACGAGAAGGTGATTACGGCGCCCGTCATACGCGGCGCCATCCTGGGCGGCAGCGGGCAGATCGAGGGCGACTTCACGATCGACGAAGCGAACGACGTGTCGGTCCTGTTGAACTCAGGCGCCCTATTCGTGCCGCTCAAGGCGGAAGAGCAGCGCACGGTGGGCGCCGAGCTCGGTCAGGATTCGATCGAGGCTGGGCAGTACGCGGCGGCGTTCGGACTTCTGCTCGTCGTCGTTTTCATGATCTTGCAGTACCGGCTATTCGGCGTTTTCGCCGACGTGGCGCTGCTTGCGAACCTGGTGCTGCTGCTCGGCCTGATGACGGCGATCGGCGCGACGCTGACGTTGCCCGGAATCGCCGCTTTCGTGTTGACGATGGGTATGGCGGTCGACGCAAACGTCTTGATTTACGAGCGCATCCGGGAGGAGCAGCGCAACGGCAAGTCGATCATGGCCTCGGTCGATGCGGGCTTCCAGCGTGCGATGACCACGATCATCGACTCGAACCTGACGACGTTGCTTGCCGGGCTGATCCTGCTGGTGATGGGGACGGGACCCGTGCGCGGGTTTGCGGTCGCTCTGTCGCTCGGCATCGTGACCTCGGTGTTCACCGCGATCTACGTCACGCGGCTGCAGGTGATTTGGTGGCTGAAAGGCCAGCGGCGGACGGAATTGCCGGTTTGAGGGGCTAAATCCCTTAAATCGCACGGGTTTTGCGCGTTTGGGTCGATTGACCGGCGGTCGGGTTGTACTCTTGAGTCTCCGGCAGCTGAGTCGGTGTTCGAGGGGAGACTATCAGGTCATGACGAATATTCTGACCAACATGCGATACGCGCTGATCGCGGGGTTCGTGCTCGCGCTCGTCGTCTTCGTGATCTTTCTTATGATCGGCCAGTATTCTCCGGCTCAGTTCTTGGGCGGCGAGCTCTTCTGGTCGTTCATCTTCCGCTGGCTGCACGTGCTGTTCGGCATCCTCTGGATCGGGCTGCTCTATTATTTCAACTTCGTGCAGATCCCCACGATGCCCAAGATTCCCGACGAGCAGAAGCCTGCGGTGTCGAAGTTCATCGCGCCCGAGGCGCTCTGGTACTTCCGTTGGGCCGCGATGGGCACGATCGCGACCGGTTTGGTCGTTGCGGCGCTGAACCGTTATCTCTTGGATGCGATCACGCTGGGCGCGACGCAGGGCTTTTCGACGCCGTCGACGACGCTGATCGGCATCGGCATGTGGCTGGGCACGATCATGTGGTTCAACGTTTGGTTCGTGATCTGGCCGAACCAGCAGAAGGCGCTCAACATCGACAACAAGTTCCCGGACCTGACGAAGGAGCAGAAGGCCGCGGCGGGGCGGACGGCGATGCTGTTCTCGCGCACGAACTTCATGCTCTCGGTGCCGATGCTGTTCTGCATGGTCAGCTACCAGAATCTGTCTTGAGGGTTTCAAGGTTTGCAAAACTAGGGGCTGTGCACGTCGCACGGCCCTTTTTCTTTGGGTGAGCGGTGGAGAAGGCCGACCTCGATCACGTGGACGACGTGTTGGCGCAGGGCGATCCGGACCGATACGTGTCGGCGTTCTTCGCGCCTGCGCGGCTCAGGCCGGCCCTGACGGCGCTCTATGCGTTCGACCACGAGGTTGCCCGTATCGGTTGGAGCGTGCGCGAGCCGATGGCGGGGCACATCCGGCTTGCCTGGTGGCGGGAGCAAGTCGCGGCGATCTATGCCGGCGGCACGCTCGAGGCGCCGGGGCCGCGCGCGCTGGCGGCGGCGGTCAGAGCGCATGTGCTCCCTCGCGAGTTCTTCGAACGGTACCTCGATGCACGGGCGCACGACCTGGAGGAGGCGCCCTTCGGCGACGAGGCGGCGTTCGACGGCTATGCGCAGGCGGTGATGGAAAGCGTGCTCAAGCTTGCGGTGCGTGTGCTCGGGGCGGGGGATCTTGCGGACGCTGCGGCGTCCCACGCCGCCGTCGCGGTCGCCGCCGCGGAGCAACTGCGCGATCTTGCGTTTCTGGCAGAGCGCCGCCGATGCCGGCTGCCCCTCGACTGGCTGCAAGCGGCAGGCGCGAATGCCGAAGACGTCTTTGCGGGTTCGCGGCGGAGCGAGATATCGCAGGTCACCCAGCGCCTTCACGGCAAGGCGCTGGCGGCGCTCAAGGCGTTGAACGGCTCGCGGTTTCCGATGCGGGGAATGCCGGCGCTCGCAGTCGCGACGCTGGCCCGTTGGACACCGGGGGCCGCCATGCCTTCATGGCAACGCGTCGCGCGCCTCGCCCTCGCCAATCTGACCTGGCGGATGTGAGCACGCCAGTTCAGTTTTTGAGGCGCGTCGCCGCCTTGAAGTTGACCGCGATCGCCTGCAATGCCGCGATCTCGTTCGTGAAGACGCTCTCGAGGTTCACGAAGCCGCGCTTGCCGCGGCTCGCGGGTTTGGCGACGGCCGCCTTCAGGCCGCCGGGCGCGCGTGTGATGAGACCCGCGTCGGTCCATTCGTCCTCTGCTATCACGCGGCCGTCGGCGCGGTGCGCCAGATGCGTCTTCACTGGAACCTCGTCGGCGCCATCGGCGTCGTCGAGCATGAACTCGCGGTAGGTGCCGTTGCCTTCCTGCTTCGAGCAGATGATCATTTTCGTCTTCCCTTTTTTCCCACTGCCTCGGCGGCGCTCTTCCGGCGCATGCTCTCAGGCGTTTATCCGATGGAGACGCGGGGCCGGTTAAGGCCCCGCGCCGAGGTTCGTCAGCTGCAGCCCGTCGTCGTGCCGCAGCTGTCGCATTTCAGGCACGTGCCGTTCCTGACCAGCGTGAAGTTCCCGCAGTTGCCGCAAGCGTCGCCCTCGTAACCCTTGATGCGGGCCTCGGCGATCTTGCGGGCGCGCATCGCGGTCGTAGATACCGTCACTTCGCGTTCGACGATCTCGATCGCCTGAGCGACCGGATTGCCGGCGACGCGGCGCGCCTGCGTTTCGAGCGCGACGGCGCTGGTCGCCGTCATCACCGTGTCGGAGCGCACGAGTTGGCCGCCTTCGACGACGACCAGCTGCTGCGGGACCTGACCGCGGACGAGACCCGACGAGACGATGCGCGCCGGGTTCGGCGCCGGCTGTGCCGGACGCTTGCCTTCGCCGTCGCCGCCGCCGATCTCGCTGTCGCCCGGGATGACATGGGCCAGGTCGTTGCGGCCCAGATACGACACCGCAAGCTCTCGGAACACATAGTCGAGGATCGACGTCGCGTTCTTGATCGAGTCGTTGCCTGTGACCATGCCCGCCGGCTCGAACCGCGTGAACGTGAACGCTTCCACGAACTCGTCCAGCGGCACGCCGTATTGCAGGCCGATCGAGATCGCGATCGCGAAATTGTTCATCAGGCTGCGGAAGGCGGCGCCTTCCTTGTGCATGTCGATGAAGATTTCACCGATGCGGCCATCGTCGTACTCGCCGGTGCGCAGATAGACTTTGTGACCGCCGACCGTCGCCTTTTGGGTGTAGCCCTTGCGGCGGTGCGGCAGCTTCTCGCGCTCGCGCTTCGTGATCTCGACGATGCGCTCCACGATGCGCTCGGCGATCGCTTGGGCGCGCGCACCTTGCGGCATTTCCGCGATCTGCTCGGCGACCTCGTCCTCTTCGTCTTCGGTCGCGAGGATCGACGAGGCGAGCGGCTGGGAGAGTTTCGAGCCGTCGCGGTATAGGGCGTTCGCCTTCAGTGCGAGTTTCCAGGACTTCATGTACGCATCGGCGCAATCCTGCACCGTCGCGTTGTTCGGCATGTTGATGGTCTTCGAGATCGCGCCCGAGATGAAGGGCTGCGCCGCGGCCAGCATCAGGATGTGGCTGTCGACGGAGAGCGCGCGCTTGCCGAGCTTGCCGCAGGGGTTCGCGCAGTCGAACACGGCCAAGTGTTCTTCCTTCAGGTGGGGTGCGCCTTCGAGCGTCATGGCGCCGCAGCAGTAAATGTTCGCCGCGTCGATCTCGGCCTTCGTGAAGCCGATCTCGGCCAAGAGGTTGAAGTCCGGCGCGTCGAAGCGCTCGGCGCTCAGGCCCAGCGTCTTCGTGCAGAACTCGTCGCCCAGCGTCCAGCGGTTGAACACGAACGCGATGTCGAACGCGGTGCTGAGCGATGCTTCGACGGCTTCAAGTTGCTTGTCGCCGAAGCCCTTCAGTTTCAGCCACTCGTGGTTCACGCCCGGTGCGCCCTTCAACGTGCCGCGGCCGACGGCATAGTTGATGATCGCTTCCGACTGCTCGGGGCGGTAGCCGAGCGCCTTCAACGCTTCGGGGACCGACTGGTTGATGATCTTGAAGTAGCCGCCGCCGGCCAGCTTCTTGAACTTCACGAGCGCAAAGTCGGGCTCGATGCCGGTCGTGTCGCAATCCATGACGAGGCCGATCGTGCCGGTCGGCGCGATGACGGTCGTCTGGGCGTTGCGATAGCCGTAGAGCGAGCCTTGGCTCAGCGCTTCGTCCCACGAGGCGCGCGCGCGGTCGATCAGGCCTTCGAAACCCTGCTCGGGCAGTTCGACGGCGTTCAGCGGCACTGGCTTGGTCGACAGCTTCTCGTAGCCGTCCATCGCGCCGTAGGCCGCGCGGCGGTGGTTGCGGACGACGCGCAGCATGTGCTCGGCGTTCTTCCCGTAGCCCTGGAACGCACCGAGTTCGCGTGCCATCGCCGACGACGTGGCGTAGGAGGCGCCCGTCATCACGGCCGCGAGGGCGCCGGCGACCGCACGGCCTTGCTTCGAGTCGTACGAGATGCCCGACGACATCAGAAGGCCGCCGATGTTCGCGTAGCCGAGGCCAAGCGTGCGGTACTCGTAGGAGAGCTGCGCGATTTCCCTCGACGGGAACTGCGCCATCATCACCGAGATTTCTAGCGTGACGGTCCACAGCCGCACCGCGTGCTCATAGGCCGCGACATCGAACAGTTTGCGGCCGTCCGCGCCGTCCTTGCGGAAGGCGAGCAGGTTCAGCGACGCGAGGTTGCACGCCGTGTCGTCGAGGAACATGTACTCAGAGCACGGGTTCGAGCCGCGGATCGGGCCCGACGCCGGGCAGGTGTGCCAGTCGTTCACGGTCGTGTGGAACTGGATCCCGGGGTCGGCGCATTGCCAGGCCGCTTCCGAGATTTGGTTCCAGAGTTCGCGCGCCTTCAGCGTCTTGTGGACCTTGCCGTCGGTGCGGCGCGTCAGCTTCCAGTCGCTGTCCGCTTCGACCGCGCGCAGGAAGTCGTCGTTGACGCGCACGGAGTTGTTCGAGTTCTGGCCGGAGACCGTGTAGTACGCCTCGCCGTCCCAATCGGTGTCGTAGACGGGCACGTCGATCGACGTGAAGCCTTGGCGGGCGAATTGGATCGCGCGCTGAATCGCGTTGTCGGCGATCTGGGCTTTGCGCGCGGCTTTGATCTCGCGCTTCAAGGCGGGGTTCTGCTGCGGATCGAAGCAGGCTTCGCCGTCGGCCGAACAGTTCACGCAGGCCTTGATGATCAGGTTCAGGTGCTTGTTCAGGAGCTTCGAGCCGGCGACCAGGGCCGCGACCTTCTGCTCTTCGATCACCTTCCAGTTCACGAAGTTCTCGATGTCGGGGTGGTCGACGTCGACGATCACCATCTTCGCCGCGCGGCGCGTCGTGCCGCCGGACTTGATCGCGCCCGCCGCGCGGTCGCCGATCTTTAAGAAGCTCATCAGGCCCGACGACTTGCCGCCGCCGGACAGTTTTTCGCTCGCGCCGCGCAGGGCCGAGAAGTTCGAGCCGGTGCCCGAGCCGTATTTGAACAGACGCGCCTCACGGACCCAGAGGTCCATGATGCCGCCTTCGTTCACGAGATCGTCCTTGATGCCTTGGATGAAGCACGCATGGGGCTGCGGGTGCTCATAGGCGCTTTGCGATTGGACGAGTTGGCCGGTCCAATGGTCGACGTAGTGGTGGCCTTGCGCGGGGCCGTCGATGCCGTAGGCCCAATGCAGACCGGTGTTGAACCATTGCGGGCTGTTGGGCGCCGCCATCTGCGTCGCCAGCATGAAGCGCATTTCGTCGAAGAAGGCGCGCGCGTCGCGCTCGTCGTCGAAGTAGCCGCCCTTCCAGCCCCAGTAGGTCCACGTGCCGGCCAGACGGTCGAACACTTGGCGCGCGCTGACTTCGCCGACCGACTTCGGTTCGCCGTCGAGCTTGGCCAGTTCCTGATCGTCGGGCGCTTTGCGCCAAAGCCATTCGGGGACGTTTTCCTCCGCAACGGGCTTTAGGCGCGCGGCGATGCCGGCCTTGCGGAAGTATTTTTGCGCGAGTACGTCGGAGGCGACTTGCGACCAGCGCTCAGGCACTTCGATGCCGTCTTGGCGGAACACGACGGAGCCGTCCGGATTGCGGATCTCGCTTGCGGTCGTGCGGAAGGCGATGCCGTCGTAAGCCGATTGACCTTCTTTGGTGAAGACGCGGTCGATGCGCATGTGGTTTTAGCCCCTCTTGAGTAGCCCACGTGACGAACTGGCCTGGCGGCTCCGGTGTTCGTGGGCTCTTTGGGACCGGTGATGCGCGCTTCACCAAAACTCCCCCGCGCATCGGTCCCTGGGCTCACAAGTGCGGTGGCTGACAGGGACCCCTATCTAGTACCTAGATTTTGATCGTCGCAATAGATTTTGTGTTAATCGCGGTCGGCAAACACTAGGTTTTGTGTCTGGCGGATTCCTGATCTGTGGATTGGGGCGGCGCGGGCGCTACCGGACCGGTGGGGTGTTCGCCGAGCGCGTTGCCGACGACACGAGCAGCCTCGTCATCGAATGCCGGAAGGAGCATGCGAGCGTGAACCACTGGGGGCAAGATGCACTGATTCTAGGGTCTGTGGAAAAGGGCTCGCCGGACATCCCAAAAAAGCCCGATTTCGTCCGCACTCCACGTCCCCGCGCACGGCTGGTATCGCGCTGAGCAAGCCGCTAGAACGCGGACCGGCCGTTGTTTCGCCGTCTTTGTTCATCACTTTTGTTCAGGAGTAAGCGATGCGGGAATGGCGTTCGGTCGGCCGCGTGTGGCTCGCGTTGCTGTTCGTGCTTGTCGCGGCCGTGCCGGCGAGCGCGCGCGGGTGGCCGCATGAGGGAAGCGACCTCAAGCCCGATCCGGCGATCAAGTTCGGCGTGCTGCCGAACGGCCTACGTTATGCGATCAAGCGCAACGCCAAGCCCGAGACGACGGTGACGGTCAGGCTGCGGATTGCGGCCGGGTCGCTGCACGAGACGGACGCCGAGCGCGGGGTCGCGCACTTCCTCGAGCACATGGCGTTCAACGGCTCGCAGAACTATCCCGAGGGCGAAATGTTCCGAGCGCTCCAGCGGATGGGCGTGCAGATCGGCTCGAGCGCCAACGCGTCGACCGGATACGATGCGACGACGTTTGGGCTTTCGCTGCCTAGCACGCGAGCCGAGGTGTTGGACACCGGGTTGAAGATTCTGCGGGAGATTTCCGGGCGCTTGACGCTGTCGGCCGAGGCGATCGAGCGCGAGCGCGGCGTCATTTTGTCGGAAGAACGTGCCCGCGACACGCCGGCAACGCACGCGAACCAGGCGCAAATCCGGCTCTTGTTCCCCGGTCAGAAGTACCCGGTGCGATCGCCGATCGGCACGCTGGACTTCATCCGTACGGCGGGTCCGGCCGCGTTGCGCAGCTTCTATGAGAGGCACTACCGGCCGGAGCGGGCGCTGCTTGTGGTGGCGGGCGACATCGATCCGGCGCTGATGGAAGCCAAGATCGTATCCGTGTTCGGCGATTGGAAGCAGGCGGGTCCGGGGCCCGGCGTCGAGGACTTCGGCACGCCCAAGAAGCGAGGGCTTGAGGTTGCCCAGATCGCCAAATCCGGGCTGGAGGAGGTCGTGGCGCTGAGCTGGGTCTTGCCGGAAGACACGCGGGCCGACGCCCGCGCGCGGCGCAAGGAAGTGCACGACCGCATCGTCGCTTTCACGATTCTGAACCGGCGCCTGAGCCAGGTGTCTCGCAAAGCCGATGCGCCGTTCCTCGACGGCCGCGTGGACCGCGAGGTCGTGGCGGGGGCGGGCATGGTGACGTCGCTCATCGTGCGCACGCGCAGCGGGGAATTGCTCCAGGGGCTGCAGGCCGCGGAGCAAGAATTGCGCCGGACGCTCACCCACGGCGTGCAGCAGGCGGAGGTCGATCGCGAGGCGCTGGAGCAGCGTTCGCCCTATCTGCTGGCGGCGGCGAATGCCGATTCGCGCTCGAACATCGAAGTCGCCGAGTGGCTGCTGAATTCGTTGGATGCTGGACGCGTGCCGACCGACCCGCGCACCGACCTCGACCTCTATACGCAGAGCATCAGCGGGCTGAAGGCCGCCGACATAACGAAGGCGCTGCGAGCGGCGTTTCCGAAGGACGCGGGGCCTGCGGTGTTCGTCACCGCACCTCTGCCGGTCGAGGGCGGGGAGGCTGCGATCCGGCAGGCTTACCTTGCGAGCAAGGCGGTCGCGGTTGCGGCGCCGCCGCCGAGCACGATCAAGCAGTTCAGCTATCGCGACTTCGGGCCAAAGGGCACGGTCGCCGAACGCAAGCGCCTTCCCGACATCGACGTGACGCAGGTGCGTTTTGCGAACGGCGTCAGGCTCAACATCAAGCCGACGCAGTTCGAGAAGGACAAGGTCAGCGTCGTCGCGCGCTTTGCGGGCGGCTATCTCGCCCTGCCGCCCAAACGCGGTCTGGGGTGGGCGCTGCCGTTCGCGTTCGTCGAGGGCGGGCTCGGGCGGCTGACCATCGGCGAGTTGGAGCAGACCGAGCCCGGGCACTTCGCGGGCATCTTCCTCGACGTCGACGAAGACATGTTCCAGCTGTCGGGCGAGACCGTCGAACGCGACGTGCTGCTGCAGCTGCAGGTGCTGGCGGCCTATTTCTCGGATCCCGCCTATCGCGGCGACGGGCTGAAGCGCATTCAGGCGGCGGGCGAGGGGCAGTTGCGCGAGCAGGCGTCGACGGCCTCCGGCGTGCTCTCGCGCGAGTTGCTGGGGCTCGTGCACGACAACGATCCGCGCTGGGCCGCGCCGCGTGCGGAAGACATCCGTGCGCTGACGATGGAGGACGTCAAGGCCGCCATCGTGCCGTCGCTCACGAAGGCACCGATCGAGATCACGATCGTGGGGCATGTGAAGGTCGAGGACGCGATCGATGCGGCGGCCAAGACGTTCGGCGCCTTCGCGCCGCGGACGGCGCCGTTCGTCTATCCCGCGGGCGCGCGCGACGTTCGTTTTCCGACGAAGGCCATGCAGGCGGCCTTCGCGCACGAGGGGCGCGGCGACACGGCGGCGGTGGCCGCGGCATGGCCTGTCGGCGATCTCTTCGCCGACGCGAAGCGCGAGCGGGCGGTTGCGATTCTGAACGAGATCATTCAGCTCAGGCTGATCGACGAGGTGCGCGAGGCGCAGGGCGGGACCTACACGCCGTTCGGCAACTACGTTTCGTCGCGTGCGGCCAAGGGATACGGCTACATGCTGGCCGGCGTCGAGCCGAAGCCGGACCAAGCCGACCGCTTTTTCGAGACGCTGGGCGAGATCGCGCGCGAGTTGCGCGAGGGCGAGCTCTCGGCCGACCTTCTGGAACGGGCGCGCAAGCCCGTGCTCTATCAGCACTATGCGTCGGAATCGACGAATCCGTATTGGGTCGAGGGCTTGCGCGACGTGCAATCGGATCCGCGCAATCTGGACCGGCTGCGCACGGCGCTGCGCGATCTCGGGACGATCAACGAAGCCGACATCGTGGCGGCCGCGCGCGAGGTGCTGGACGACAAGCGGCGCGTGGACGTGCGGGTGCTGCCGCAGTAGTCACTCCGGATAGTCGTGCCAGACGCCGTCGTCGTCGCGGACGCGGTGCGCGCCGCCGGCCGTGCGCTCGACGGCATCGGTTTCGAGGTTCGCTTTGGCGTGGCCGCCGGGGATGTCGAGGACGTAGGCGGGGAGGGCGATGCCTGAAACCTTGCGGCGGAGTTCGTGCATCAGCGCCCGCCCGTGTTCGATCGTCGTGCGGAAATGCGACGTGCCGGGGGCAAGGTCGGCGTGGTGCAAATAGTAGGGTTTGATGCGGTTTTCGATGAAGGTCCGCATGAGGGCGGCGAGCGTGTCGGCGTCGTCGTTGACGCCTTTCAGCAGCACGGTCTGGCTCAGCATCGGAATACCAGCGTCGACGAGGCGGGCGCAGGCCGCGCGCGCGGCGGGCGCGAACTCGCGCGGGTGGTTGGCGTGGAGCGCGACGTAGGTCGCGGCGTGCGGTGTCTTCAGCGCGGCGACAAAGTCGGGCGTCACACGGTCGGGGTCGACGACAGGGACACGAGTGTGCCAGCGCAGGACCTTCACGTGTGGGATATCGGCGAGGCGCTGTGTCAGGTCGGCGGCGCGGCGGGGCGTAAGCAAGAACGGATCGCCGCCGGTAAGAATGACTTCCGATATCTCGCTGTGCGCGGCGACGTAGGCGATCGCCGCGTCGAGTTCGGCGGGGGACAGCGACGGCTCGCGGTCGGGGCCGACCATCTCGCGGCGGAAGCAGAAGCGGCAATAGACCGGGCAGACGTGAACGACCTTGAGAAGCACGCGGTCCTTGTAGCGATGGACGACTCCTGTGACCGGCGCGTGGCGCTTGTCGCCGATCGGGTCCGCGCTTTCGTCTGGCGCCGTTTCGAGTTCGCGCGGGTCGGGCAGGAACTGGCGGGCGATGGGATCGTCGCGGTTGGCGATGAGTTCGGCCATCGTTGGTGTGATTGCGACGACGTAGCGTTCGGCGACTGGCCCTAGGTTGGCGGCGATCGACGACGGCAGTAGTCCGGCGTCGACAAGGTCCCCGACGGAGCGAAGAGTTCGCTTCATCGCACGAGACCCACGAAGAAAACATCGTCATGGCCGGGCTTGACCCGGCCACCCAGTGCGCGCGTTAGCACGCCAAAGGAGATTGAAACACGAAGAACACGAAGGTCACGAAGATGCTCAGTGCACCCCCTTGCTCTTGGTGTGCTTCGTGTTCTTCGTGTTTCAATATTGCAGCGCGCTTCGCGCGCACTGGGTGGCCGGGTCAAGCCCGGCCATGACGCATGTGGGAGGCGGCGCGTCATGGCGCACGTCCTGCCGACGGCGTCCAAAGGATATCGTCGATACGTGGGG
>CAZLRW010000028.1:0-37301 GCA_964561925.1 uncultured Flavobacteriaceae bacterium
ACGACGCTGGCGCCGATGCCGAAGGAAAAGAATCGATAGCGGGGCGCGAGCTAGGCTTCAATTCCGCCGCATCGCGTGGCCGATGGCGCCGGCGATGATGGGGAGCATCAGGTAGCTGAACGCGATGTTCTCCATGTAGTGGGCGGGGTCCATGCGCATCTGCTCGGGGCCGAAGACGAAGAACGGCAAGTCGAGCGCGATCGACATCAGCATCCACATCGAACCGGCGAACAGGCCCTCGTCCATGTCGGGCGCGGCGTAGCGGCTGAGGTGCAGGTAGCCGAACCCGCAGGCGACCAGCGCGAGTGTCACGGCCATGATCGATTCGAACAGTGCCGTGCCCGGTGGGACGACGGTGAAGATCGCACTCGCGAGGGCAAACGGGATCGCCCACACGACAAGGCCAAGCAGGAAGATGCGGACGAGTGCGCGCATGAGGGTGATTCCTTCCGGTGTCGCGACAGCTTAGCAGGCTGCCCGGTTCGCCGGAGGGGTCAGGCCACGTCGCCCACAGTCACGGCTGCAGGCGGGTTGCCGTTGCGGCGTGCAATCTGCGCGCGCAAGCGCTTTTGGCGTTCCTCTGTCACGGGGTAGCGCCAGAGCAGCGGTACGGCGGCGAGCGCTACGATTGCCGGGATGATCGAGTAGAAGTTCGCGAGCGCGAAGATCGCGTCTGCTGTGTTCGTGCAGGTCGCGCCATCTTTCGGCAGCGCGGGCGAGGCGCAGGTCGGGTCGAAGCCGAAATACCCGGCACCTGCGGTCGCTAGCGCGGTGCCGATGCCGGCCGCGCCCTTCAGGACCATGCCCCAGATCGAGAAGTAGAGACCGGTGCGCTGTTCGCCGGTTCTCAGCGTGTCGATGTCGATGACGTCGGCGGCCATCGAGGCCGGGATGAAGTAGAGCGCGCCCACGGCCGAGCCCTTCAGCATCATCAGCGCGAAGAACAGCCAGAACTGGTCGGCGCCGACGAACGGGATCGGCGCACTCCACAGCGACAGCCAGAAGATCGCCATCGCCGTCGCCTTGTGCTTGCCGAGGCGCTTGGAGATCGCAAGCCAAACCGGGATGCCCGCGATGCTGGCCAGATAGTAGAACATCACGAACACGGGGAAGAATTTCGGCTGGCCCATCGCGTGGGTGACGAAGAGCAGCGACAGCGCCGCCGTCATCGACGTCGTCGTGATCAGCAACAGTGCGACATAGGCCAGCCGCATGAACGGGCCGTTGCGCCAGATGATGCGCAAGCCGCGCGCCCAGGTGATTTCCGCGCGCGGCTTCGCCTCGACCGCGGGCTCGCCACGCGCATGAGCGCGGGCAGGAACAGCAGCGGCAGCGAGATCGCCACGGCGACGGCGATCGCATAGACCCAATCGGCGAGCTTCGTTGCGCCGTACATCGTCATGACGACGGGAATCGCAAGCACGAGGATCAGGCCCACGAAGCCGTAGCTTTCGCGGTAGCCGGTGACGAGCGAGCGTTCGCGATAGTTCGTCGACAGGTCCGCGCCCCAGGCCTTGTAGGGGAGGTCGATGAACGTGTTCGATAGATAATAGAGGATTAGGATCGCCGCGAGATAGGCGAGGCCCCATGTCTGGCCCGCTTCGAACACGGCTTGCGGGGGAACGAACAGCAGCCAGACCGTCACGACCATCAACGGGATACCCGCCACGACCCACGGCTTGCGGCGACCCCACCGCGTGCGCCAGCGGTCGCTCAAGATGCCGACGACGGGGTCGGTGAACACGTCGGTGATGCGCGAAAGCAAGATGACCAGGCCGATCGCGCCTAGGCTCAGGCCCAGATTCTGCGAATAGAACCCGGTGACGTAGACCGCGGTCGGCAGGTGGACGATCGAAAGTGCGAGATTGGGCAGGCTGTAGAGATGGAGGGCGCCGTTGGAGACTTGGCGCGCGTCGGCCTGCTGGCGCTGCTGCATGCGCCCTTACTCCCCGGTTTCGCGTTTCCGCGCCGCTTGTGGTTGGCGCTTGGTTCTTCCCGAACCCAAGGACTATGGGGCATGTGCGCAAAACGGCAAGCCCGGCGTTGACTTGAATCAACGCTCGGCCGCCTGCCGGCGCCGATGGTCGGTCACGATCTTGGGAGGTGACGATGTCGGCCGGTGCGATCGCGAAGGCTCATTTCGCGGAGGCGCTCGCCGCCGCCAAAGAGGCGGGTCAGGACGCCGATGCGCTGGCGCGGGCGATGCTGTCGCTTGCCGTGACCTCGATGCTCGAACGGCGCAGCGTCGCCGACGTGCGCGCGGAGCTCCTGGCGGCGGCCGAGAACGTCGATCCGGACACGGACTATATGTTCATGCGGCCGTGATACCTCGCGGCTGATCGACGGGCGGGGCGAAGGTCTGCTAAGTCAGGCATCCTTCGAACGGACATACGACACGTCATGCCGGGCAGTCAGGATTTCGCGGCCGATACGCGCAACGAGAACGTCCTCATCTATCTGAACGGCGAGCTTGTGCCGCGCGGAGAGGCGCGGGTGTCGATTTTCGATGCGGGCTTCGTGCTGGGCGACGGCGTTTGGGAGGGGTTGCGTCTGCACAAAGGCGGGCTTCTGTTTCTTGAAGAGCATCTGGACCGTTTGCTCTGGGGCGCGAATGCGATCGCGCTCGACATCGGGATGACCCGCGGCGAGATCGTGGCGGCGCTGTGGCGGACGCTGCAGGCAAACGGCATGACGGACGGGGTGCACATCCGCTTGATGGTGACGCGGGGGCCGAAGAGGACGGTCAATCAGGATCCGCGCAACGCGGCCGGCAGGCCCACAATCGTCATCGTCGCGGAACACAAGCTGCCAAGTCCCGAGATCGTCACGAAGGGCTTGGCGCTGGCGACGTCGTCGATCCGCTGTACGCCGGCGCACATGTTCGACATGAGGCTCAATTCGCATTCGCGGTTGAATCTGATCCGCGCGCTGATCGAGGTGATCGACAAGGGTGCCGACGAGGCCTTGATGCTCGACCCAGACGGGTTCGTCTCGAGCTGCAATGCGACGAATTTCTTCTTCGTGCGGGACGGCCGGGTTTGCACGTCGACGGGCGCGTTCTGCTTCAACGGGGTAACGCGGGCGAACGTGATCGAGCTTGCGAAGCGGCACGGCATTGCGCTTGCGCTCGGCAACTTCACGCTCGAGGACGTGGCGCAGGCGGAGGAAGCGTTCGTCACGGGGACGTTCGGCGGGCTTACGCCCGTGAGGTCGATCGACGGGCGCGTGCTGCCGGCGGCGCTGCCGGGTCCGGTGACGGCGCGGCTGCGCGCGCACTACGAGGCACTCAAGGACGAAAGTGCTGCGAAGGGGCGGCCATGAGCGAGGACACCGTTCGGATCGCCATGTGGTCTGGGCCGCGGAACATCTCGACGGCGATGATGCGCTCGTTCGAGAACCGGCCGGACACGGCGGTGGTCGACGAGCCGTTCTATGCGGTTTATCTCGCGGCGACCGGCTCCGATCATCCGATGCGCGACGTGGTGCTGCGTGCGCAGTCGACGGATTGGCGTGCGGTTGCGGCGGATCTCTTGGGACCAGCGCCGGACGGGCGGCGGGTCTTCTATCAGAAGCACATGACGCATCACATGTTGCCGGAGGTCGGGCGGGAATGGACGGCCGAGGTGCGCAACGCTTTTTTGATCCGCGCCCCCGAGGACGTGCTCGTCTCGTACGTACAAGTGCGCGGCGCGGCGACGCTTGAGGAAATCGGGGTGCCGCAGCAGCTCGAGTTGTTCGAGCGGGAAGCGGACCGGCTCGGGCAGGCGCCGCCGGTCGTCGATTCCCACGACGTGCTCGCCAATCCGCGCGGCGTGCTGAATGCGCTGTGTGCGGCGCTTCGGATTCCGTTTCTGGAGTCCATGCTTGCGTGGCCGGCGGGACGGCGCGCCAGCGACGGCGTCTGGGCGCCGGCGTGGTATGCCGCCGTCGAAAAATCCACCGGCTTTGCCGCGCCGCGCGAACGGGCGCGGGCCGAGGAACTGCCGGACGCCCTGCGCCGGATGGCGGATGCGGCGCGTCCCGCGTATGAGAGGTTGGCACGGTTTCGGCTGACCTAGCGGCGAATGTTCAAGCGTAGTTGAAGCTGATGCTGATGCGGTCTTCGCGGGCTTGGTTCGGCGGTACTTCGTGGCGCAGCCAGCTTTCGAACAGGATCAGCGTGCGTGCGGCCGGCGTGACGTAGACGAACGGTTGCGCATCGCGCGGGGCGGCTTCGGTCTTCGGCGGGGCGGCCATCATGAAGCCCAGGCGCGGATCCTCGAACTTGAGCGCGCCGGCGCCCTTCGGCGTTGCGACGTAGTAGGTGCCGCTGATCACGCTCAAGGGATGGATGTGGGCGGTGTGGACGCCGCCCGGCTTCAAGACGTTGATCCACATGCTGTCGAGTTTCAGTTTTCGGGCGAGGTCGTAGTGAAGCGCGCGGGCGTAGGCCGCGACGTGAGTGTTCAGCGCGCGCTCAAGTTCGGCGAAAGCAGGGGCGCGGACCGTGAGGTCGTCGAGCGAACTATAGGATGTGTAGCCTTGATAGGCGTTCGCGCGGCACCACGCCTGGCCCGCACGGTCGTCGCGCGCGATCGAGAGGCATGCGGTGCGCAGGTCCTTGTTCAAGCGCGCGGCCTTCGTGCCCGCAAGTGTTGCGCGGTAGATGCGGGTCGCGAACAGGGTTTCGATGCCGGTCATGCCCCGCCGCTCCTAGCGTGGCGGTGCGCGCGGCGTCAAAGGCTGCGGGCGATCATGGTGTCGCGGCGTGGTTAAGCGTGGCTCTCGGCCAGCACGCGCGCGATGTCGTCCAGGCTTTCGATGCGGGCGGCGGTTTCGGCTTCGAGCAGGCGGCCCAATTTGTCTTCGAGCGCAAGCAAAATGCGCGCGTGGGCGAGACTGTCCCATTGTTCGAGACCGCCGATCCTTGCGGTTGCGGGTAGGCTTGTCTCCGGGATCGCGAGCGCCGCGGCGAGGAGCGCGCGCGCAGCCGACAGCGTGCTCATGCGGCGCCTCCTTTGCGCGCGTGCCATTCCTCGCGCAGCATGCCGAACTGGTATTGATCGAGGCGTTCGCCGCCGGTCAGCGACTTGCAATGGCCCTTGAGCACGCCCTCCAACCGCCAGCCTTGGGCCTTGTAGTTGAAGACTGCAGGGAAGTTGCGGGCGAGCGGCTGGCCGTGGGCCTTCTCGATGCCGCGCCTATCGAAGAATTCGTCGAGGAGTGCCGCGCGCACTTCGTTGACCACGCCCTTTCCCCAGTATTGTTTGTCGCCGATCACGAGGTTGAAGTTCGCGGTCGCGTGGATGCGATTCACTTCGATCATGAAGAAGCCGACGTGCAGCAACATCACTCTCGCGAACACGCCGACGAGGAAGCCTGTGTCGTTGTCGAAGCGCGCGACGTAGCGTGCGATCTCTTCCTTCGACATGCGGCGGGCCGGGACGTTCAACGGCCCCATCACCTCGGGATCGGCGGACCAATCGGACCAGCGATCGGAGGCGTCGGCCGGCGTCAGGCTGCGCACGATGAAGCGCGCGGTCGCAAGTTCGACGGGACGGCCTTGCGGGCGTTGCATCACGGGTTTCCGATCAGCGCTTTGCGGACGGCGTCGCGGCTGACTTTACCGCGCGAGGTCTTCGGAATCTCCTCCACGATGAACCAGCGTTCGGGTGTGGCTTCCCGGCGCAAGCGCTTCAGGCACCAGTCGCGCAGGGATGCGGCGTCTTCGGCCGCGCCCGGGGCGAGGCGGATCGCGGCGGCGACGATCTCGCCGCTGATCGGGTCTGCGGCGCCGAAGACGCAGGCTTCGGCGACGGCCGGGTGGCTTTCGAGCAGCATGTCGATCTCGGCCGGCTGGACCTTGAAGCCGGCGCGATTGATCTCGTCCTTTGCACGGCCGGTGAGGCGGACGATGCCGCTTGCATCGACTTCGCCGAGGTCGCCGGTCGCATACCAGCCATCCTTGAGCACGGCAGCGGTCAGGTCGGGCCGCTCCAGATAGCCCGACATCAGCGCCGGGGTCTGCACGAGGACTTCGCCCGCGCCTTGCGCGCGAATCGCGCCGTCGGCCGTCCGCACGGCAGCCGTCCCGCCCCAGGGGCGGCCGATGAGCCCGTCCGCCGGCGCGTGCTCGCGCGAGGAGGCGCCGCCGATCCAGTTCGCCGTTTCGGTGATGCCGTAGCAGTTCACGACCTCGCAGCCCGTCCACTCGGCGATGCGGGACCAGAGGGCCGCCGAGAGCGGCGCCGAGCCGATGTGAACGCGCTTCAACGTCCGCTTCTTCGGCTGCGGACTCATGCGCAGGGCGATGTGCCAAAGCGAGGGGACGGAACTCATGAACGCGATCGCGTGCTCGTCGATCCAGGGACCGAGGCTCTGTGCCAACGCAAGGCCGCGCGGCACGAGCACGATCGTTCCGCCGGCGGTCAACGGCGTGAGCGCATTGCCGATCAGGCCGTGACCGAAGTGCGTGGGCAGCGTCACGAGCGTGCGTGCCAGTGCCGGATCGCCGATCTCGGCCCGGTTCAACGCCAGGCGCGCGAGCACGGCACGATGCGAGAGCACGACGCCCTTCGGCGCGCCGGTCGTGCCGGACGTGAACAAGATCAACGCGGGCGCGTCGAGGCCTTCGGCTTCGTGCCGGCGGGGGGGCTGCGTCGGGCGGACGATTTCGCCGCCCTCATTGAGGACCAGCGACGGTTTGCAGAACGCGACGACGTTCGCGCGCTCGGTTGCGGTCAATGCCGGGTCGAGGCAGGCGGCCGCGGCACCCGCCGTCCATGCAGCGAAAAGGTCGACGAAGAATGCGGCCGTGCCGCCGTGCGTGATGGCGACGGTCGTGCCTTCGGCTGCACCAAGCGCCTGCGCGCGGGTGGCCACGGCGCGTGCGAGAGCCTCGCCGTCCAGCGTGGTTCCGGCCACCCGGTCGACGATCGTGCCGAAACGTTCGAGAGGGAGATGCATCGTGCTTTGCCACCCGAGTCGGCGCGGTTTATCACAGGTCGACCCTGGAGTGTTCAATCATGCGGCTCAACCAAGTGACCGTCGCGGCGCGCGATTTGGCGGCGTCGATCGATTTCTACCGCACGCTGGGCTTGCGGCTGATCGTGCGCAACGATCACTACGCGAGGTTTGAGTGCCCGGACGGCGGGTCGACATTTTCGTTGCACCTCGACCCGGCGACCAAAGGCGTCAGCGAAACCACGATCTACTTCGAGAACGACGATCTGGATGCGCAGGTTTCGCGGCTCAAAGCGAGCGGGATCGCGTTCGAGGCCGATCCAGTCGATCAGCGCTGGTTGTGGCGCGAGGCGTATGTGCGCGATCCGGCGGGCAACCGCATCTGCCTCTACAAGGCTGGGGAAATCCGCCGCTTCCCGCCTTGGCGGCTCGCAGACGGATGAAGCTGCATAAACGATAGACCGGCGATTGACCCGGCCGGTCGCGCGTTGTTCACTGACGCCTCGGTTCTCGGAGGCGTCCCATGCTGCGTCATCTCATTGTCGTCATCGCGTGCCTATGTGGTGCGGCGTTGCTTTCGGGGTGTGCCGCGATTGCGATCGTCGACACGGCGGTGGGTGTCACGACGACGGTCGTCGGCACGACCGTCGACGTGGCGGCCGGGGCGATCGAGACGGTGGCGGGTTCGTCGGACGACGACGAGGAAGACCTCGATTGCGAGGACGAGGACAAGGACAAGGAAGAGTGCAAGAAGAAGAAAGAAAAATAGCGCGCGACGGCAGCGAAGCTCTGGTCCGGAATTACTACATCAAGTTCAACGCACAGGATGTGCCCGGTATGGCTGCACTACTGTCCGACGATGTCGTGCACGACGTCAACCAGGGCGGGCGGCGGCATGGCAAACAGGCGTTCGTCGAGTTCCTTGGGCACATGAATCGCTGCTATCGCGAGGATCTTCGCAACATCGTGGTGATGTCGAACGCGGACGGCACGCGCGTCGCTGCCGAATTCACCGTGCACGGCAAATACCTTGCGACGGATGAAGGTTTGCCGCCGGCGCGCGGGCAAACATATGTTCTGCCGGCGGGCGCGTTCTTCGAAGTTGCGGGCGGGCGGATCCGTCGCGTGAGCACGCACTACAATCTGAAAGACTGGATGACCCAGGTCGCAGGATGAGCGGCGTCAGCATCGAGGTCTTGAGCGGCGCGCGTCTGCAAGCGCGGCTGCCGGATGTCGCGCGGCTGCGCATCGAGGTGTTTCGCGATTTTCCGTATCTCTACGACGGCGATCTCGACTACGAGGCGCGGTACATCGCGGCGTTTGCGGCGTCTGCGGATGCGGTCGTCGTGGCGGCGCTCGTCGACGATGTGGTGGTCGGCGCTTCGACGGCGGCACCACTCGGCTTGCAGATGGACGAGGTGACGGCGCCATTCCGGGCGCGGGGCGAGGAACTGGCGCGTACGTTCTATTTCGGCGAATCGGTGCTGCGGCGCGGTTGGCGCGGGCAGGGGATCGGCGTGCGCTTCTTCGAAGAACGCGAGGCGCATGCACGGCGCTGCGGTGCGACGCGCGCCGTGTTCTGCGCCGTGATCCGGCCGGACGATCATCCGGCGCGGCCCGCGGACTACGTGCCGCTCGACGCGTTCTGGCGGCGGCGGGGGTTCCAGGTCGAAGGCGGCTTGATTTGCCATCTGAGCTGGCGGGAAATCGGCGAGAGCGGCGAATCGCCGAAGGCGATGCAGTTTTGGTCGAAGAGGCTTGCATGATCGTGCGGATCGCCGCAGCGCAATACCCGATCGACGCGATCGCCTCTTGGGAGGCGTGGCGCGACAAGCTTGCGCGCTGGGTCGGCGAGGCGGCCGAGAACGGCGCGTCGCTGCTCGTGTTTCCGGAATACGGCGCGATGGAACTTGCGCGCATGTTCGCGCCTGAGGTTTGGAGCGACCTTTCGCAATCGATCGACTTCGTTGGTGCGCTGCGCGGCAAGATCGACGCAGTGCACGCCGAACTGGCCGAACGGCACGGCGTTTACATCGTGGCGGCGAGCCTACCCGAACGCGACGGCGAGGGCGTCGCGACAAACGTCGCGCGCGTCGTCTCGCCCAAGGGGCAGATCGGCGAGCAGCGCAAGCTCGTGATGACGCGCTTCGAGCGGGAGCAGTGGAACGTCACCGGCGGGCGCGAGATCAATGTGTTTGCGACGCGCGCGGGCACGTTCGGCGTTGCGATCTGCTACGACGCGGAATTCCCGCTGATCGCACGCGCGATGAGCGAGGCGGGGGCGGCGATGATCCTGGTGCCGAGCTGCACCGACGCGCCGGCCGGCTATCATCGCGTGCGCGTGGCGGCCCAGGCCCGCGCGCTCGAGAACCAATGTTACGTCGTCCAGTCGCCGACGGTGGGCGAGGCGCCGTGGTCGCCCGCGGTCGACCGCAATTTCGGCGCGGCCGGCGTGTTCGGTCCGCCCGACCTCGGCTTTCCCGAAGACGGTGTGGTCGCGCAGGGCGTGTTGAACGAGCCGATGTGGCTGTTCGCCGATCTCGACCTCACGGCGGTCACGCGCGTGCGGCGCGAAGGCCAGGTGCTCAACGACCGGCACTGGCGCGAGCAGCCGGGCGCTGCGCCCCTCAAAGCGCGCGTGATCGAGCTTTAAGGCGTTCCCTTCAGCAGGCGTTTGTACGAATCCACCAGCGACGTGTAGGGCGGGGCGAAGTGGATTTGGCTCGTGCCGTCGGGGAGGGCGAGCGTCGTCTTGATTTCGAAGTGCAAGTGGATCGTCGTCGCCGCGCCGCCGAAATCGTTCGAGACGAGGCCGATGCGCTGACCCCGAGTTACGGTGTCCCCGATTTTCACGGCGAGTTCGTCCATCTTCAGGTGCAGATAGCGGTAGCGGATGCCGTCGTCGGCGGTCAGCGTCACGGTATAGCTGCCGATGTTCGTGATCTGCCCGGCCTCAGCGGCGACCGCCCAATGGACGCCCTTCTTGCAGGTCGCGGGGCGGATGTCCTGGCCTTGGTGGCCTTTCGCCGACGGGCAGATCGGCGTGTCCCAGGAGCGCTTCTCGCAGAAATTGTCGCGCCAGGGATAGGAGTAGTTGATCTTGTCGCATTGGCCGCCGCCCGGACCTTGGCCGCCGCCGTTCATATAAACTTGGCTGTTCGGATAGGAAGGCGCGACCTCGATCGGATAGCGTATGCCGGGCGCGTAGACGGTCTCGATCCTCACGCCTTCGCCGGTGTTCGTGAGCAACTCGCCCGGCGGTTCGAACGTGAACGTTGCGCCGGTCGGGTCCTTGAGCGGCTCGTCGGGCGTCGGCGTCGGGTCCGGATCGGGTGTCGGGTCCGGGTCGGGTGTGGGGTCCGGATCGGGCGTCGGGTTCGGTGTGGGGTCAGGTGTCGGATCGGGCGTAGGCTCGGGTGGGAACACCTGATCGAACGTGCAGGGCAGTTTCGCATCACACTTGACGAAGAACGCCCAGGCGAGGAACGCCAGGATCGCAATGACGACGACGACGAGGAAGCCGCGCATCACTCGGAATCCCTACCGACGAGGCCCATGCGTTCGCCCAACAACTTGACGAAGTTGGGCTTCGTGCACCGTTGATCGGTTTCGGGATTGAAGCACTCGATCGACACGAGGTAGGCGGCACCGAAGCGGCTGAACGTCAGGTCGTAGCCGCCTTCGGTGCGGTCGAGTGCGAACGGCACGTCGGCGCCCGCGAGCCGCGCCACGTTCTTCGATTGCACGACGCGCAGCATCGGGTCGTTCTTGTCGAGCACGAGCGCACGGCGATCGCCGTGGACCTCGATCGTGATCTCGCCCATGCGCATGGAGGCCGCATAGGAATGCGGTCTCGGGAACAGGTTCACGGCGGCCTTGGCCGCGATCTCCTGATCAAACGGCAGCAGCATCGGCAGCGACGGCTGCGGCGCATCGGCTTGGATCGTCATTTGCCGGATCGGGGCGCGTTGCAGACGCTGGTTCTTCAACGCGTCGCGAACTTCGGCCCAGTCGATGGGCATGAGTTTGCGCTGGTCGGGGGTCGGTTGGGCGACCGCAAAGAGCGCGGCACCGGCGGCAGCGAGCATGGCCGCGCCAATCAACACATAACGCATCGGATCACTCCTGAGCGGCGGTCGGCGCGCATTATGCCTCAACCGAGGGGCCGAGGCAGCCGCAAAAACTTAGGGACCGGCCAGAGCTTCTTTCAAGCCCTTGATGTGTTCCTTGCCGGAGGGAACGGCGACCGAGGAACCCTCGAAATCCTTGCCGATCGGCTCCACGCGCCCGCCCAGGCAACGGCCGAGGAACGCCTCGGCGATCGCGTAGAACGAGAGCCGGTTCTCGGGCCTGGCGAAGCCGTGACCCTCGTCGGCGTAGAGCGCATAGGTCACCGGCGCGCGGTTGCGCTTCACCGCGCGCACGATCTGGTCGGCCTCGGACTGCTTCACGCGGGGGTCGTTCGCGCCTTGCGCGATCAGCAACGGGCGTTTGATCTTGTCGGCGCGGAACAATGGCGAGCGCTCCTTGAGCAAGGCGCGGCCTTCGGGTGTGCTTGGGTCGCCGACGCGCCGTTTGAACGTGTCGATGAACGAGACCCAGTAGGGCGGAATGTTTGCGATCATCGTGTTCAAGTTCGACGGGCCAACGATGTTGACGCCGCAGGCGAACTTCTCCGGCGTTTCGATCAGGCCGACGAGCGCGGCGTATCCGCCGTACGAGGCGCCGTAGATCGCGATCTTGTCCTTGCGCGCGATCTTCTTGTCGATCGCCCAGCCGACGGCGTCGAGCAGATCGTCCTGCATCTTGCCGCCCCATTCACGATCGCCCGCGTTCACGAACGCTTTGCCGAGACCGGTCGAGCCGCGGAAGTTGACGCTGAGCACAGCGTAGCCGCGGTTCGCAAGCCATGCGGCGGGAGGGTTGTAAGCGAAAGAATCGCGATACCACGGACCGCCGTGCACCATCAGAACCATCGGCAACGGTTTTTCGGGGACGCCATTGCCGTCGGGATCGCTTTGCTTCGGCAACGTCAGGTAGCTCACGAGCTTCAAGCCGTCGCGCGCTTCGATGACACGGGCGTGCATCTTCGGCAAAGGCGCGCCGACGAGGTTGGGACGGGCCGAGAACAGGATCTTGAGCGAGCGTTCGCGCCGGTCATAGAGGCCCGACTTCACGGGTTCGCCCGCTTCGTCGATCCACAACGTCCAGAGGTCGTTGTCCTTGCTCTGGCTCATCACCCACCAACGGCCCTTGATGACGCGCGACAGGAAGGCGATGTCGGCCTTCACCTCGTCGTCGAGCGGGGTCCAGTTCAGGCGGTCGTATTCACTGGCATAGGCCAGGACCTCGGTCGAAACGGGGTCGTAGATGATCTCCGAGATGTCCGCGTCGGCGGGCTCGGCGATCAGCGTCGACTTGCCGGTGCGCAGATCGACGCGGACCAGCGCGCTCTTGTCGCGGCCGCGGCTGTCGAGCATGACGACGCTCTTGCCGTCTTTGGTCACGAATTTGGGCTTCGTCGTCAGCGCGTCGTCGCCCGGCACGGAAAGGAACGGCTTCCATTCGCCGTCGTCGAGCTTCAGGTACTCTTCGCCGCCGTCGGGCCGCGGCTTTGCGGCGAGGCGGATGTTCAGGTCGTTGTCGGCGCGGAATTCCGAAAAGCCGTCGTTCTTCTGCACGAGTTTCGCGGCGCCGGTCACCACGTTGACGAGCCACGCATCGTGCCAGCGCTTGTCGCGGTTGTTGATGCCGATCAGCAGCTCGTCAGGGCGCTCGTAGGAGTCGGCGAAGACATAGGCCGTGATGTCTTTGTAGGGCGTCAGATCGCGCGTCGCGCCCGTCGCCAGATCGACGGCGTAGAGGTGATAGTTCTCGTTGCCGGCCTGATCTTGCATGTAGAGCAGATGGGTGCCGTTCGGCGCCCACCAGTACTTCATGATCGGGCGCTGCTTGTCGCTCGTAATGGGTTTGGCTTGCGCGATGTCGTCGGCGGGGGCGATCCAGATATTCATCACGCCGTCGAGCGGGGCGGAGAACGCGATCTTCGAGCCGTCGGGGCTCAAGACCGGATAAACACGTTCGGGATTGCCGAAGATCACGCGGCGCGGGATCAGATCGTTCGGACCCCAGCTGCCTGCGGCGCCGGGCACGGAGGCCGCCGTCAGGGCGAGCGCTGCGAGAATCGCCGCGCCTATGAACCGCTTCAGTCTCATCAATGTCGTGCCGCCGTTTACCAATCCGCTTACGCAAGGCGCCGGACGGGACTTTAGGGCGTCCCGCCGGCGGCCGTTCTCACGATTGTGGCATGGGGTTGTGACCAGCGCCTTGCCGACCCGGCGAAAGCGCCGGGTCTAAGCCTATTGAATCTCATACGTGATCGAGACGTTGGCCGAAATCGTCTGCTGGCCGGCGGCGATGGGGACGGAGGCGGCTTCCGTCGCCATCGCGCGCTTGTCGAACATCGGCATCGGGGGCACGACCGCGCCGGTTTCGGAAATCTGCACGACCTTGCCCAGGCTGACGCCTGCGGCGGCGGCGTAGAGTTCGGCCTTGGCGCGCGCATCGGCGACCGCCTTCTTGCGCGCCTCGTCGAGGAACGGTTTCGGTTCCGCAACGTCGAAGGAGATGCCGTTCATCTGGTTCGAGCCGGACTGGACGAGCGTGTCCAGGATGGTTCCGAGCTTCTTCAGGTCCTTCACTGCGGCGCTGACTTGGTTCGACACGGTGTAGCCGACGATGCGCGGGGCGGCCGTCTGGTTCGGCTGATAGGGCGGGTATTTCGGTGACACGGAGAAGTTCGACGTCTGAATGTCGTCTTCCGCGACGCCTGCGGCCTTGAGCGCCGAAATGACGGCCGCCATCGCGGAGTTGTTCTTCGCAAGCGCGTCCTTCGCGGTTGCGCCTTCGGTGACGACGCCGGTCGAGATGATCGCCATGTCGGGGCGCGTCTTCACCTCGCCGAGGCCCGAGACCGCGATCAAACGCGGCGGCGGGCCGTCCTGCGAGGAGATTCCGTTGCGCGGACCGATCAGGGCGGCCGCGGCAAGGGCGGCTACGATGACAAGGCCGGAACCGGCTGCAACTGCACGCATATTCATTGGAGGATTCCCCGTTCGAACATTGACGGCGATCATATCTGAGCCGATCGGGGCGAAACAAAGGCTCGGCCCTGCGACAAAGCTATCCCGGCGATGAACGGGCGATCACAAATGCGCGGGTTTCGTGCGTGGGGTGTGGCCGGATTTGTGGAGAGTGACTGGCTTGCCCTGTTCGACTGTTCGCGGGCCTGCCAAGCCGTAGCTCGCGGATACGAGCCCGCCTTCGCCCTTTGGGCTTCGGCGTGGCAGCCTTCGCCCGCTTCGCGAGCGAAGGCTGGTGGGCCCGGTAGGACTTGAACCTACGACCAGACCGTTATGAGCGGCCCGCTCTAACCAACTGAGCTACAGGCCCCACCTTCGAGGCGTGGCTATAGCAAAGGCGGGTGCTTTCGCAAATCGGCGCGTTTCGCAAGAGTAAGAGTTCGTTGACGATCGGCCTCGCGTAACGCGGCGGTTTCAAACCGCTCCTTAAGGACCAGTTCAGCATACTGGGTGCGATAGGTGCGCCACAGGTTCGGCGCCCGGTTCATTCGCATCAGGGGTTCGTCCGCACATGCTCGCTGCAAAAATTCGCCGTCCGCTTCCTATCGCGATCCAAATCGCCGTGCTGTCGCTCGGCGTCAGCGCCATGCCGCTCAAGGCGCGCGCCGACGAGGTGCCGCAAGAGGGGTGGGTGTGGGGCGTTGTGGCGCGGGAAGCAGCCCTCGTCGAAGCGCTCGGACCATTGCTCGACGCAAGCCGCACGCGGCGCGGTTCGCCTTCGGCGGGCGGCAGCGGAGGCGGTGCGGGGGTGTTGGCGACGTCGACCGGCGCCGGCGTTCTGATCGCCATCGTCGACACGGGCATCGATCTCGATCATCCGGAGTTCGCGGGACGTCTCGATCCGGACGGCGTGTGCTTCGGCGTTTGCACGGGTTCCGCGGTGCTCGGCGACGACGACGAAGGTCACGGCACGCATGTGGCAGGCATTGCGGCTGCCGCGAACGACGGCAACGGCAACACTGGCGTGGCACCGGACGCGACGCTTTTGCCGGTCAAGGTGTTGGGTTCCGACGGTTACGGCTCGTACACTTCGGCTGCGCAAGGCGTGAACTATGCGGCGTCGCAGGGCGCCAAGGTCATCAACATGAGCCTCGGCGGTCCGATGCCGCTGGCGGCGGAATACAACACCGTTCTCAACGCATTGAAGTCGGCGGCGACGACGAGCGTGATGGTGGCTGCGGCCGGCAACGAAGGCAGCGGCAAGCCGATGTCCTATCCGGCCGCGTTTGCGACACAGCCGGGCGTTCAAGGCAGCATGATCATCGCCGGCTCGCTCGCGCCGAACGGCACGTCGATGTCGCGCTTTTCGGTGACGCCGGGCAACGCCGGTTGCGCCGGTTCGCGCACATCGCGGCTGTGCTTCCGCGACGTGTTCTTGGTCGCGCCCGGCGAGAACATCTATTCGACGCTGCCCGGCGGTACCTACGGCACGGCGAGCGGTACCTCGATGGCCGCGCCCTATATCGCGGGGGCAGCGGCACTCGTTTGGAGTGCGGCGCCCTATCTGACGCCGTCGCAGGTCACGAGCATTCTTTTCACGTCTGCGATCGATCTCGGGCGTCCGGGAACGGACAACGTGTTCGGACGCGGGCTTGTCAATCCGGCGGGCGCGCTTGCACCTTTGGGCAGTCTTTCGGTTGCGACCTCCGGCGGCACGACGCAGGTGCGCCGCGGTACCGGCGAACTCGGCGCGTCGCGCCTCGGCGGCGTCATGGCGCTCGGTTTGCGCTCGTCGCATGCGGCGCGCGACGTCGTGTTCTTCGACTCGTTCGGCCGCGACTATCGCACCGATTTGACGAAGTCGATCTCGAGCGCGGCGGTGTCGCTTGCCGGAACGGTGGGCGCGAGCGGCCCGAGGCTGCGGGCGGTGACCTATTTCGGGGAAGACGTTTCGGCCTCGGCGCTGTTCGGCGAAGAGACGGGAAGCCTGGTCGCGTTCTCCGGGCGCGACGGCGTGCGGGAGTCGGCCGTGCGCGACGCGGTTGCGACGCTCAGGCTTTCGGACGACGCGTCGGTGACGGTGGGCTACAAGGCGGACGTTGCGGGGCGCATCAACCAACTCGATCTCGCAGCGAGCGAAGCTTATGACGGGCTGTTCCTGTCGGCGACGGCGATGAATTCGCCCTATCTGTCGTTTGCGGGCGAAGCGTCCATGCTGGCCGCGGCGTTCGAGGTGGCTGAAGGCGTCACGCTCTCGATCGGGCATGTCGCGCACGAAGCCGACACGGATGCGCCGTATGCGGACGAAATTCTGACCGTCGAAGAAAATCTCGCGCAGTTGGGTACGGATCGGGCACATGCGGCGTCCGGGCAGGGCACGAGCGCCGCGCTGACCTGGCAGTTTGCGCCGTGGGCGGTCGTTGGCGTCAACGCCGCCTACACGGACGAGACGAATGCGCTGTTCGGCGGCGTCGAAGCGGGCGCGCTCGCGCTGACAGCGGACGCCGCGACGGCGTCGGTGGGTGCGGGTATGCGCATCAACCTCGGCGGCGATTGGGTTGCGTCGGCGTCGTGGAACACGGGGACGAGCCGGATCGTGCCGCTCGCCGGCGGGCTCTTTGCCAATGTCAGCGATCTTGCGACGGCGGCCTATGGTGCGGCGATCGCCAAGCGCGGAATCTTCGGCGCGAAAGATACGCTGGGCTTCGGGGTGTCGCGGCCGCTGCACGTGACCGACGGCAGCGCCGTTCTGACGGCGTCCACCGGCGTGACGGCGGACCGGCGCATCGTTTACACGACGGAAACCATCAGCCTCGCAAGTGCGACGCCGGAAACCGACCTCGAGATCGGCTACACGGCGCCGCTCGGGGCCGGCACGTTCCTGCAGGCGAATGCGGTCTATCAGATCGACGCCGGCGGCGTTGCGGGCGACAGCGCGTTTGCGGGAATCGCAACGCTGAGCACCGTTTGGTAGAGCCCGATTATTCGACTCAAATTCCGGTGCGGCGGCAAACGCCGCATTAGGGGGAGATCGGCGAAACTTCGCTTTCGGGGACACGATTCCGGCGGCGGAGACTTTCATGCGCCTTTCGAAACGCCTTGCCTTGCTCGCCTTGAGCATCAGCGCCTTGCCGATGACGGCGCAGGCTTCGCCCTGGATCTACGGCGTCGCCGATCGCGAAGACGCGGCTGTCGACGAGAACAACCCGTGGGTCGGCGATTATGGCGACGAGGTGACGAGCTTGACGCCGCGCCGGCCGCGCGCGCCGCGGCCTAGACCCACGCCGGCGCCTGCACCGGCACCCACTCCCACGCCGACGCCAACACCGGCGCCAACACCGGCGCCTGCGCCCGGCAACCAGACCGGCGCGGGGATTTTGGTCGCGATCGTCGATACGGGCATCGATCTCGACCATCCGGAGTTCGCGGGCCGCATTGCGGCGGGCGGCATGTGCTTCGGCGGATCGTCGGCCTGTCCCGGGACCGCCGCCCTGGGCGACGACAACAACGGTCACGGCACGCATGTGGCCGGAATCGTGGCTGCGGCCGCGAACGGGGTCGGCAACACGGGCGTGGCGCCCGGCGCATCGCTTCTTCCGGTCAAGGTGCTCGACGCCGGCGGCAGCGGCAGCTACTCGGCGGTCGGCAGCGGCATCTCCCATGCCGCGTCGAAAGGCGCGCGCGTCATCAATTTGAGCCTCGGCGGGCCGTCGGCGTCGTCGACGTTGCTTACGCCACTGCAGCAGGCTGCGGCGACGTCGGTGATCGTGGCGGCGGCGGGCAACAGCGGCAACAGTCTCGCGCCCGGATATCCGGCGGCCTACGCGACGCAAGCGGGCATCGTCGGCAGCATGATCATCGTCGGTTCGGTCAATTCGCAGAACCAAATCTCGTCGTTCTCGCAGACGCCGGGCACCGGCGGTTGCGTCACGTCAGGGGCAAGGACCACTTGTTATCGCGACGTGTTCCTGGTCGCGCGCGGCGAGGGGATCTATTCGACTTACGTCGGCGGCGGCTATGCGGGCATGTCGGGCACGTCGATGGCGACGCCCTATGTCGCAGGTGTTGCGGCGCGCGTGCTTGCGGCCTCGCCGTACCTCACCCCGCAGCAGGTGGTCAGCATCATGCTGCAGTCGGCGACCGATCTCGGCGCGGCGGGAACGGACGCGGTGTACGGGCGCGGGCTCGTCAATCTGCAAGCAGCGCTGGCGCCGGTCGGCGGCACGTCGGTCGCGACGTCGGGCGGCTCGACCTCGAACTACACAGGCACCGGGTTCATCGGAGGCTCGTCGCTGTCGGGGGTGCTCGCGACGGGGTTGCGTCAGTCGACGGCGGCGAAGGACCTCGTGTACTTCGACGCGTTCGGGCGCGACTACCGGACGAACTTGGCCGCGTCGGCCACGAATGCCTCGGCGAGCTTGCTCGGCGTGATGGAGCAGAGCCTGCTCACGGGCAAGGGCGTCGCGGTCGCGGCCCCCGGCTATTCGGTGGCGGGCTTCGTGACGGAAGAGGCGCCCGGCCTCGTTGCGTCCGCCGGGTTTGCCGCGCAGACGACGCACGAACTCAGCGAGGTCGTCATCCGCGCTTCGTTGAGCGAAAGCGCCCATATGGTGGTGGGGCACAATGCGTCGCCGGTGGGTCAAGTGAACGCGCTCGACCTTGCGGCGAGCGAGGCCTACGACGGATTGTTCCTGTCCGCTTCGGCGATGAACTCGCCGTTCCTGGCGCTCACGCCGCAGGCGTCATTCCTGGGCGGCGGCGTGCGTCTCGACGACGGCGTCACGATCGCCTTCGCCCATGCGGCGTTCGAAGAGACCGCCGACGAGATGCTCGCGGACGAGCGGCTCACTGTCGACGAGCAGTACGCCTACTTGAACCAGGACCTGCTGCATCAACGTTCGGCGCGCAATACGATGGCGGCCGTCAACTGGCAGTTCGCGCCCTGGGGTGTGGCCGGCGTCAATGTTGCACTGACGGAAGAAGAAAACAGCTTGCTCGGCACGCAGGAGCAGGGCGCGCTGGCGCTGACGAGCGATGCCGTGACGGCGTCGATCGGATTCGGCGCACGCTTCGATCTTGGCGACGACTGGTCGATGACCGCCACGTGGTCGCGCGGCGAGACCGAAGCGACGCCGCTTGCCGGCGGATTGTTCCAGAACCTCTCGTCGATCGAGTCGCAGGCTTACGGCGTCGCGATCGCCAAGACCGGGGTGATCGGCAAGAGCGACACGATCGGCTTTGCGATCTCGCGGCCGCTGCATATCACGACCGGTTCGGCCGTGTTCACGGCGTCGACGGGCGTGACCGAGGAGCGCGAGATTCTCTATACGACCGAAGTGCTGAACCTGGCGTCGTCCACGCCCGAGACCGACTATGAAATCGGCTACACGGCCAAGCTCGACGACGATCTCACGCTGCAGGCGAGCGCGATGTATCAGCAGGACGTAGGCGGCGAGGCCGGCGCGGACGCGGTCGCGGCGTTCGTCACGCTCAAGGGGACATGGTAGGCGTCACTCGCCTTTGGTCTTGAGTTGCTCGCGCGCGGTTTGAACTTCGCGGCGCAGGCGCACCGGGTCGTTGACCATGTGCACATCGATCGAGCCCGCGCCGGTGCCGTGCACTTCGACGTCGCCGTAGTTGAAGACGCGGCCGATGAGCGATTCCGAGACGTTGACCTCTTCGATCTTGTCGAGGCTGACCTCTTCGGAGGTGATCGCGAAGAACCCCGTCTTCTTGACGAAGCGGTCGGTGGTCACGGCGACCTCAAGCGCTACGCCCTGAAGCGCCAAGTTGATGCCCCAGAGGAACGGCAGTGCGGTGACGGCAAGGGCCACGATCTCGAGCACGCCATAGGCGGGGAAGCCGCCGAGCAGGACGCCGACGAACGGGGCGCAGACGACGGCGGTGCCAAGCCAGTAAAGCCAATGATAGCCGGTGGCGTAGAGGATGCGCTCCTTGCTGCCGAGCGTGCGGCTCACGTAGCTCATGATGTCCCCCAGATCGGCGGTGCCAGGTGCGCGCCCAAGGTGGTCACAAGCCCGCGGAGCCCGCAAGGGCTTTGAGGCGTTCCGCGTCGCGGATTTCCACCTCCTGCGCCGAGGGCAGACGGATGACGCCCAAGGACTTCAGGCGGCTGATCGCGCGGCTGACGGTTTCGAGGGTCAGCCCCAAAAAATCGGCGATGTCTTGGCGCGTCATCGGCAGCTTCAAGACGCCGGTCGACGATTTCGGGCAGCTCGACGCTTTCAGGTCGAGAAGGAACGCCGCAACACGTTCCATCGCCGTGCGCCGGCCCAGCGCGTAGGCGTGTTCGTAAGCCTGTTCGAGTTGGCGGGCCGTGCCGGTGCGATAGCCCTTCTCCGTGCTTGGATGCTTCTCGAACAACTGTTCCAATTTCTTGCGTTCGAAGCGGCAGACCTCCGCATCGGTCAGAGCTTCGACGCTGAAGTGATACGTCCTGTCGGACGGAATGCCGATGAATTGGCCGGAGAACAAGAAATCCAGAATCTGACGGCGGCCGTCGTCGCTGCTCTTCGAGGCGCGCAACGTGCCGCGCGTGATGACGTAAGTGTACTGGGCGTCGTCGCCGTCCCAAATCAGCGTCTCGCCGACCTTGATCTGGAGGCGCTGCGAGCCCGCGGCGAGGTCGTGGATATCGCGGTCGTTCAGGCTGCCGCAGATGTCGCTCTTCCTGGCCGGACAGGTGATGCAAGCGAGCGATTCAAGAATGGGCCGTGCGGCCTCGTCGAGGCCGCTCAAACGGCCGAGGCCGGTCGCCGAAGCCGGGGGTTGGGGAGAGCGGGTGGCCAGCATCACGTCTCAAGGTCCGAAGCGCAAAACCAATCTAGGGACTAGGAGATGGGGGAGCAACCCGCGGGCGGACATTTGTCGCGGCTTGCCGCTGGGGCGAGGCTTCGCTAGAAGGCGGCCAACTCCGGAACACGGCTTTCAACCTTGAGAAAGGGGCGGTCCTCCCATGGCCTCCTACCAGTACGTCTACGTGATGAAGCAGTTGGGGAAGACCTATCCCGGCGGCAAGCAGGTTCTAAAGGACATTTGGCTATCGTTCTTTCCCGGCGCCAAGATCGGGGTTATCGGCTTGAACGGCGCGGGCAAGTCGACGCTGCTCAAGATCATGGCCGGTATGGAGAAGGAGTTCACGGGCGAGGCGTGGGCGGCAGAGGGCGCTCGCGTCGGCTATCTGCCGCAAGAGCCGCAGCTCGATTCCTCGAAGGACGTTCTCGGCAATGTCATGGGCGCCGTGAAGGCGAAGAAGGCGCTTGTCGATCGCTACAACGAGATCGCGGCGAACTACACCGACGAGACCGCGGACGAGATGGCGAAGCTGCAAGACCAGATCGACGCATTGGGCCTTTGGGATTTGGACACGCAGATCGAGCAGGCGCTTGACGCACTGCGTTGTCCGCCGGGCGATGCCGACGTGACGAAGCTTTCGGGCGGCGAGAAACGGCGCGTCGCGTTGTGCAAGCTGCTGCTCGAAGCGCCGGATCTTCTGCTGCTCGACGAACCGACGAACCATCTCGACGCGGAGTCTGTCGCGTGGCTTGAGCATCACCTGAAGGAATACAAGGGTACCGTCGTTCTGGTGACGCACGATCGCTATTTTCTCGACAACGTGACGGGCTGGATTCTGGAACTCGATCGCGGGCAGGGGATTCCCTACGAGGGCAACTACTCGCAATGGCTGGAGCAGAAAGAGAAGCGCATGGCTGTCGAGGCCAAGGGCGAGGAGGCGCGGCTCAAGACGCTGGTGCGCGAGCGCGAATGGATCGCGGCGAGCCCCAAAGCCCGGCAAGCGAAGTCGAAAGCGCGTATTCGCGCGTATGAGGATTTGCTGGCGCAGGCAAACGCGGTGCGCACGGGGGAGGCACAGATCATCATTCCACCGGGACCGCGCCTGGGCTCGGCCGTGATCGAGGCCACCGGGTTGAACAAGGCCTATGGAGACCGGCTGCTCATCGACGATTTGAACTTCAAGCTGCCGCCGGGCGGCATCGTGGGGGTCATCGGGCCGAATGGCGCGGGCAAGACCACGCTGTTCCGCATGCTGACGGGGCAGGAGAAACCGGACTCCGGCGCGCTGAAAGTCGGCGACACGGTCGTGATGGGTTATGTCGATCAATCGCGCGATGCGTTGGATGCGAAGAAGACCGTTTGGGAGGAGATCTCGGGCGGGCTCGACATTTTGGAGTTGGGCAAGCGGCAGATGCAGAGCCGGGCCTATGTTTCGGCGTTCAACTTCCGCGGCTTGGACCAGCAGAAAAAGGTCGGGCAGCTGTCCGGCGGCGAGCGCAACCGCGTGCATTTGGCGAAGATGCTGAAGTCGCATTGCAATCTGCTGCTGCTCGACGAACCGACGAACGACCTCGACGTCGAGACGCTGCGCGCGCTCGAAGACGCGCTGACCGAGTTCGCGGGTTGTGTGATGGTGATCAGCCACGATCGCTGGTTCTTGGACCGCATCGCGACGCACATGCTGGCCTTCGAAGGCGACAGCCATGTGGAGTGGTTCGAAGGCAATTACCAGGACTATGAGGCCGACCGGAAGCGCCGCCTCGGCGACGACGCAATGGTGCCGCATCGGATCAAGTACAAGAAGCTCGTGCGGAGCTGACAAAGAAGAAGCCCCGCGTGTGGCGCGGGGCTTTCGCAGGATACGTCCCGTGTTTCGATCAGCGGCTCATGCCGGCGAGCATTTGTTGCGTTTGCGCCTGCAAGTGAGCGCTCAGCCGCGGTACGCTGCCGCCGTTCTTCGATAGGAAGGCTGCGAACTGATCGCGCTGATCGATCGAGAGCCAGATGCCCTCGACTTGAATGTCGAAGAACCTGTAGTTGCCGTTGCCGCCTGCAAGGCGGAACGCGACGCGTAGCGGATTGGGCGTGCTGCTGTCAGCGACGATCATGTTGACGGTGATGTCGCCGGGTTTGTTGTCGATCGAACCCACGACTTTCAACGTCTCGCCCTTGTAACGGTCGAGGCGCGATTCATAAACGGCGGTCGCATAGTCCTGGAACGCCTTTACGAACGCATCGAGATCGGCAGGGCTGGCACCCTGGCGGTAGCGCCCGAGCGTGAACATTGCGGTCTTGCGGGCGTCCGCATACTTCGTGATGAAGTCGCGGAACTTCGCGCGGCGCTGCGGATCGCCGGTGTTGCGAAGGATCGCCACGCCCTGGTCGATCAGGCGCTGCGCGAACACTTCAGCATCCGTATCGGCGCTTGCCGGGGCAACCGAGAACAGCGTCGCGGCGCCCACAAGCGCCGCGAGGAAAGCACGTCGAGCCAACGTCACGATGGAACCCATTTCTCCTCACCCCCGCGCGGCCTTCGAGCGGCGCGGTCCGATACCGCCAAACGACACTCGTAATACGGTGCTATTGCGCGCTCAGATTTGGGCTAATTGGTGACGGCGATGTGATGCCGCCGCCAGAATCGAAGTCCGGAAGTTCCTGAGACGGCGCGCCGTTGCGAATAGCGTCCGCACGAGATTGCCGGTAAAGGCTACGAATCGAGGCGTAATAGTCAACCGACGAGCGCTCGATGTCGTCCAGCGTCTCGATATTGCGGGCGCGTAAATCGATCACATTCAGGACAGTTCGTGCGATGGGAACGTATTCCAGGTCGTCGTCGCCCCAGTTCACATAGGTCAGCGGGTCCAAGCCGCGGTCGACCACGAAGCCGGTGAAGTCGCGTGCCGTGGACGGACCCATCAGCGGGAAGTAGAAATACGGGCCTTCGTTCACGCCCCAGACCGCCAGCGTCTGGCCGAAGTCTTCGTCGTGGTAGGGCATGTCCCATTCTTTGGCCACGTCGAACAGCCCGCCGATGCCGATCGTCGAGTTGATGCCGAAGCGCAGCAGCGTGGTGCCGGCGCGGTCGCCTTCGCCTTGCAGCAGGTCGTTTGCGAAAATCACAGGCGAATTCAAGTTGTTCATGAAGTTGCGCACGCCGTCCTGCGCAAAGTCCGGCAGAACCGCGCGATAGACCACCGCAACCGGGCGCAGCAGGAGTTCGTCCAGCACCTGGTTCACTTCGAAGAAGAAGCGGTTCGACCCTTCGAACGGGTCGTTCGTGTCGTCCTGAACCTGTTGGGTCGTGACGGTCGTTGCCGGCTGAGCGGGTGCGCTCGCCGCGTCTTGTGCCCAGGCCGTGCTCGGGATCGCAACCGCGCCCATAGCCACCGCCATCAAAGCGTTCTTCACCGCGCCCATGCGCCGCTACCCTTTTCCACACACACCGAGGCGTGGTTCCCACGGCGCCCCGTGCGACCCAAACCCCACCCAAAGAGTTCCCAGCCCCCGGGATCTGCCAACCGGCAGTCTCCGGATACACTGTCCTGCTTATACGTTACATGACGATGGCACCATAAGGTTACGATCCAGTGAGGACCTTGTTTGTTTCTCACATGTTGCGCGCCAGTCGCGAAATGTGCCTAACACGCACGTAAGAATTGTAGGTGGTGGCCCTAGATCATCATATAAAGATATGTTTATATGCGTTCGGAGGTGGCGATGGCAGCCCTGGACGATGTGCTTAACGGCTTGAAGGCGACCGCGGAGACAACGCGGCTGCGGCTGCTGGCGCTGTTTATCAAGGCCGAACTGACGGTCAGCGAGGTGACCCAAATTCTGCGGCAGAGCCAGCCGCGGGTCAGCCGGCACCTGAAGCTCATGTCGGAAGCCGGGCTGATCGAACGGTTCAAGGAGGGGAGCTGGGTGTTCTACCGGCTTGCCGAGACCGGACCGGCGCGCGCGATCGTGGAGAAGCTCGGCGAGTTGATGCCGTGGGACGACGCCGTGTTGAAGCGTGATCTCGAACGGCTCGACGCCGTGCGCAAGCAGCGTGAAGCGAACGCGCAGGAGTACTTCGCAGCGAACGCGGGCGAGTGGGACAGTCTGCGCGCGTTGCACATTCCCGAAGAGCAGGTCGAGGGCGCGTTGCTCGAGATGGTGGGACCGTCACAGGTTTCGTCCTATCTCGATCTTGGGACGGGCACCGGACGCATCCTTGAACTTGTGGCGCCGCGGGCGGCGCGGGCGGTCGGCATCGATCTCAACGGCGAGATGTTGACGTTGGCGCGGGCGCGCATCGAGCGTGCGTCGCTGGCGCACGCGCAGGTGCGGCGCGGCGATCTGTTTCAACTGCCCTATGCGGACCACAGTTTCGATCTGATCACGGTGCATCAGGTGCTGCACTATCTTGAGGACCCGTCGGCGGCGGTCGCGGAAGCCGCGCGCGTGTTGAAGCCGGGCGGCAAGGTCGTGATTGCCGATTTCGCGCCGCATGCGATCGAGTTCCTGCGCGACGAGCATCAGCACCGCCGCTTGGGGTTTGCCGACAAGGAAGTGGCGCAGTGGTGCAAGGCGGCCGGGCTGTCGCTCGCCGCGACGCGGGCGCTGCCGCCGCGCGGTGAATCGGGACTGACGGTCATGGTGTGGCTCGCGGTCGCGCCGGCTCTGCCTCAGCGGCGCGCGAAAACGGCGGAGGCTGCCTGATGTCGCTCGCCGTATCGTTCGAGTTCTTTCCGCCGCGCAACGAAGAGATGGAGGCGCAACTTTGGCGCTCGATCTCGCGCCTGGCGCCGCTTAACCCTGCATTCGTGTCGGTGACCTACGGCGCGGGCGGGTCGACGCGCGAGCGCACGCATTCGACGATCAAGCGCATCCTGGCCGAGACGGATTTGAAGCCGGCCGCGCACCTGACGTGCGTTGGGACTTCGCGCGCCGAAGTCGATGCGATCGTGCACGAGTATTGGACGTCCGGGGTAAAGCACATTGTAGCTCTGCGCGGCGACATGCCGGAGCCGGGGCCTTATGCGCAGGTCCAAGGCGGTTATGAATCGACGCCCGATCTCATTCGCGGCATTCGCAAAGTTGCCGCCTTCGAGGTCAGCGTGTCGGCCTACCCGGAGAGGCACCCGGATTCGCCGTCGGTCGAGCACGATTACGCGCTGCTGAAAGCCAAGATCGACGCCGGTGCGACGCGGGCGATCACGCAGTTCGTCTACGATACGGACGTCGTGCTGCGCTTTGCCGACCGCGCGTATCGCGAGGGCATCCGCATTCCGATCGTGCCCGGCATCATGCCCGCGACGAATTTCAAGGGCGTGGTGCGGATGGCGAAACGCTGCGGCGCCTCGATCCCGGAGACGCTTGCGCGCAAGTTCGAAGGGCTCGACGACGATCTTGAGACGCGCAAGCTGATCGCGGCGACGGTCGCGGCCGAGCAAGTCGAGCGGCTGCGCCGGCACGGCTTCGACGCGTTCCATTTCTACACATTGAACCAGGCGGATCTGACGTTTGCGATCTGCCATCTCTTGGGCGTGCGAGCGCAAGCCCACGGACGACAAGCGGCATGAACATCACGGAACGGACACGGCGCTTCGATGCGCTCCTGAAGGCTGCGCGCGAGCGGATTTTGCTGCTCGACGGTGCGAAGGGGGCGTTGATCCAGACCTACGGGCTCGGCGAGGCGGACTATCGCGGCACGCGGTTCGCGAACTTCACGCGCGACCTCAAAGGCAATCACGATCTGCTTGCGATCACGAAGCCCGAGGTCTTGCGCGACATTCACGACGCATTCCTGGATGCAGGTTCGGACATCATCCAGACGAACACGTTCAACGCGCAACGCATCAGTCAGGCGGATTATGCTTGCGAGCATTTGAGCGGCGAGATCAATCTGGCGGCGGCGCGCGTCGCGCGTGAGAGTGCGGACAAGTTTTCGACGGCGGATCGTCCGCGTTGGGTCGTGGGATCGGTCGGGCCGACAAACAAGACGGCGTCGCTGTCGCCGGACGTCAACGATCCGGGTTATCGAGCGATCACGTTCGACGAGCTGGTCGAAGCTTATCGCGAGCAGATCGCGGCGTTGGTCGAAGGCGGCGTCGATGCGCTGATCATCGAGACGATCTTCGACACGCTGAATGCGAAGGCGGCGGGGTTTGCGGCGGAACTCGTGTTCGATGACGCAGGCACCAAAGTGCCGATGTGGTTTTCGGGGACCATCACCGACAAGTCGGGCCGCACGCTGACCGGGCAGACGACCGAAGCGTTCTGGCACTCGATCCGGCACACGAAGCCGTTCGCGGTGGGGCTGAACTGCGCGCTTGGGGCCGCCGATCTGCGGCAGTACGTGGCCGATCTGTCGCGCGTCGCCGACACCATGGTGTCCACGCATCCGAACGCCGGGTTGCCGAACGCGTTCGGCGGCTACGACGATTCACCCGAATACATGGCGGGCGTCCTGGGCGAGTTCGCGCAAGCGGGGCTGCTCAACATCGTGGGCGGCTGCTGCGGCGTGTCGCCGAAGCACATCAAGGCGATCGCCCAGGCCGTGAAACTTCACAAGCCGCGCCCGGTGCCGGAGCTGCCGCGGCACATGCGGTTGTCGGGGCTCGAGCCGTTCACGATGACGCCGGAGACGAACTTCGTGAACGTCGGCGAGCGCACGAACGTCACGGGCTCGGCGAAGTTCCGCAAGCTGATTACCGACGGCAAATACGACGAGGCGCTGGACGTGGCGCAGGGTCAGGTCGAGAACGGCGCGCAGATCATCGACATCAACATGGACGAGGGTCTGCTCGACAGCGAAAAAGCGATGGTGCGCTTTCTCAATTTGATCGCGGCCGAGCCCGAGATCGCGCGCGTGCCTGTGATGATCGACTCGTCGAAATGGTCGGTGATCGAGGCCGGCCTGAAATGCGTGCAGGGCAAACCTGTCGTCAATTCGATTAGCTTGAAGGAAGGCGAAGCATCGTTCATCGAGCACGCCGAGAAGTGCAAGCGCTATGGCGCTGCGGTCGTCGTGATGGCGTTCGACGAGAAGGGCCAGGCGGACACGGCTGCGCGCAAGTTCGAGATCTGCAAGCGCTCCTACGACATCTTGGTGAGCAAGGTCGGCTTTGCGCCGGAAGACATCATCTTCGATCCGAACATCTTTGCGGTCGCGACCGGGATCGAGGAGCACAACGACTACGCCAACGCGTTCGTCCAGGCGGCGGCGCGCATCAAGGCGGAGCTGCCGCACGCGCATGTGTCGGGCGGCGTGTCGAACATCTCGTTCTCGTTCCGCGGCAACGAGCCGGTGCGCGAAGCGATGCACTCGGCGTTCCTCTACCACGCGATTAAGGCCGGCATGGACATGGGTATCGTCAATGCCGGGCAGTTGACGGTGTATGAGGACATGCCGGGCGAATTGCGCGAGGCGGTCGAGGACGTTCTTTTGAACCGGCGCGCGGACTCGACGGAGCGGCTGCTTGCAATCGCGGACCGCTACAAGGGCAACGGCGAGGCGAAGGCGGAAGTGACGCTCGCGTGGCGCGAGGCCGGCGTCGAGGAGCGGATCAAATATGCGCTCGTGCACGGGATCGACGAGTTCGTCGTCGCCGACACGGAAGAGGCGCGCGCGAAGGCTGTCCGGCCGCTCGACGTGATCGAAGGGCCGCTGATGGCGGGCATGAATGTCGTGGGCGACCTCTTCGGCGCGGGCAAGATGTTCCTGCCGCAGGTCGTGAAGTCGGCGCGCGTGATGAAGAAGGCGGTCGCGCACCTCGTCCCCTTCATGGAAGAGGAGCGCAAAGCCTCCGGTCGGGCGCGCGAGGCCGCGGGCAAGATCGTCATGGCGACCGTCAAAGGCGACGTACACGACATCGGCAAGAACATCGTTGGCGTCGTGCTTCAGTGCAACAATTATGAGGTCGTCGATCTCGGCGTCATGGTGCCGGCCGCGAAGATCATCGAGGCGGCGCGGGCGGAGAAGGCGGACATCATCGGGCTATCCGGTCTGATCACGCCGTCGCTGGACGAGATGTGCCATGTGGCGGCGGAACTCGAGCGCGAGGGCTTCGACATTCCGCTGATGATTGGCGGGGCGACGACGTCGAAGGTGCATACGGCGGTCAAGATCGAACCGAACTATCAGCGGGGCGCGACCGTTTATGTCGCGGATGCGAGCCGTGCGGTGAGCGTGGCGTCGAGCCTGCTCTCGAAGGAGAACCGCGGCGCGTTCATCGAAACGACGCGCGGCGAGTACGCGAAGATCGTGTCGACGTTCTCGCGCGGCAAGACGGGCGAGCGGCGGCTTGCGATCGCAGAGGCGCGGGCGAACCGGTTGAAGCTCGACTGGAAGGGATACGCGCCGCCGGTGCCGCGCTTCTTCGGGACACGGGCGTTCGACAAGATCGATCTCAAGGCGGTCGCGAAGTACATCGACTGGACGCCGTTCTTCCGCACCTGGGAGCTCGTCGGGACGTATCCGATGATCCTGGAAGACGATAAGGTCGGCACAACGGCGCGGGCGCTCTATGCGGATGCGCAGAAGATGCTCGCGCGCATCTTCGACGGCGCGTGGCTGCAGGCGCGGGCGGTCGTTGGCTTCTGGCCGGCGAACAGCGTCGGCTTCGACGACATCGAACTCTATGCGGACGGCGAGCGGTCGAAGGTGCTCGCGAAGTTCCACACGTTGCGTCAACAGATGAAGCGCGACGACGGGCGGGCGAATCTTGCGCTCGCCGATTTCGTTGCGCCGAAGGAGACGGGCGTCGGCGACTATCTGGGCGCGTTCGCGGTCACGGCCGGGCACGGCGAGGTCGAGCGCAGCCGCGTCTTCAAACAGGCGAACGACGACTACGACGGGATATTGTTCAAGGCGCTGGCCGACCGGCTGGCGGAAGCGCTGGCCGAATACACGCACGAGCGCGTGCGGCGCGAGCTCTGGGGCTATGCGCGCGGCGAGAATTTCAGCAACGCCGAACTGATCGCCGAGAAGTATCGCGGCATCCGCCCCGCGCCCGGCTATCCGGCGCAGCCCGATCACACCGAGAAGGGGACGCTGTTCCGTGTGCTGGACGCGGGCGCGAATGCGGGCATGGAGCTGACGGAGAGCTTTGCGATGATGCCGGGATCGTCGGTCAGCGGGCTCTATTTCAGCCATCCGGACGCGGTCTATTTCGGCGTCGGGCGCATCGACCGCGATCAGGTCGAGGACTATGCGAAGCGCAAGGGTATGACGTTGGCCGAAGCCGAGCGGTGGCTGGCGCCGATCCTTGCCTATGTGCCGGGCAAAGCGGCGGCGGCGTAGCTACTTCCGCCTCGCCCAGCGCTCGGCCCAGTCGTTCAGACCTAGGAGTTCTTTGAGCAGGCGCTTGCCTTCGGCGGTGAGGGCGTAGCCGTCGGCGTTGAGTGCCGCGATCCCGGCGTCGCGGAGTTCGGCGAGGCGCGTGTTCAGGATCGTAGGGCTGATCTCGCCGCAGGCCGATTGCAGGTCGCGGAACGTGAAGTTCCTTTCGCGCAGTTCCCAAATCACGCGCAGCGTCCAGCGGCGGCCGAGCAGGTCGAGCAGGGCCATGATCGGGCGGCCGGAGGTCGAGCCGCGGACCGGCGTGCCGGGTTTGGGGGATTTGGGCATGGGGAATGGTGCTACGAAATTTGTAGCACTGCAAGATCTGTTGTGCTACATAATTTGTAGCAATCGGAGATCGCTCATGACACAGCCGCGTATTGCGCCCGCCGCGCCGCCGTTTTCGGAGGCCGTGCAGAAGACGTTCGACCGGTTGATGCCGCCCGGCGTTCCGCCGCTTCTCTTGTTCACGACGCTGGCCAAGAGCGAGCGGGCGTTTTCGAGGTTCATGGCGGCAGGGCTGCTCGACAAGGGGCCGCTGCCAATGCGGGAGCGCGAGATCATGATCAACCGCACCTGCGCGCGCTGCGGCTCGGAATACGAGTGGGGCGTGCATGTTGCGCTGTTTGCCGAGCGGGTCGGGTTTTCGAAGGCGCAGGTCGCGGCGACGGCGGCCCGCGATCCCTCAGGCGATTGGACGGTGCGAGAGATGCTGATCCTGCGGCTCGCCGACGAACTGCACGACACCTCGTCCATCGGCGATGGGCTGTGGAACGAACTCTCGGCCGCGTTTTCGGACGAGCAGATCTTAGAGCTGATCCTGCTCGCCGGCTTCTATCATACGGTCGCGTACCTCACGAACGGGCTGAAGCTGCCGCTCGAGAGCTACGCGGCGCGGCTCTCAGGCTATGCGTCGCACGGCTAAGGACGGGCAGTCAGTGCGCAGAGCATCGCTGCGGGGTCGAATGTGATGCGCTTCGTCGGCAACGTCGCCAGAATGTGATCCGTCGTTTGGCGTTCGATCTCGGACCGCTGCCGCGCCGGGGGCTGGTCGCAGTAGGTCATGATCAATGTTGCCGGATGGGCGATGCCGTTGGCGGCTTTCATCTGCGCTTCGGCGGTCGCGAGCGCCGTGACGAACCGCTTGGCGATGAACGATCGATCCGGATCCGTGTCGCCAAGTGCCGACAGAACGACGGCTATTTGCCGGATCATGATCAGGCGATAGACGAGACGCTCGTTGTGCGGGTCGATCCAATGGCCGGCGTGACGGCCGTCCGGGATCATGCCCGGCAACACGCCGAGCCTTATCCTGGCTACGGCTTCGTCTCGATATTTGCTTTCGTTCGTCGCACGAAACAGGCGCGCCAAGAACGCGCCGGTGAAACCGTTGTAGTTGAAGTTCGGCGACAGCGGTTGCCGCAAAGCCCAGGCGCCCGACCTGACCGCCGCGTCGAGGTAAGCGGGCTCGGGGTCCACCTCGTGGAACAGGAGCAGCGCCTCGCCGGCCAGTCCGTTGTCGAATTGCAGATCGCCCGAACCGCGGTCGTCGACGATCCAACCGTCGCGCGTGACGGTGTGCAGGTCGCCGCGCTCGCGCGCTTGGCGCATGAAACGATCGGTCAATGCGCGCACGCGGTCTTGCGAGGCGCCTTCCCAGGCCGGGACCGGGAACACGCCGTTGCCTGCCGCGGTTTGTGCAGATCGCATGTAGGTTGCGGTCTTGCGTCCAAGGTCGACGTAGCGCGCTTTCTCAGCGGCGTCGTAGCGCGCGGCCATCGCCGAGGCGCGAAGTACCGCAGCAGGAACGCGCAGCGGCGTCTCAGCCGCCGTGCCGGGGCCGGATGGCGCCGTGAGCCACCACATCTGCTGCTCCGCCGTTCGCCAATAGGTACGCAGATGCTCAAGCGACGGACTCGTCGAAGGCGCGGCCGGCGTCGTGTAGCGCTCCGGCGCTTCGGGCTTCGGATCGCCGCGACATTTGCGCGCCGCGTCCGTCGCCGCATAGATGCGCGCTTCGTTGCGTTCGGCCAGGGCTTTGCGAAACGCCTCGCCGACGCCGGCCGGGCAGGCTGCGGCGGCACCCTCAGCCGACAACAAGAGCACCAGAATGGCCGATGCGATTCTCACGGTCCGGCTACAAAACGTTCAGGTACGGCAACGCGATGAAGGCGCCGACGCCGAACTCGAAGGCGATCGAGGTGAGGTTGAAGCGGGTGAAGGCGCCGTCGAAGATCGCGGAGGCAAGGCGGCAGACGCCCGCGAGCATCCAGCCTAAGGCCAGCGTCAGGAACGCGTGCGGCTCGCCGGTGACGAGCGGGTAGAGCGAGACGCCGGTGAAGACGCCGCCATAGGTCGCGCGGACTTCCGAGATCGAGTGGGCGAGGCCCGGCACCTTCTGCAGGCCGATGAGGTCGAGCGCGCCCTCCGGGCGGATCAGACCGAAGAGGCCGAGCCCTAAGCTGAAGAAGGCGGCGATGTAGGAGGCGTAGGTCAGGATTTCGGCGGTCATGGTGTCCCCGGCGATTTGGTCTGGGGCCAAGCTATGTGATCGGGGTCACAATGAGAAAGGGCCGGGGTGGTGACCGCCGGCCCTCTCGAATTCCCCGCTGTCGGGTCGCGCGTTTAGAGCAGTCCGATGATGATGGCGCTCAAAAACGCGAACACGACCCCTGTGGTAATCAGACTGAGCTGCTCAGCCATGAGAGCGGCCTCCTTTCTGTCAGGGTGACCGAAGTATGGCACAGAATGTCGCAGGGGGAAGATGGAATCGATGCGGCGTTGCAGCAATCCACAAGGTTATCGCCACAAGGCTTTGAATTACCAAGCGATTTCCGATCCGTCATAGTTAATGTAGCGGCCGCTATCGGCAGGTTTCAGACCCGCAATAACCTTTCGCATGTGGCCGACGGCCTGCTCGGGCGAGAGGGGGGCACCGCTTCCACCCATGTCGGTGCGGACCCAACCGGGATGCATCGGAACGACGGTGATCCCGTCGCCTTTGAAGGCGAGCGCAAGACCGTGCATGGCGTTGTTTAGGGCCGCCTTCGAGGAACGGTAAATGAGCGCGCCACCGTCGTGGCGGGCGGTCGAACCCATGGCGCTCGTGATAGCGATCGCCTTGCGGGTTTTGGCTTTCAGCAGGTTCCCCTTCAGGGCCTCCAGAACCCGAACCGGGCCGAGGGTGTTGATGGCCAGCGTTCGTATCCAGGCGTCGTAGTCGAGGTCTCCGGCGCGCTGATGGTCGCCGCCATACACGCCCGCGTTGTTGATCAGGATGTCGACCGGCTCGTTCGCCACTTCGCCGGCCAGGTGCGCGACGGAGGCGGCGGAGGAGACGTCGAGCGGATGGACGGTTACCCGGCCGTTCGACTTGGCCGCGACGTCGATCAGCGCTTTCGCTTCACCCGGGTGCCTGGCGCAGGCGAGGACACGGGCGCCCTCGGCCGCGTATTGGCGCACGAACTCGAGCCCCAGGCCGCGGTTTGCGCCGGTGATCAACACCGTGATCGACATCGCCGGTTCCTCAGTAATGCAGTTTCATCGGCAGGCGGTTCTCGCGCGCGATGCGGGTCATTTCGTAGAACGTCGCAAAGCCGAATTGGGCCTGCAGTTCGAACGGATCGGTTTCGGCCAGCGCGCGGCCGCGCCATGTCGCGATGTCGGCCGGGTCGGCGCCCCAGTTCACTTCGTTCAAGTACTCCAGCGCCTTCCACAGCAGTTCGATCGATCCGGCCTTAAGCGGCGTTCCGGACGGGTCCTTAAGACCGATGCCGAACGCGAAATTGTCGGGGAACCAGAGGCCGCAATTCATGACCTCCCACACCGGGTCTTTGCGCTCGGCCTTCAGCGAGGCTTCGATCGCGGGGTCGCCCTCCCACGTCCTGATGAAGGTGACGGGGCGCTGCAGGTGGGCGTTTGCCGTGTAAGCGGCAAGCAGCACCGCACCGCCATAGCCGCCGAAACCGATCTCACCGACGAAGTAGGGCGGCAGCATGCCCTCCTGCCACGTCAGCGGTTCCTTCAAATGTTCCTTGAGCTTGAGCGAGGCGTTCTCGCGCCACTCGGCGATGATGCCTTGAAGCTCGACGGAATCGGTGACCGTCACGGCGTTCTGCTGTTTCGGGGGGCCGAAGGGCGAGGGTTGGCCCGCCCGCGTTCTGCCGTTCTGCCAATCCGCCGAGTAATAGCGCGTGAGCGTTCCAACAAAGAGTTCGACGAACATCGAAGGCCTTATGATTTGTTCCTATTGCCGTAGCCCCCGCCGCCCGGCGTTTCAATGACAAATACATCGCCGGGCTCAACCGCGACAGTGGCACAACCGACGAGTTCTTCGCGCCGGCCATCCGCGCGTTCGACGGCATTGCGCCCTCGCTTTGCGTCCGAGCCGCCCTTGATGCCGAACGGCGCGGTGCGCCGGCGCGTCGAAAGAATGCCGGCGTCCATCGCTTCGCGGAACTCGATCCGGCGTTCGACGCCGTCGCCGCCGTTGTGCGCGCCGGTGCCGCCGGAGCCTGCGCGAATCGTAAAGCGGCGGACGATGACGGGGAAGCGCCACTCCAGCACTTCGGGATCCGTTAGACGCGAGTTCGTCATGTGCGTATGGACGGCGGTCGCGCCGTCGAAGCCGGGGCCCGCACCTGCGCCGCCGCAGATCGTCTCGTAGTATTGGTGGCGCGCGTTGCCGAACGTGAAATTGTTCATCGTGCCTTGCGCGGCCGCCATGACGCCCAGCGCGCCGAACAGCGCGTCGGTCACCGCCTGGCTCGTCTCCACGTTGCCGGCGACGACGGCGGCAGGGTAGCTCGGGTTCAGGAGCGAATTCTCCGGTACCACGATCGTGAGCGGACGCAGGCAACCCGCGTTCAGCGGAATGTCGGTGTCGATGAGGCAGCGGAAGACGTAAAGCACCGCTGCGGTCGTGACCGAGCGCGGGGCGTTGAAGTTCGTCGGGCGCTGGGCGCTCGTGCCGGTGAAGTCGACCGTTGCGGCCCGCGCGCCGCGGTCGACCGTGATCTTCACCCGGATCACGGCGCCGTCGTCCATCTCGTGCGTGAATTCCCCATCGTCAAGCGCGCCGATGACGCGGCGCACTTGCTCTTCGGCATTGTCCTGTACGTGGTTCATGTAAGCGGCGACGACGGCGCGTCCCTGTTCGGCGCAGAGTTTCTTGAGTTCTTCGGCACCCTTCACGCAGGCTGCGATCTGGGCTTTCAGGTCGGCAACGTTCTGTGCCGGGTTGCGGGCGGGGTGCCGGCCGGACGTCAGAATGCTCGTCACGCGGCGATCGTCGAAGCTTGCGCCGCGCATGATCCGTTCGCCTTGGAACAGCACGCCCTCGTCGTCGACATGGGTCGAGTTCGGCGGCATCGATCCGGGCGAGATGCCGCCGATGTCGGCGTGATGTCCGCGCGCGGCGACGAAGAACGCGGGCAGGTTTTCTCCGTCCATGAAGACGGGCATCACGACCGTGATGTCGGGAAGATGCGTGCCGCCGGCGTAGGGCGCGTTCAGGGCGAACGCGTCGCCGGGTGCCATGCCGGCCGCGTGGCGCGTCAGCACGGCGCGCACGCTTTCACCCATCGAACCCAGATGGACCGGCATGTGCGGCGCGTTCGCGATGAGGTTGCCGGCGGCGTCGAAGATCGCGCAGGAGAAGTCGAGCCGTTCCTTGATGTTCACGGACGAGGCGGTCTTCTCGAGCGTGACGCCCATCTGCTCGGCGATCGACATGAAGAGCGCGTTGAAGATCTCAAGGCGGACGGGATCGGCCTGCGTCGAGGTTCGCGCCGACTTCGCGGCCGCCGCCTTTGCAACCACGAGATTGCCGTCGGCGCGATAGGACGCGCGCCAGCCCGGGTCGACGACGATCGTCGAGTTCGGCTCGATGACGAGGGCGGGGCCTGCGATCTCGTCGCCGGGGTCGAGCGCGTCGCGCAGATAGATCGGCGCCGTATGGCTCTCGCCGTCGACATAGAGCGTCGTCGTCGCGCTCGCGCGCAGCGGCGCGCCGGCGCGCTTTGGTGCGATCGGCGGCAGTGCGGGCGGAGCGGATTGGCCGGCCGCGTCGGCGGCCAACGCCTCAACGATCAGCGTGCGGCCTTGGTCCCAGAAGCCGAAGCGGGCGCGATGAGTCTCGGCGAAGCGATCTTCGATTTCAGTGCGCGTGCCGAACGGGACGGCGAGCGCCGTGTCGGTGCCTTGATAGCGCAGATGCAGCGTTGCCGCTGCCGCGATGCGCTCGCGCGCGAGACCTTGGGCCGCGACTTCGTCGACGGCGGCGCGGGCCAGGGCTGTGGCGCTCTCCGCAAGCGACGGCATCAGGTCTTCAGACAAAGGCTGCTCGACAGCCTGCTCGCGGCGCGCCTGGACTTGGGCGAAACCCATCCCGAACGCCGAGAGAACGCCCGCGAGCGGATGGATCAGAATGGTGCGCATACCGAGCGCATCGGCAACGCGGCAGGCGAGCTGTGCGCCGGCGCCGCCGAAGCACTGCAGTGCGTAGTCCGTCACGTCGGCGCCTTGCGCGATCGAGATGCGCTTGATCGCTTCGGCCATGTTTGCGACCGCGATCATCAGGAAGCCGTCCGCGGCCTCTTGCGGCGTCTTGCCGAGCTCTCGGGCGAGCACGTCGAACTTCGTCTTCACGATCGCCGCGTCGAGCGGCTCGTCCGCGTTTGCGCCGAAGACGCGGGGGAAGAAGTCGGGATGAACGCGGCCGGTCATCAGATTCGCGTCGGTCACCGTCAGCGGGCCGCCTTTGCGATAGCAGGCGGGACCCGGTGCGGCGCCCGCGCTCTCGGGCCCCACGCGCATGCGTGCGTTCTCGTAGAACAGAATCGAGCCGCCGCCGGCAGCGACCGTGTGCACGGCGAGCATCGGTGCGCGCAGGCGGATGCCCGCAAGCTCGTTCTCGAAGATTCGTTCGTAGTGGCCGTCAAAGCGCGAGACGTCGGTCGACGTGCCGCCCATGTCGAAGCCGATGACTTTCGTGAAGTCTGCGGCCTTCGCGGTTTCGGCCATGCCGACGACGCCGCCCGCGGGGCCCGACAGAAGTGCATCCTTGCCGGTGAAGTGAGTTGCGTCGGTCAGCGCGCCGCTCGAACGCATGAAGCGCAGGCGGCCGTCGGTCGCCG
>CAZLRW010000029.1:0-37008 GCA_964561925.1 uncultured Flavobacteriaceae bacterium
TCATGTCCGGGAGTTCGGGCGCGTATTGGCGCAGCGTCGCACCGACGGCCGCGATGAGTTCCTTCTTCGCCTTGTCCCAGGCGCCCGCTGCCAGCGCCTTCGGCACATAGAGAACGTGTGCCGACAGCACGTGCTGTCCGGCAGCGGCGAGCGACGGATCGTGAATCGACGGCACCGTGATCTCGAGCGCCGGCTCGGCTGAGAACGTGCCTTGCTCGTACGCGGCGAACGCCCGGTCGAGATGGTCGATCGAAGGGCAAATCACCAAGCGCTCGCGCAGAAGACGCTTGTCGAGGCCTTTGAACGACGGCGTGCCGGCGAGCGCCAAGTTCACCTTCGCGACGCAGCCGTCGTTGCGAAAGCCGCGAAGCTGGCGCTTCAGGCCCAGCGGGAGATGCCGCTCGGCGCCGAGCTTCAACAACGTGGTCTTCGGGTCGAGGCTGGAGACGACGACCGGCGCGTACAAGGCTTCGCCGCCCGCCAGCGCCACTCCGGCGATGCGATGACCCTCGAACAGCACGTTCGTCACGCGCGCGCTCAACCGCGTGCGCACGCCCGCAGCCTCGGCGGCCTTGGCGAGCGCGGCCGTCAGCGCGCCGGCGCCGCCCTGCGGGTGGACGATGCCATCGGGCACGTCGGCTTCGAGAGCGGCTTTCATCGCGGCGACAAAAGCGGTGCCTTGCGCCCGCGGGCTGACCGCGCTGCCCAAGACGGCGTCGAACGCGATCGCACCTTTGAGCAACGGCGATTCGAAATCGGCGTCGAGCAGTTCGGCGATCGAACCGTCCAGCAGCGCGGCCGTTTCGGCGTCGAGCCCGGCGCCGGCCTTCGCCGGAGCGCGCGCGCCGAACAACCCGCCGCGTGCGGCCGCTTCGAACGCGCCGCCGGGCGGTTGCTGCACCCAACGCTGAAGATACGACGCCGCCTTCGCCATCCGCGCATCGAAGCCGGGCCAGGCCTTCGCATCGGCCGCCGAGTGGGGCGTGACCGTCTGGGCGGTGTGGCGCAGATCGCCGTCGAGCACGATGTGGCGGCCGTCCGGCGACAGCGCGACGGTCGCGACCTGCTTGTGCGTGAACTGCAGGCCGAAACGGTTCAGACGAAGCGCTTTCATCATCGCGCCGTCGAGCGGTCCCACGAGATGGGCGAACGTCGAGAGCCGATGACCGGCCGCCACTTCGGTCGTCACACAGGCGCCGCCGAGGCGGCCCTGCGCCTCGACCACGAGCACGCGGCGCTTGGCTTGTGCGAGCAAGGCTGCACAGACGAGACCGTTCACACCGCCGCCGACGACGATCACGTCGAACTCCGTGCCGGACCCCAGATTACGCATCGGCGCGCGCCCTCGTGCGCGGCGCGCCGGACTCGGCGGCCATCAAGCCGGCATCGCCCAGCCCCGCGAACTGGCTCGGCTCCAACACGTTCAATCCCTTGAGCAGAGGGGTCGCGGCCGCGGCGCGCAGAGCGGGAACGCCGGTCAGATCGAGCGCCGCCTTCGCCGCCAGTGCCGCCGCTCCCTTTGCATCCATGATCGTCGCCGATTCTTTCGGCCGCACGACCTCGGCCGTTTCGATCGAGGCTCCGAAGCCCGGCGAGACCGCGTCGAGCACCCGGACACACAGGCCGCGGACGCCGTCGCGGCGGGCACCCGTCCACGGACCGTCCGTCGTCGTCGCCGGCAGATATGGGAACGTCACGGTGACCCGCCAGCGCGGCTTACCGTCTTTGGCAGACTGGGAGGTCACGCGAAGCTCGAGGCAGGGATCCTGTGGAAGCGCGCGCGCGCGAAAGGCGGCATGCGCACGCGCCAAACGCTGAATTGACGGGCTGAGCCTCACGACGGCCCCGCAAGCCAGCGTGGCGGCGTCGAGTCCCGGAAGCTTCGGCAGAGCGCCGGTCGTGAATCTGACCTCTGCGGGCTCCACATCGCCGTTTGGGCTTGTGTCGAACGCAATGCCGCGGCGCAGTCCCGGCAGGAGCTCCCGGTGGCGCTCCAGCGTCAAGGCCGAGATCACGAGCGGCGCACGCAGCGTCGTGCCGTCCGACAGGATCACGGCTTGGACCGCATCGCGTTCGGCGGCGAGTTCTCTGACCTCTGCGGCGAAGCGGACATCGGCGTTGTTGTAGAACTTGAGCAACGACAACAGCGCCTGCGTCAGCGCCGCCTTGCCGCCGGCCACGAACCGGCAGGCGGGGTCGAGTTCGGCCGCGGCCAACATCGCCTGGCGCATGAGCAGAACGCCGGAGCCGGGCGCGAGCGGCGAGGCGCCGGTCCCCATGACGGCACTCTGCGCCAACAGGCCTTTGAGCAAATCATTGTCGAATGCTTCGTCGAGCAAGCGGGCGAGCGCACTCGCCCGAAAGAGCATGTGATCGGTTGGCGCCGCCTCCGCTGCCCCGGGCGAGAGAAGCCAAGCGGAGAGCGGCTGCGGCTCGGACATCGTGCGAAGCGGGGCGGCGGCGCGGGCGATACGGGCGTGAAAGGCGTCCCAAGCTTCGGCGTCGCGCGGCGCGAACGCGGCGATGGCGCTGCGCGCGGCGTTGCGGTCGGGCCACAGCACGAGCGCGCGATCACCCGCGATACCAACGACCGGCGGCGGCGCTGCGAAACGCAGGCCGTGCGACGCGAGGTCGAGGCTGCGCACCGTCTCAAGGCTCACGACCGCGTCTTCGACGGTCGACGCGTCGGCGACACGCTCGCGCTCGACGACCGTCACGGCGCGCCCGGCTTTGGCCAGCGCCGCGGCCGCGACGAGGCCTTCGACGCTGGCGCCGATCACGACGGCATCGAGGCGGTCAAGCGCCATCAGGAACTCGCATCTGAACGGACCACGGGGGGCATCGGGCCTTCGTGCCAGCCCAATTGGGTGAGTTTAGGGCCGGCGGCGTTCAGTAATGCCTAATCGGCGGCGCGCTGCAAAGGCGCGCGGATGCTTAACCGGCTGTAACGATCGCGCGACGCCGACACGAAATGGCCGCCCGGAGGTCATCCGAAGGGCCCAACTGGGTTCGTCCGGGCACGTGGGCGTTAGATGATGCGGCGCTCGTGCTCGCCGAAGACAACCCGCTTCGGCCGAAACGCAGTTCAGCCACACACGCCGATGCAATACCCAATGTGGATACTGCAGCTCTCGTTACCCTTTCGCTCCTTGGGTGGCCAAGTGTAGTGGGCCGAAATCGTCGCCATCCTGCCGCCCGCGACGCGCCGAGCTTCGAAAGTGGTCAACCAGTCGGGTGGACCCGGTCGCGCGGCTATGCGTTCCACCTCGTGAACGCGGGTGCTCACGCTGTATCTCGACTGGCCCAGCGCCTGTCGAACGCTGAGTTCACCTCCAGTTCCGTTTCCGCGCCGCGTGGCAAAGCTTCCCTCCTTCGCCTCCAAAGCAGAGAGGACGCGCAAAAACCTCCGCTCACAATCGACTCTCTCTTCGGCTGACGTGACGTGATTGCGGAACGAAAACGAGCCCAAGCGGCCATCGTCATAAAAATAGAGGATTGTCAAAAACTCGTATGGACCGATCGTCGTCTTTGTCCATGCTCTCTTGTTCTTCAACGACGCTTGAGATGCCCACTCAAGGCCGGAAATTTGACGGGCTTCTTCAATCGTCATGCCGAGACTGAACGGCTCCCAACCGTTGATGCCCCTCGCGTGCACCAGTTGGACGCAAGCCAAAAGCGCGACGGCAGCGATCAGACGCATCCAGTGCATCGTGCACTCCACGTGATCGCCAATCTTATGGTCGAAGGGCGGGTGCCCGAGGTGAAATCGGAGATAGGATGACGGTGGCTGCCGATTTCATCGCGCCCGCGGCGGCGCTTAGCCCGGCGAAATGAAGCGGCTTGCGCGAACGCGCCCGCAAGGCAGGCGCCCGCCAAAGTCCGGGTACATGGGGTTGTTCGTTCAAAAATGCGCCGGGGGGTCCCCTCCCCTGCTGCGCTGGACGTTCTCGCTGCCCCTAGGCCAAACGAAAAAGCCGCCCGGTTCGTCACCGGACGGCTTCAACAACTCGAAGCGGCGTCGCTTAGACGATGCCGCGCTTGTGCTCGCCGACGACGACGCGCTTCGGGCGGAAGGCGGCCTCGAGCACGGCGATCGTCTTCGTCGGTTGGGCGGCGCCGCACATGAACACGTCAAAGGCGGCGAAGCCCTTTTCCGGCCAGGTGTGCACGGAGATGTGGCTCTCGGAGAGAACCGCAACGCCCGACACCCCGCCGTTCGGCTCGAACTTGTGCAGGTGGATGTGCAGAAGCGTGGCGCCGGCAGCCGTCACCGCGTCCTTGAGCGCCTTTTCGATCTTGGCTTCGTCGTCCAGATCGTGGGCGTCCCAAAGGTCGAGGATCAGGTGGCTGCCCGCAAACGTCACGCCGTTGCGGGTGATGAAATAGTCTTTACGGTCTTCGTCCGCTTCCACTGTGGGAATTGGAGCCGGAACGGGCTTCGTTCTGGCGCGGTTCGCGGGGAACTGCGTTACTTCGACAGCCGTTCTTTTGCGTGCAGGAAGAGCCATGTGGCGCCCTCTCCGAAACAGAAGAACAGTTGCACCCTAAGGTGACCAAGTGGCGTGGGCCTCACGCCGCCAAAGCCCGCCTCTTGGTGATTCACACCCGAAACTGCGGAGGGGGCGAAATATAGGGACGCGCGCCCCCCATGCAAGGATTTTTGGAGGCGCGAGGTGAATTTTCTCTTGCGATGGTGCGCCCGCGCGCGACGCTCGCCGCATTATGACATTGCGCGCGAGACTCGCTGACCCTATACGACGCGCGCTTCGAGGCGCCGCACGCACGCTTTGTCGTCTTCGCGGGCCACGCCTCTTTCTCTCCACCTCACGCTCAGGAGCCGACGGCGATGGCGAACAGTTTTCTGGAGAAATTGCACCCCGGATTCTCGCAGACGATCGAACTCGAAGGAGCGCCGATCGTGCAGGAAAAAAGCCGGTTTCAGGCGATCCAGATCTTCGACTCCAAGCGCAACGGGCGCGTGCTCGTGCTCGACGACATCGTGCAGCTGACAACGCGCGACGAGTGCGGCTATTCGGAGATGCTGACGCATGTGCCGATGCTCGAACACGGCGCCGTGAAGGAGGTGATGATCGTCGGCGGCGGCGACATGGCGATCGCGGAAGAGGCGCTCAAGCACCGGGGCGTCAAGACGGTCTTCAACGTCGAAATCGACGAGAAGGTGGTCGATTTGTCGCGCCGTCACTTGAGCGAGGTAAACGCCGCCGCCTTCGCCGACCCGCGGCTGAAGATCCAGATCGAGGACGCGTTCGTGTTCCTGGCCGACAAGTCGAGCCACGGACGCTTCGACCTCATCATCGCCGACCGGCCGGACCCGGTGGGGCCGGCGGAGGTGCTGTTCGGGGACACGTTCTATGAGCGCGTCGCCAAGGCGCTCGCCCCCGGCGGCTTTGCCGTCTTCCAGAACGGCGTCCCGTTCTTCCAGCCGGAGGAGCTCGTCGACACGCTGAAGCAGATGCAGCGCACGTTCCGCTACGCGGGCGTCTATCTGGCGGTCGTGCCGAGCTATATCGGCGGCTTCATGGCGCTGACATGGGTGTCGAACGACGCCATCCTGGGCGATCCGGCGAAATGGGCGGGGCTCGAAACCGCGTTCGGCGCCGCGCGGCTGAAGACCGACTACTACACCCCCGCCATCCACCGCGCTGCCTTCGCGCTGCCGGCGTGGATCGAGCGGTTGGTGAAGGGCTGAGGCTTCAACGCGGCAGCAGTTCGCCCAGCGACGTGATGATACGGTCGGGCACGGCCGGCGCGCCCGCCGGCAGCCCCGCGCCTTCGGTGTCGTGCCAGATCGCATAGATGCCGAGGCGCTGAGGGGCGGCAATCTCCCACTCCAGATTGTCGCCGACCATCCAGGCCTCGCCTGCCGCGACATCGAGCGTGCCCAGCGCGTGATGATAGGCGCGCTCGTCGGGCTTTCCGAAACCGTGTTCGCCTTCGATCTGGATGTGATCGAAGTGGCGTTCGAGCGAGAAGCGCTCGATCTTCCGTCGCTGCGTTTCGCCGGCGCCGTTCGTGATCAAGGCCAGGCGCACGTCGCGGCGGCGCAGTTCTTCGAGCGTGTTCACGGCGTCGGGAAAGAGGTGCATCTCCTCCTCGCGCAGCCGTGTGAAGCGATCGGCGATGGCGTCGGTGAGTTCCGCGCCAAGCCCCGGAAGCGACTGCGCGACGACCAATCGGCGCGCGGCCATAAGCTGCTGACGCCAGTGGCGCGCGCGGGCGGGATCGTCCCAGAACGTCCGGGCGCCGACGGCGATCAGCGCGGCGGCATCCGCCGGGTCCATCGGCGCCAACTGTGCGGCGAACTCGCGGGCGACCTTGTTCCACGCGATCAACGGCCTGCGATAGGCCGAAATGATCGTGTCGTCCAAGTCGAAGAGGATTGCGCGCGGCAGGCTCATTGTGCAGGCAGTCTACATCAGACGGTGACCGCACAGCAGGCGGCGCGGCGACGCTGGATTGGGGCGTTGGGGACAGGGTAGGCTCCGGCCAACGTGGGGACAGTCATGGACGAAACCGACAAGAAGATCGCCTTGCTGTTGCAGGAGGATTGCTTTCTGCCGCAGGCCGAGATCGCCAAGGCCGTCGGGCGCGTCACCTCGTCGGTCAACGAGCGCATGCGCAAGCTGAAGGAAGACGGCGTCGTGCGCGCCTACCGTGCGGAGCTCGACCCGGATCGCGCCGGCTTTCCGATCCTCGCGTTCGTGAACGTGCTGATCGACGATGCGGCGAACGCGGCGGCGTTCCCGAAGCGCGCGGTCAAGGTGCCCGAGGTGCTGGAGCTGCACCACGTGACCGGCGATTGGAATTTTCTGATCAAGGTGCGCGCGCGCTCGACCGCCGACCTCGAGAACATCCTGACCGCCAAGCTGAAGAAGCTGCGCGGCGTGGTGCGGACGAACACACAAATCGTGCTCGTCGCGCACAAGGAGACGCACGCACTGCCGCTTTAGCGGCTAGAGCGCGCCGTCGATTGCAACGAACGTGTCGGAGATAGCCGCGCCCACATGCGCCACGCCCGCGATGATCGCGACCGCAATCAGTGCCGCGAGCAAACCGTATTCGACCGCGGTTGCGCCACTATCGTCGTTCAGAAGGCCGAGTGCAAAGCGAACCATAGCCGCCACCTCCGTTGTGTGCGCAGAGGATGGCGCAGAGGCGCAAACGGGCGATGACTAAAACTGTACGCAACGCGAAGTCCGATCCGGCGCAAAGCGAACCTCGCGCGCCGGATGCTTCGCTGCAGCCATCGCGCGCGGTTAATGCGATCGCGCGGACTCGATGCGTCTGTGAGCGCCGCTACATCTTCAGAACGGAATGCTCGCGCGCAGGTAGCCGGCGTGGGCGGTGTAGTCCTCTTTCAGCTCGACGTCGTAGCTCGCGCGCAAGTCGACGCCGCCTGCGGTCGCGAGCAATGCGCCGACGCCGAGGTTCAGGATGTCGGCGGCGGGATCGACGCCTTGGGTGCGGAACGTGATGCCGGGAGCGCCCAGGAACACGCTCGTGGTTTCGAAACGCTCGCGGGTCAGGTCGCGGCGGTAGTCGAGACGCAGTTCGGGTTGGAACAACTCCTCGCCTGAGAGCGTGATGTCCCACCGCGCAAGGACGCCGACGCCCAAGCGCACGCTTGTCAGATCGTCGGGCGCGACGGTGAGGCCGAGGCCGCCGACGCCTTGTTCGCTGTAGCCGTCCGGCGAATACCATGCGGCGTTCAGGTGCGCGCGCGGGATCAACGTGAGGGTGTCGCCGCCCTTGTAGGCGCGGCCGAACTCGGCGCGCGCGGTGATGTGATCGGCGTCATAGCTGCCCGTCGCCGTGTTGCCCGGGATGCCGCCGACATCGTGGCGGGCGATGTCGTTCGCATGCCAGCCGTAGGCGAGCAATCCCTTCGCATAGGTCGCGTTGTCGAACAGATGATCGCCGTAAAGCGTCAGCTGGTAGCTGTCGACATCCGTGTCGGTTTGGTTGATGCCGTTGCCGTTCGCGTCGGTCGACGTGTAGCTGAACGCCGCGCCGAGGGCGGTCGCGTTGTCGAGGTTCGTGTCGGCACCGAAGGCGAAGCCGTAGGAGGTGGCGTCGTAGCCGGTGTTGAAGCTGTGCTGCGACTGATCGACGGTACGGCCGAAAGCTTGCACCCAGAAGCGCCCGGCCCCGCGGGTGTCGTTGACGCTGCCGCGCAAGGCAACAGGCGCGACGCTCGCCAGGCGATACGTGTTGGCCAGACGGCCAGCCAGCAACGCGTCTAGCCGCTTGCTCGCCACATCGAGCGCCTGATCGCCCGCATCCGTCGCGAGGTCGAAGGCGATGCCGTCGGTCTCCGGCAACAGCGCGTCGAGCGTGGCGTTGATGTCCTCGTTCGTCGGCAACTGCGCGAGTGCGAGCATCAGATCGTCGAGGTCCGCATCGCCGTCGAGACCGATCGCGTCGAGCGCCGCACCGAGCGCCACGGAGTTCGGATCATCACCGAGCGCCGCTATGTCGGCGAGGAGCAATAGCTGTACTTTCACCCAGTAGTTTGTGCTGTCGCCCGAGGTCACTTCCGGATTGTCGCCGCGATAGAGGACGAAGTTCATCAGCGCGGAATTATCATTCACTTGCGTGCCGTCCGCGGGGCCGGTGGCGGCGCCCGTTCCGTCAGCGATAAGAATCTCGGCGCCGTTGGCAAACAAAACGGACGGCTGGTCGACCGCTATCTCAACCGTCTGTCCCGTGAAGTCGAGCGCAGAACTGAGCAAAAACAACGCTCCGGCACTGTCATTGGACACCTTGAAAACCCAAGTGCCGTTGCCGGTGGCGGTATCGCCGCTGAAAAGCGCATCGCTGCCGATGACGATCGTCCCGTCGTTTGTTATCGTCGCCCCGCTCCCCGCAACGACGGCCAACTCATCGTTGACTGTCAGAACACCCCCGGCGAAGACCTCAAGACTGCTGATCTTGGAATTGGTAGCCCAGTCCGCATTAATGACGGTGTTCGCGGTGCTGAACACCGATATGCTGACCGTGCCATTGCCTGTGGTGTTTAGGGTGCTGCCCGCGGCAATGGTCTGGACGCCAGTACCGGAGCCGAAGAAGCTGTTGAAATGGAGCTCGTTCGCTCCGTCGGCGAACTCGATATCCCCGTTGAGGGTCGTGGCACTTTCCAACCTTAGGTTCTTTGCATCGTTCGTAAAGACGATGTCGCCGGTGACCGTTGCGTCGTCCAAGCGAAGCTGGGAGCCCGTAAAGTTGCCGCCCAGCAGGATTGCGTCGCCGTCCGCGTCCGCGTTTGCAACCGAGCCTCCTTCGAGCGTCAGATTGGCATTGTGGTTGAGTACAATCGTGGCGTCGAAGGCGGAATCGTTCAGAAAGCTGCCACCGGTGTTGTAGAGTACGCCGGACATCCCGCCAGCACCATTCCTGACGACCATTGCGCTGGCGTCACCTGCCTGGATGATGCCGCTGTTGATGAACGTGGAGCCGAGTTTCCACACGTCGATGGCATTGCCAAAGTCGTAATTGCGGATGAGGCCTGCGTTGTTGAGGACGTTGCCACCCAAGGCTGCTCCGTTTGCTCCCCAAATGGTGGCCGACGAGCCGGCACTTTCGATCTTTCCCGTCGAGTAGTTGAAAACTGAGTTTGGCACGCCTTCGAATAAGATCGCGCTGTAGGCTTGGCCGACCGGGTCACCTAATTGGCCGTAGTTGTTGATATAGGGCGCCGAGGTGTTGTCGATCACAACGGCCGGGGCCAGGGCCGATGCGACGATGGAATCGGCGTCAATGTTGATCTTGTTCGAGATGCCGCCAGTGCCGCCGAGGTAAAGGGCCGCGCCCCCGATCTGGCCGGGTGAACCACCGGCCCCGCCGAGAACCGTGCTGGCGACGAGATTGATCGTGGTGTTGTTGCCGTCATCGTAGATGCCGTTGCCGCCGCTGCCGCCGTTTGAATTGGCGCCGAAGGCGAGCGAGGTGCCTCCATCGCCACCCACGCCGCCGATCACGACAACGTCGGTGAAGGTCAGGGTCGTTCCGCTGACACCATTCCCGATCAGAACGCCGTTGCCGCCCTTGCCGCCATCGCCGCCAAAGTTGTTGTCCGAAGCATCGCCGGCAGCGTTACCCGCTGCGCCACCGGGCCCGCCTTTGCCTCCCATAATCAGGACGCTGGTCAGGTCCACCGTGTTGTCATCCGCGCCGATAAAGATGCCGGCGCCGCCGTAGCCACCGTCACCGCCGTCCGTATCGGACGCTCCGCCCGTTCCACCCGCCGCGCCCGCGCCGCCCTTACCGCCCAGAATGACCGCGTCGTTGACCGACACGGTGAGGCTGCTGAGGGAGCCGTTGCCTTCACTCATGTCCAGGGCCATCGCGCCGAAGCCACCGACGTTGCCGCCGTTGTTGGCGGTGTCTTCACCGGCTGCGCCGCCGTCGCCGCCGTTGAGCAAGAGGGTCAGACCCGATTGATCCAGGAAGACGTCGACGCCTGCCGCGTCCCACACCAAGCTCTGTGTGCCGTCCGATCCATCTGTGTTCGCGGCGCCCGTGGCGCCGGCGTCGCCGCTGTTGGTCGCGGTGATGGTCGTGTCGAGATTGATGAAGAGGGTTGCGGCGCCCGCGGGGTTCGCGAGGGCGAAAATTCCCACAGCGGCGTGCGCGATGAACACTTTGAGTTGTGAGACGGGGCGCATGGAAAACCTGTCTGGTGCGAAGTCGGGGGATGGGGACCTCTTTGTCTCACGCGGGTTTGCGAGGTTCTTGGACTGCGCCAAGCGAACTGGGCTTCACGCGAAGCGAGATTTGGTGGTTCGAACAAATTTCGGCATTGTTCGAATTCATTTCCGCGCTTGTGTGTTCCGCGCGGCACAAGGAGTTAACGCGAGCGATGAGCGCGCAAGCCCGAATCCTCTCCACGGATGCCGCCGTCCACGGGAATCGCATCGAGCTCTGGCGCAAGCAGGTGAGCGAACCTCTGCTGCGCGTCGAATGGAGCGTCCCCGACGGCCACGACTGCACCGCGCGCCTGCTGCCGGTGATTTGCGCGGGCGACATCGAGATCGCGCTCTTGGAGAGCGGACCGTTCGACATCACGAACACGCCGGCGCATGCCAGCGCGAAACAGCACCGCTGCAGTTTGCACATCATGACCAGCGGCCAACGCGCGGTGGTGGCGCGCGAGGGTCGTGAATTCTTCGTCAGCAAGACGATGGGCATGATGGTCGACGAGGGCAGGTTCTATCGCTACCGCTCCGACAACGAACTCACGCGCGCGCTCATCCTGATGTTGCCAAAAGCGCGGATCATGGAGCGCGTACCCGCGTTCGAGCGCGTGATCGGAGCGCCGTTCGACCTCGCCTGCGAGCCGTTCCGGCTGCTGCAATCCTATCTCGGCCTTTCGACCGCGGGCGTGGATTTGAACGTGCCGGCGCTGGCGCGCGCGAACGCCGAATATGTGATCGACCTTGTCGTCATGATGCTCGAGCAACGGGCCGAGGACGCGGATGCCGCCCAGGGACGCACGCAGCCCGAGGTGCGCTATCGCCTTATCCTGGCCGAGATCGAGCGCGACATCGCCGACCCGAAGCTCTCGGGCAAGACGGTCGCGGCGCGCGTCGGCATTACCGAGCGCTATCTCCAGCAACTCTTGGAGATGCACGGCGAGACGTTTTCGCACTTCGTGCTGCGCCAGCGGTTGGACAAGGCGGCGGCGATGCTCGTCTCCAAGCGGCAGATGCGCATCGCCGACGTCGCCTTCCTGTGCGGCTTCTCCGACCTCTCCTACTTCAACCGCAGCTTCCGCAAGCGGTTCGGCGAGACGCCGCGCGGGTACCGGAAGTAGCGGTCTCTCAGAATGCGACGCTTGCGCGGACGTAGCCGCCGTGGGCGGTGTAGTCCTGTTTCAGTTCGAGGTCGTAGTTCGCGCGGATGTCGACGCCGCCGGCGGTGGCGAGCAATGCACCGACGCCGAGGTCGAGGATATCCCGCGCCGGGTCTACGCCAAGGGTTTGGAATGAGGCGAGGCCCGGGGCGCCGATGAACTCCGACGTGGTCTCGAAACGATCCCCGATCAGTTCGCGGCGGTAGTTCACGCGCAGCTCCGGCTGCAGCAGCGCGTTGCCGCCGAGTTCGACGTCCCAGCGCGCGAGGAGCCCGAGCCCGAGGCGGAGCGATTGCAAGCTCTTGGTCTTGACGTCGAGACCGAGGCCGCCGATCGCGGGGATGGCGTCGCCTGCGCTTGGGTCGGTTTCGCGGTAGTCGTCGGGGCTATAGTAGGCGTAGTTCGCGGTCAGGTGAGGTACGAGCGTCAAGTTGGCTCCACCCTTGTAGGGACGCCCCGCTTCGGTACGGGCGGTGAATTGCCAGGCGTCGTAGCTTGCGGTGACGGTCGGGCCGAGCGGGCCGCCAACATCGTGGCGGGCGATGTCGTTTTGATGCCAACCGTAGCCGAGCATGCCTTTGGCATAGGTGCGACTGTCGAAAACGTGGTCGCCGTAGAGGACGATCTGGCTGCTGCCCACATCGGTTTCGGTTCGGTTGGTCGTGTTGCCGTCGGCGCCGGTTTGGCCATAGGCAAAGGCCGCACCGATCAGCGACCGGCCACCGTCGAACGGCGTGTCGGCGCCGACCGCGAAGCCGTAGCCATCGGCGTCGTAGCCGTCGTTGTAGTCGTGGCGGCGTTGGTTGACGATCCGGCCGAACGCTTGCCCCCAGATCTCGACGCCCGTGCGAGCGAACCCGCTGCGCAGGCCGACGTTGCTACCGCCGGCGACCTTGTACTCAAGCGCGGCGATGCTCGTGCCGCGTAGACCGTCGAGGCGGCGCGAAGCGACATCGAGGACCTGGTCGCCGGCATCCGTCGCGATGTCGTAGGCGATGCCGTCGGTTTCGGGGAGCAATGAGTCGAGAACGGCGTTGATTTCCGCGTCCGTACCCAACAGAGCAAGGTCCAGCATCAGGTCGTCAAGCGCAGTGTTGCCGTCGAGGCCGATGACGTCGAGCGCGGCGCCAAGCGCGATCGCGTTCGGGTCGTCGCCGTGGCTCGCGATATCGGCGAGGAGAAGTTGGCCGATCTGCGCGAATAGAAGATCGCCGGTCAGGCCGATCTGGCTCGCATCGCCGCGATAGAGAATGAACGTCAGCAGCGCCGAATTGTCGAGCAGTGCCGTGCCGTTGGTCACGCCGATAATGTCGTTGCCGTTGAGGTCTTCGGCGAGCAGAAAGTTCGTGCCGGCAACGAAGTTGTCGGATGGGTTCTCGAGCACGATTTGAAATGTCGCACCGGTGAAGTCGATTGAACTGCCAGTGCCCTGCGCTTCGATCTTGCCCACTGTCGCCGCGTCTGCAATCCCGAATGCGTAGGTACCGTCGCCGGTCACGACGTTGGACGTCAGTGTTTTGCCGGATGCAATCGCGATCGTGCCCTGATTGAGCACCTCATCGTCGGCCCAGAAATCTTCATTCAGCGTCAGGGCCGAATTCACGATCGTGGTGAGTTGGCCAATCGACGAGTTGGCGTCGGATTGGACGGCATTGCTCACGACGCTTGACCCTTCCAGCAGACTGAAGAAGTTGGTCTCGATGAACTGCGTGTTGGAAAGAAGCGTTGTTGTTCCGCCAGATAGAAAGTTCAGGTTATTGGTACCGGCTGCGAATGTGATGTCACCGTCTAGCGTCGAACCCTCTACATTGAGCGTTTCGTCGGCGGCCAAGAATAAGATTGCGCCGTCAATGGCGACACTCTCGATACCGACGTTTCCGGTTTGTGAGGCCGCGATGATCGCCAAAGACCCACCGGTGTTGGCGATCTGTCCTCCTTTTAGCAATATGCCGGGTGCCCCAACATCCACGGCGATGGAAACTGCGGCATTGTTTATGCTGCTGTTTGTGATGATGCCGCCCGTGTTGTCGATAACATCGGCCATGCCGGCGTTCAGTATGAGCAACCCCGCGGCATTGCCCGCCTGAATCGTTCCACTGTTTGTGAAGCTGCCGATGCTGCCTTGGACGAGGACGCCGTAGCCGCTGCTGCCGCCGATTATTGTTCCTTCATTGACAAACTCGGTGACGGTTGCCGGAACACCTATTTCGATCGCACCGTTGGCGGGACCCGAGGCTGCTATTAGTCCTGCCGTTCGGTTGTGCAGGATGCCGAGCGTAGAGCTGCCTGAGATGACGATCGACGTGCCCAAGTGGCCGGTCGTCGCGCCTATCGCGCCATGGTTGTCGATCAGCGATGTATCCTCGACAATTTGGAGTGCAGCTTGAACTCCGCTGTCACTGCCCAAGATCGTGCCGTAGTTCGTCAAGCTCGCGCCCGCGCCTTGTAGCCAAACGCCGGAGGCGTCAGCGCCCGCGCTGCCGTCGGAGCCACCGGTGCCGGCTGCGCCGCCGTCGCCGCCTTGTACGGTTGAGCCCACGCCGATCGTGATGATCGTGTTTGTGCCGATATCGTAGATACCCTCGCCGCCGGCGCCGCCGGAGGCGTTGGTGGCGTTGGGGAGAGATGTGCCGCCTGCCCCGCCGTTGCCGCCGGTGATCACGCTTGATCCTGAGATGCTGATCGTACTTCCAATGCCTTGGATGGCGATGCCGATGCCGCCGTAGCCGCCGGCACCGCCTTGTGTGTCGTCACCCGCGTCACCGCCAGCGTCACCGGCCGCCCCACCGGTGCCACCGCTCGCACCCGTGACGATCGTATTCGTCAGCGTGACCTGAAGCGCGTCGTTGAAGGCGTTTATGCCGTAGCCACCGGTGCCGCCATCACCGCCGCTGGTGTCGCTCCCACCGCCGACATCACCGTCGCTGCCGTTGCCGCCGCTGCCGCCATAGACGAAGATTCCGCTGGCCGTGACGGTGCCGCCGAAGTCCGGCATCAAGAAACCCGCGCCGCCCCAGCCGCCTTGGTTGCCGCCGTTGCTTGCGACGTCGGGCCCGCCCAGGCCGCCGACGCCACCCGTGAACGTAAAGCCCGTCAGGATGTTCACATCGACGTTGGTGTTGTCCCAAATGACGGCGCCACCGCCCAGGAAGCCGACAGCATCGTCTAATCCCGTCGCACCATCGTCGCCCGTCGCGTTCGACGAGATCGTCGTATCGGCGTTGACGATGATGGGCACGGCACCGGCCGGCATGGCCAAAACAGCAAGTGCGGTTGCCGTGACGAACAACGCGGCGGCGGCGTGGGTGCGCATCGAGAATCCTTGATCCGAGTGAACGCGCGAAGATTCGACAAACGAATCCCGCGCCCTTCTCGATCAGGGTATGGTTGTACGTTCGGCGATCAACGAATTCTGTTCGTCTCTCTCGACGCCCTGCACGCAGCGCGACAAGCGAGTCACAATCGACGAATCAGGGACATAAAGACGGGACGGCGAGCATTGAATCCTTAGCGAAAGCGCCGAGTTGGACAGACGCGAACTCGCCCCATGACGAACCCGGGCGCGTTTCGTTTTCGAATGGCGATGAAACGAACACGAGAAGCATGACGCTTGGTGAGCTTCCCACTTGAAGACCGGGAACGGGTTCACAAGTCCCCTTTTGGGGCGCCTGAAAGTCAAGGCTATTTTAGCGGCTGGCGTAGAGCCCGGCGACGAGCGTTCGTTAGCCCGAACGCAGCAGCCTGCTCAGGTGCGCTGACGTTCGAGCACTTGGCGGAAGACGGGATGGGCTAGGCCAACGGAGCGAACGGAAGGCCAGGAAGCTGGGGAGCTCGAGCCGGACCTTCCGCCTGCCGCCAGGGCGAGCGAACCGGTGCTCACGTCGCCGACCTCGTTGCGATGGCGCTGGGTCCGATAGGCGAAGCGGCGGCGGTCGCCGCACGCCGCGGATTGCGGGCGGGCAGGCTCGAGGCGATTCTCGCGCAGATCGACGCCGAATGCCTCGATCCGCGGTTCGACGTGCAGACCGTGGCCGACCGCCACCGCGTGTCGGTGCGCTATGTGCAACGGTTGATGGAGCGGCGGGGCGAGACGTTCTCGCACACCGTGCTGAGGCTCAGGCTCGACCGCGTGGCGGCGATGCTCGCGGATCCTGCGAACCGGGAGATGCGGATCGGCGAGATCGCGCTCGCCTGCGGCTTCAACGATCTTTCCTACTTCAACCGCAGCTTCCGGCGGCGATTCGGCGACAGTCCGCGCGGGTTCCGCACCTGAAGCCGGTGGCGCACCCGCCACACCGCAAGCGGCCTTAACCACCGCCTTGGGCGGCGGGTTGCGGGGGCGTGCGGTTTCTCCCAAGATGGCCTTGCCTTGGCCGGTTCGGGCCATGCGCCTTGCCTCGCGGGGAGACGCCTTGTCGGCCAGTTCCGTTCCAGTGCCATCGGCCCCCGGATTCCTCGACCGGCTGCGCGCGTTCTATCTGCGCTCGGACGCGGCGAAGGGGTATCTGCTGCTGTCGCCGGTGATGCTCACGATGGTCGTGCTGCTCGCGGCGCCCCTGATCCTGCTCGCGCTCTATTCGTTTTGGACGCAAGCCGGCCTTTCCGTCGACACGACGCCCACGCTCGACCGCTACCGCGAGGTGTTCGCGAAGGAGAGCTACTTCAACATCTTCCTGCGTTCGATCGGAATGTCGGGTCTCGTCACGCTGGTGACGGTGGGACTCGCCTACCCCATGGCCTATTACGTCGCGTTCGGCGTGAAGAAGTACAAATTCGTGTGGCTGATCCTGCTCACCATTCCGTTCTGGACCAGCTATCTGCTGCGCGTGTTCTCGTGGAAGGTGATCTTGGGCTACAACGGCGTGATCAACTCGAGCCTGATCAGCGCGGGCGCGATCGACGAGCCGTTGGGCTTTCTTCTCTATAACCAGACCTCGGTCGTGCTGACGCTGGCGCACGCCTATGCCGCGTTTGCGATCCTGCCGATCTACGTTTCGCTGGAGAAGATCGACCGCACGCTGCTTGAGGCGGCGGCCGACCTGGGCGACGGGGCATGGGCGCGGTTCTGGCGCGTGACGTTTCCGCTGTCGCTACCGGGTGTGATCGGCGCTTCGGTCCTGATCTTCGTGCCGACGACGGGCGACTACGTGACGCCGGCGCTCGTCGGCGGGCCGACCGGGCAGATGATCGCGAACATCATTCAGGTGCAGTTCCTGAAGATCAACGATTGGCCCTTGGGATCGGCGCTCGCGCTCTCGGCGATGGCAGGCGTCGCCATCCTCGTCGTCTTCTTCGTGAGCGCAATGCAACTCGCCGTGAGGCGGATCCGATGAGCGGCCCCTCGCGCACGGCGACGCGGATGGGCGACCCCGGACGGGGGCTTGCCGTTTTCGCGGTCGCCTATCTTCTCTTCCTTTATGTGCCGGTGCTGTTGCTGCCGATCTTCTCGTTCAACGATTCCGTGTTCACGGCCTTTCCGCTGACCGGCTTCACGACGAAGTGGTACGAGCAAGCGTTCGCGGACGAAGACATGCTGCGCTCACTGGTGGCGAGCCTGCAGGTGGGTGCGATCGTCGCGGTCGCTTCCACCATTCTGGGCCTGTTCGGCGCGAAGGCGGTGACGCGTTATCGCATGCCGGGCCAGGGCGCGGTGACGGGCCTTATCATGCTGCCGCTTTTCGTGCCGGAGATCGTGCTCGGTATCGCGCTTCTCATTCTCATCAACGGCATCGACTTCGAGCTTTCGTTGCTGACCGTCGGCATCGGGCACGTGATGCTGTGCACGCCGTTCGCGATGGCGGTGCTCACCTCCCGCCTCGACGGGTTCGACAAGAGCTTGGAAGAGGCCTCGATGGACCTCGGCGAGACGCCGTGGATGACGTTCTGGCGGGTCACGTTTCCGCTAGTCGCGCCGGGCATCGTCTCAAGCCTTCTGCTCACCTTCATCGTCTCGTTCGACGAATTCCTGCTCTCGTTCTTCCTGTCGGGACAGCAGCCGACGCTGCCGGTCTATATCTGGAGCCAGCTGAAGTTCCCGAACAAGCTGCCCGGCGTTCTCGCGCTCGGTACGATCATTCTCGTTTCGTCCTGCGTACTCGTCGTCATCGCCGAATGGGTGCGGCAGCTCGGCACCAGCGAACGCAAAGTGGGGGTCGCGTAAGCCTCGTCATGGCCGACAACATCATCCGTATCGAACACGTGACCAAGCAGTTCGCGGGCGGCGTCAAGGCCGTGGACGACGCGCATTTCGACATCGAGCGCGGCGAGTTCTTTTCGCTGCTGGGGCCTTCGGGCTGCGGCAAGACCACGCTTCTGCGGATGATCGCGGGGTTCGAGTTCCCGAGCGAGGGCGAGATTTTCATCGACAATCAGCCGTCGTCGCTGATCCCGAGCTACAAACGGCCGACGAACATGGTGTTCCAGTCGTACGCGATTTTTCCGCACCTGAACGTGTTCGACAACATCGCCTACGGTCTGCGCAAGGACCGGCTGTCGCGCAAGGAACTGACACGGCGCGTGGACGAAGCGCTCGGCATGATCAAGCTCTCCGGTTTCGGCGCGCGGCGCGGCGACCAGCTGTCAGGCGGCCAGCGCCAGCGCGTGGCGCTCGCACGCGCGCTGGTCAAGCGACCGAAGGTGCTGCTGCTCGACGAGCCGCTCGGCGCGCTCGACAAGAAGCTGCGCGAAGAAATGCAGATCGAGCTTCGCCAGCTGCAGAAAAACGTCGGCATCACGTTCGTGTTCGTGACGCACGACCAGGAAGAGGCGCTTTCGATGTCCGACCGCATTGCGGTCATGGGCAAGGGCGTCGTGTTGCAGATCGCGGCGCCGAAGGACCTTTATGAGCGGCCGTCGAGCGTCGAGGTCGCGACGTTCATCGGCACGATCAATCTGATCCCGGTGACGGTGAAAAGCGTGGCGGGCAGCGAGGCGACGCTCGAAGGCGCCGGCTTCGGCACGCTGCGTGCGACGGCGATCGAGGGCTTGAAGGCGGGCGACAAGATCACGGCGGCGCTGCGCCCTGAGAAGCTCACGCTGACCGGGACCAAGCCGTCGGGCGGCGCCTTCGTCGAGGGCACGATCAAGGCGGCCGCCTATCTCGGCGACCGCAGCCACTATCAGGTGTTCGTCAAGGGCCGCGATGCGCCGATCGCCGTCGCCGCGCAGAACGTCGACGGCGCAAGCGCCACCGGGTTCGATCCGGCGAAACCCGTTTACGTGGTGTGGGACCCGAAGGCGGTCATTCTGCTCAAGAGCTGAGCGCTACGACACGCGCGCTTCGCCAAACGGGACCACCTTGTTTGCGGCGTCGTGGCCGATGTCGGCGCGGCCGAGATAGGGGACGCCGGCGCGCTTGCACCAGTGTTCGGCGACCTCGACCTCGGTCTTGGCGAAGTCGGGGTCGTTCGGCGGGATGTCGCTGCAACGGCCGAGGCAGAGGCCGCCGATAAGGCGCACCTTCGGGCTAGAGAGAATGTGAAAGAGGGAGCGGTCGATGCGGTACATGTACTCGCCGACTTCCTCGAGCATGAGCACATGGCCTTTGAGATCAGGCTCGTATGGTGTTCCGATCAGGTTCGAGAGAGTCTCGATGTTGAAGGCCACACGGCGCTGGTCGTCAGCCTTGGGCTCGATCGATTCCGCGGCGCGTTCGACGAGATAGCGCAACGCGCGGCGCACGGCGGCGTCACCGCCCTGGCGCGCGAGATCGGACGGCATGGGTCCGTGCGCAAGATGCGGGAAGTCCTTCGCGTAGAGCGCGCCCAGGAGCGAGCCCATGTCGCTGTAGCCCATGTAGGTTTTCTGTTTTGCCGTGGCGGACAATCTCGGCAGGGCTGTCTCCAGAATTCGGCACGAGCCATAGCCACCACGCGCGAACCACACCGCGTCGACTGAGGGGTCGTTCGCGACGGCGACGAAGGCGGCCGCGCGCGTGTCGTCGTCGCCGGCGAAGTGGCCGGACGATAGGAAGCACTGCGGATGGATCTCGAGCACCACGCCGGTTGGGTAGAGCTCTACGGTGAATTGCTTCACCCGCTCGGCGACCGCCGGGTCCATGCGATTTGCAGGCGCGACGATTGCAATCTTCATGGGCCGATTTCCATGCGGGCTTCCTGTCGGTCGGGGCCATTTACGGGTCCGGGTTCATGTGCGATCACGTGCCCATGACCCTGAATCGAAACACACGTTATTTCTTCTGCGGAATCGGCGGTAGCGGAATGTTGCCGCTGGCGCTGATTCTGCGCGGTCAGGGGTACCGGGTGGACGGGTCCGACCGCTCGCTCGACCAGGGGCGGCTCGGGCAGAAGTTCGAGTTCTTGAAGCGCCAAGGCATCGGGCTCTTTGCGCAAGACGGCAGCGGCGTCACCGGACGCGACCAAGTGCTGGTGACGTCGGCGGCGGTCGAAGAAACAGTGCCTGACGTGCAGGCCGCGCGGGCGCTGAACCTCCCAGTGCTGCGGCGCGCCGAGTTGCTCGCGGACTTGTTCAACGCCGCGAAGCTTTCGGTTGCGATCGGCGGCACGAGCGGCAAATCGACGACGACGGGCATGGCCGGGTGGATCCTGGATCAAGCGGGACTTCAGCCCACGATCATGAACGGCGCGGTGATGAAGAACTACGTCGCGCCCGACGTGCCGTTCGCAAGCGCGAAGGTTGGCGCGGGCGACGCCTTCGTCAGCGAAGTCGACGAGAGCGACGGGTCGATCGCGCTCTACCGGCCGCGGGTCGCGGTCGTAACGAACGTTTCGCTCGACCACAAGTCGATGGAAGAATTGCGCGTGTTATTCAGCGATTTCGCGGCGCGGGCGGCGACGCCCGTGCTCAATCTCGACAACGACGAGACGCGTGCGCTCGCCAAGGCGCATCCGAACGCCGTGACGTTCAGCCTCGCCGACCTTCGTGCTGAATTGTTCGCCGGCCGCCTAAAGGCGGAGCCCGACGGCATCGCGTTCGAGGTCAGCGAACGGTCGACCGGCGCGCGGCACGCCGTGCGCATGGGCGTGCCCGGCACGCACAATGTCGCGAATGCGCTCGCCGCACTGGGTGCGGCTCGGGCCTGCGGCGTCCCTTTGGCGGAGTCTGTGCGAGCGCTTCAAAGCTTCGCGGGCATCAAGCGCCGCTTCGAAATTGTCGGCCAAGCGAACGGCGTCACCGTGATCGACGACTTCGCGCACAATCCGGACAAGATCGCCGCGACGCTCGACACGCTGCACGCGTTCCCCGGGCGCCTGCTCGTCTTCTTCCAGCCGCACGGCTTCCGCCCGTTGCAGGTAATGAAGGACGAACTCATCGCTTGTTTCGCAGACGGGCTGCACCCCCACGACGTTCTCATCATGCCCGATCCCGCCTACTACGGCGGCACCACGACGCGCGCCGTAACGAGCGCGGACATTGTCGCGGGCATTGCCGCGAAGGGGCGCGAGGCGATGCACGTCGCCGAGCGTGCGGCTTGCGGCGACAAGCTGGTTGCGCTGGCGCGACCCTCCGACCGGATCGTCATCATGGGCGCGCGCGACGACACACTGCCCGAGTTTGCGGCCGAGTTGCTCAAGCGGCTCGGTTGACGGAGGGCGAAGCCCGGTGGGCGCGTATCGCGTTGTGCAGAAGCGCACAATGGCCAAATCCTCGGCGAGCGACTAACGTTAGACCTCGGGGGACAGATGTTCGCTCGCACGGTCTTGCTGCTTCTTCTACTGCCGCTCAGGGTCGGAATCGCGACCGCAAACGACGAGTTAGGCACAATCGTTTCGGATTTGCGTGCCGGGCGCTCGGATGTTTGCCGCGACGATCGTTGGATCGCTTGGCGGCTGGAAGAAGGCTCTGCAGGCGTTGCGCGCATTCGGGAACTAAAGCTGCGTGCAAGCGATGCGCGCAACGCGCTGCCGGTGGAGGATCCCGCCTTCGTCGTCGAGCGCGCTCGGCTTGCAGCTGTTGGGCACGTACTCGACGCAGTATCCGGTGCGACATCGCGCAGACAGTGGGCGTCGGCGCTCGCACGAGCCGAAACGCCGTATCTGAATTGGCGCGCTCGCGCTGATGTCGGGGACGGTACGAACCTGCCCGCGATGTTGCGCCGTCGCGCGATGTGGCGGCTTGTGCGGACTCGGAATGTCGAGCGGGCGATCGATGCGCCGGTCGATGGCGGCATCACAGAGTGTCTGACGATTGTCGACCGGGCCGTTGCCGAGCGCGACGTGCTGAACCACCTGATCGCCGCGCTCGATCGAGGCCGTTTTCCGGCGGACGCCACCGACGGCCCGGGGGCTTCAACGGCCGCGCTCGCGTTGCCCGGAACGGATCGCGGCGTGCTTTACATTCGGGCGAACTGGCTGCACCTCGCTCGCGTGGCACCGCCAGGCGTATTGCCGTTGTGGCGCACGTTTGCGAGCCACGACCCGGCGCCGCCTGCAACCGCCCAAGCGTTTCAGGCGCGATTCGTGGCCGACTGGAAGGCGGCGCAAGGCATGTTCGCCGGCCTACCGACGCCCGCGAGCGTGGGCGAAGAACTCTTCAGGCTCACACGGCTCGATCAATTCGGGCGCACATCGATGGGCACGGTGCAGGAGCTTTACGGAACCGATCCCGCGCGGGCGGACGCTCTCGCCAAGATATGGGAACACGTCAATCCGGCCGATGTCGCCAACACCGCCCGCGTGCGGGACCTGCTCACGAGCCGCGATTGGTTCGACGACGATCGCGATGGCGACGGTGCGGAGTTCAATGCCTGGCTGATCGTTCAGCACTCGGACCGCAACCCTGCGTTTCAGCGTGAAGTTCTCGGCCGGCTGGAACGCTTGCTGCCGACCGGCCGGGTCAGCAGGCGTCACTACGCCTATCTTTGGGACCGCGTGGCGGCAGCCGAAGGCCGGTTGCAGCGGTATGGCACGCAATACACCTGCAAGGACCGCGTCTTCGTGCTCTCGCCGATGGAAGACCCAAAGGGACTAGATGCACGCCGAAAGCTCATGGGTCTTGAGCCGGCGCCCGCGACCCTTGGACCCTGTGGATGAGTCGGCGATGCTCCGTGTGCCCCGGATCGGCCCGGTAACGGACGCGTAACGAAGCGCACGGCGTTGTGAGCGGCTTCACGGCGGTGTGAGTTTCAAAAGCCAGTTCGCGCGCCTCAAATCGGCTCGGGTCGGTTGGAGGCGGAATTGCGCGGGTTGACGGCGGTCAGTTTGCGGAGTCCGGCGGCGGTTGCCGTCGGCGTCGCGGTCACGCTGCTGTTCGGCATGTTCGCGCTCAGCACCCTGCCCTTCCAGCTTTTTCCGGACATCGAGCGGCCGCAGATCGGCATCCAGACCGGTTGGCGTTCCGCCACGCCGCGGGAGGTCGAGCAGCAGATCGTCGAGCCCGAAGAGCAGGTGCTGCAAGGCATCTCGGGCTTGAAGGAGATGCAGTCCTTCGTCGGCGCGGGCGGGGCCTACATCAACCTGACGTTCGAAATCGGCACCGACATGCGCCAGACGCTGGTCGACGTGATCGGCCGGATCAATCGCATCCCTGCGCTGCCCGCCGATTCGGAGCGGCCCGTGGTGCTGCTCGCCAACACGCAGGATTCGAACGCGTCGCTGCTTTTCGTTTTCATGCAGCTCCTGCCCGGCAACACGCGCGAGGTCGAGAGCTATGAGCCGTTCCTGCGCCAGACGGTCGTGCCGCGGCTTGAGGCCATTCCCGGAGTGGGCAGCGTCGAACTGGGCCTGACCGGGGCGGCGGAGGAACTGCAGATCGTGTTCGATCCGATGCGCGCGGCGGCGCTCGGCGTTCAGATTCCACGCGTGGCGGCCAAGATCAGCGGGTCGGACGACGTCTCCGGCGGCACGATGGACGTCGGGCGCCGCCTCTACGGCTTGTCGTTCCGGGGGCGCTATTCGGTTGAGGATCTGAAGTCGCTGATCCTCGAGTGGCGGGACGGCAAGCCGGTCCGGCTCGGCGATATCGCGGACGTGAAGATCGCGCGCGGCAAGCGCAACTCGTTCGCCTATCAGAACGGCAATCCGGCGCTCGGTTTTCGCATCGTGCGCGAGACGGGCGCGAACGTTCTTGCGACCGTCACCGCGATCAAAGAGGAACTCGCGCGCATCAACGAAGGGCCGGCGAAGGAACAGGGCGTCAAGCTTGCGCATTCGTTCGACCCGTCGCACTTCATCAATCAGGCGATCGAGATGCTGGCGCGGGATCTGTTCCTGGGCATTCTGCTCGCGGTCGGCGTGCTTTGGTTCTTCATGCGCGAGTGGCGGGCGACGCTGATCATTTCGTCGGCGATTCCGATCTGCCTGTTCGCGGTCGTCATTCTGCTTCAGCTGACGGATCGGACGATCAACGTCGTCTCGCTCGCGGGGTTGGCGTTCGCGACGGGCATGGTGCTGGACGCGGCGATCGTCGCGTTCGAGAACATCCTGCGCCTGCGCGAGCACGGCATGCCTGCGGCCGAGGCGGCGCAGAAGGGCACCGATCAGGTTTGGGGCGCGCTGCTCGCCACGACCGCGACGAATGTCGCAATCTTCCTGCCCGTGATCTTCATCCAAGACGTCGAGGGGCAATTGTTCGCCGATCTCTCTGTCACGATCGCGGCGGCGGTGCTGATCTCGCTCATCGTTGCGGTGACGGTCGTGCCGATGCTGTCGGTGCTGTTTCTGCAAACACGCCCGCGCGTGCCGGAGTTCGCCGCCGTGTGGCGCGGCATCGCCGACTACGTCATGAACACGACCGACACGCCGAACAAGCGGCGCATGTGGATCGGCGGGTTGATCGGCGGGTCGCTCGCCGGAACGATTTTGCTCGCGCCCAGCTTGCAGTATCTGCCGCAGGTGAAGCGTGCGGCGATCGACGCCTTCTTCCAGCTGCCGCCGGCGGCCACGACCGCGTTCACCGAGCGCGAGATCGCCAAGCCCGTGATCGAGCGGCTGATGCCCTATATGCGCGGCGAGAAGGAGCCGCATCTTCTCAACTTCTATTTCATCAATTACGGCCCCGGGAATGCGAACATGGCCGTGCGCGTGATCGACGACAGAGAACTTAACCGCATGCTCGAGATCGTGCGCACCGAGATCCTGAAGGATCTGCCCGACACGCAGGCCTTCGCGGTCGTCGGCAGTTTGTTCGGCGGCTTCGATCAGGGCGGCGGCATCTCGATCAACGTGCAATCCGCCGACGCGGAAGCGATGCGGCAGGCGGCGCGGCGCGGCGTCGAGCTGCTGCGCGAGAAGTTCCCCGAAGCCTCCGTCAACCCGCAGCCGTCGCTCGACTATGATCAGCCGGAGTTCCGCATCACGCCGAACGATCGGGCGATCAGCGAGGCCGGGTGGACGCGCAACGAGGTCGGACTTCTGGTGCAGGCGTTCGGCGAAGGGCGCTATGTCGGCCAGCGTTACGACGGCGAGCGGCGGCTCTACATGATCATGAAGTCGGAGCCCTTGGATTCACCCGGCGCGTTGCTCGCCGCGCCGGTTGCGACGCCCGACGCCGGCGTGGTGCCGTTGGGACAGCTCGTGAACGTGCAGGAAACGCTGGCGCCGAGCGGGCTCTACCGGCTCGACCGGCGGCGGACCATTGCGCTCAACCTGCAGCCGCCGGAGGGCGTCGCGCTCTCCGACGTGCTGGAGCGCATTCGCACTGAGGTCGAGCCCGAAATCAAGAAGCTGCTGCCGGCCGATGGGCGCGTGTTCTACGGGGCGGCGGCGGACCACCTGGACAATGCGCTTTGGACGATCGGCAAGAACTTCGCGCTCGCGGTGCTGCTGTTGTTCCTCATCATGGCGGCGCTATTCCGGTCCGTGACCGATTCCGTGATCGCGACGATCGGTTTGCCGTTGGGCACGGTCGGCGGCGTCGCGGCGTTGCAGTTCGTCGGCCTCTTCACGTTCCAGCCGCTCGACCTTCTGACGATGATCGGGTTCATCATCGTCTTGGGTCTTGTCGTCAACAACACGATCCTGCTCGTCGCGCGCACGCGACAGGCGGAGGCCGAAGGCATGACCCGCGCCGAAGCCGTGCGGTCGAGCCTCGAGACGCGGCTTCGTCCGATCTTCTCCAGCACGCTGACCGCGATCTTCGGCATGCTGCCGCTCGTCGTCATCCCGGGCGCGGGCGCCGACATCTATCGCGGGCTTGCCGCGGTGATCGTGGGCGGCATTCTGATCAGCCACATTTTCACGGTGATCCTCATCCCCGCGATGCTTCGGCTCGGCGAACGGCCGGCCGCGGTGACGAAGGAGCCGATCGTCCGACCGAAGCCCGAATTGAAGGTGGCCGCATGATCAAGCGGATTGTCGCGCGCCTCATGGCGCAGGATCGCAAGCGTCTCGCCGCGGGAGGGGTCACGCTTGTGGCCGTGCTCGGCGCCGGCCTTTGGATGCTTTGGCCCGCGCCACAAGCGGAGGCGCCGAAGACTGAGGCGGCCGCCGCGCAAGATGAGGCGCAGCTGCCGCCGGTCACCGTGACGCATGTGAAGGCGACGCGCATCGCGCCGCAGGCGAGCTATCCCGGCACCGTGATGTCGCGCAACGACTCGCGCATCGCGGCCGACGTCGAGGGCCGGGTCGACTGGGTCGCGGACGTCGGGACCGTGGTCGCCGCGGGCGACGTGATCGCGCGGCTCGATCCAAACGTCGCGCGGATGGAAAACGACTCGGCGCAGGCGAACGTCGCGCGGCTGACCGCGCAGGTGCGCTTCGACCGGGCGCAGGCGCAACGCCTGCAGGAGCTCCACGAGCGCAAAGTCGTGTCGAAGGCCGCCGTCGATCAGGCGAACTCGACCCGGGATGCGAACGAGGCGGCGCTGAAGCAAGCGGAGGCGTCCGCGAAGCGCTCCGTGTTCCGGCTCGACCGTAGCGAGATTCGCGCGCCGTTTTCCGGACGCGTCGTCTCGCGCTTGATCAACGCCGGCGAGTACGCGAATCCCGGCAAGGAAGTCGTGCGCCTGGTCGACCAGGATGCGATCGAGATCGCAACCCAGGTGCCGATCGCGGCGATGGCCTATTTGCGCGAAGGCATGAGCGTGACCGTGGAGCTCCAAGGCAAACACGTCGAGACGCCAGTGCGCGTGATCGTGCCGGTCGGCGACGCGCAGAGCCGCACGGTCGAGGTGCGGCTGGCGCTGCAGCCGGGCTCGGCGTTCGTCGCCGATGCGGTGAAGGTGATGATCCCGACCGCCGAGCCGCGCAAAGTTCTTGCCGTGCCGCGCGACGCGCTGGTGCTGCGCGAGGAGAACACGTACCTGTTCAAGCTGAACGGCGAGAACAAGGCCGAACGCATCGCCGTCGAAACCGGCGCCGCCGACGGCGACCTTGTCGAAGTGACCGGCATGCTGAAGGAAGGCGAGCGCGTGATCATCCGCGGCGCCGAGCAGATCGAGAGCGGGCAGAAGGTGCGCTTGGTGACGTGACGTTCAGGTGGCGCCGAGCCACGCGACAATGGCGCCTGAACCGGCAAGAACCACGAGTATCTCGGCACCCGCGCGTGTGAGCGGCGCGCCGAGCCATGTTTCAAGGAACGTGTCGCCTTCACCGTCCTGGAGGATCGCCCCGAACACGATGCTGCTGATCGCGAACGCTGCAATGCTCCCTGCAAGGATCAGCAAACCAGGGCTTTCCCAGTCTTTGATGATCGGCATGTCTCGCGCGCTCCAGAGGAGACTGGCTGCCGTTCCAGCCGCGGTTCCGTTGAAGAAGTACGCGAATATCCATGACTGACTTTCGCGCCGGAAGAACCAGACAAAGATCAATGCGAAGCCGTAAAATAGACCGAAGCCGCTCCACACGTGCTCGAAAAGTTCGGCTCCGCTCAGCGGCACGGAACCCGCCGCGAGCGCAGTCGGTAGCGCCGCGATTCCGGCGAGTCCCCAAACGAAGAACGTTCCCCAAGCGCTTTCCTCCGTGAAGGAGCGTGCTGTGCTCGCGAACAACAGCCAAAGCAAAACGAACAAGCTTCGCCAATGGTCATGCATCTCGACATTCAGGTTCTGCGTCGGCAACCAGGCGAGGATGGGCCCAGCGACTAGTACATCAAGCGGCCAAACCAGTACCGCTATCGCACTGCGGACCGCGTCAAGAACTTCGGCGGCGAGGCCGACGACTTCGATGCCGAAGCCGTCCACAGCGAGCACCACCGCGGCCGCGAGTGCAAGAAGCGCGACCACATAACTAAGTACCGTCGACAACCGCATGACGTCCCCCAACTTGCCGGTTTGATTGGCGCGCCGAATTGTGACGGAATTGTGGGCACACCGAGCGGCGGCTTCAGTTGCGCGGCGCCGCATCGCGCCGTTATTCGGTCGCGCCTCGCCGGGGCTGTGCACGCGAAGCAACGGTCGCCGGAGATTCGATCAGCGACAGTTCGCGGATTGTGGTTTCGACGTCCATCAGGCGCGGTTCGATCGGATCGAACGTAGGCGATGTGCCGCGCACTTGACCGGCGCGCGTATCGAAGCGGAGACATCGGTACCGGTGAAGGCGCGGCGCTCGAAGAGTGTTTCTTCACCGCGCGCCAATGTGCTGGTGCGCCGGACCACTTTGGCCTATGCTCCTCGACGAATGACGGACGAAAGGTCCGTGTCTTTTGGGCAGCCGCGATAGTGCCCGAGCTGCCGAAGCCAGAAATTGCAGACTTGCCCCTGCGGTGCTTGAGCCGGTGCTCTCGCGCCGGTTTGCGCGCGGGGGCAGCGGCGGTCGAGCGCCGGGCGGGTTCGCGCGTCATGCGCGCCCCTCAGCCTCGACCGCCGCGCCTTGTCCTCGCCCCCTGAAGGAGACAAAGCCTTATGGAAGACATCAGCCTGCGGCGGCACCGGTTCAAAGTTGGCACCGTCGTGAGCCTGAAGGCCGACATGCGGCGGCGCGAGGCGGCGCCCCTCGGTTCGTTCAAAGTTGTGCGCCTTCTTCCCGCCGAGGGCCAGGACTATCAGTACCGCATCAAGGACAGCCGCACCGGACGCGAACTCGCGGTGCTCGAGAGCCAGTTGATCTAAGCGCCGGGATGCGCGGGATGCAGCACGACATGCGCCGGCGTCTGGTCGGCCTCTATGCGGAACTCTCGCGGCTGACCGAGCCCGAGTGCAGCCTGCGTTGCGAACGGCCGCGGACATGCTGCGAGGCGCGCTATTGCGCGCTCGCGATCGAGCACGCACGCAGCCATTGGACGATCGAGCTTGAACCGACCTGGCACGCGGCACTGCCGCTCATGGGCGATGACGGCTGTACGGCGGCGGCGCATCTACGCCCCATCTGCACGGCGCACACCTGCGAAATGTGCCACCACGGCGCCAAGCGCGGCGACGTTGCATGGACCAAGCGATACCACGAACTCGCCGACGCGATCGCGGAGATCGAAGCGGTGCTGTTCGCGGGAACGTAGGCCTCGCGCTACACGAGCCCGCCGATGCGCGCGCAGAACAGCGCACGCACCTCAGTTTCGACCGACGCAAGCCTTGGTTCGATGTCGTCGAAGGCGGCGAGTTTGGCGGCGCGGGTGACGAGAGCGCGCAGCGATGCCGAGGCGTCGGCGGCGGCGAAACCGCCTTCGACGGTCAGGCGCAAGACTTGCGTGATGTCCTGATAGAGGCGCGTTGCGTCTTCAAGCGTCTTGGCCTCTGCGGGGGACAAAATACCCGCCGCAGACAAGGTGCGTAGAGCTTCGAGTGTGTTGACCTGAAGCAGCTTCGCGTTGTGCTGCGCATGTACGAGCTGAAGACCCTGAGCGATGAACTCGATGTCGAAGAGGCCGCCTTTCGCTTCTTTCAGGTCCCAAGGGCTCTTGGCGGGACGTTCGCGATCGAGGCGCGCACGCATGTCGGCGACGTCGGCGAGGATCTGCTTTGCGTCGCGCGGCGCGGTCAAGGCATCGCGGATGACCTGTTCGACGCGAGTGCGCAGTTCCCTCGGGCCGGCGACGACGCGGGCGCGCGTGAGGGCGAGGCGTTCCCATGTCCAGGCCTCCTCGGCTTGATACTTCGCAAACGTCTCGAACGAGACGGCGACCGGGCCCTTGTTGCCCGAGGGGCGCAGGCGCATGTCCACTTCGTAGAGGCCGCCTTCGCCGGTCATCACGGTCAGTGCCGAGATCAGGCGTTGCGACGTGCGGGCGAAGTACACGCTGGGCGCGATCAGGCGCGGCCCGTCGGAGGCGGCCACGTCTTTGGCGTGATCGTAAACGAAGATCAGGTCGAGGTCTGAGGCGGCCGTCATCTCCCGTCCGCCGAGACGGCCCATCGCGATCACGACCATGCCGCCGTCCTTCACGTGACCGTGGGCGGTCTCGGTTTCCGACAGCGTCGCCTCGTTCAGCGCGCCGATCACCGCTTCGGCGACGTCAGCGAAGGCGCGACCGATTTCGGCACCGTCGGCCTCGCCGCGCAAAAGCTGAAGCCCGACGCGGAACTGCTGGTCCTTCGTCCAGCGGCGCGCGACGTCGAGCTTGTCTTCGAACGTCTTCGCGCCCTTCATCAACGCGGCGAGGCTGCGGCCGAGTTCGGAGAGCGTAGGCCGGTCGCGCAAGAAGTCGACGTCGATGAGCACATCGAGCAAGCCTGGGCGCTGCGCGAGGTGGTCGGCAAGGCGCGGCGCGGTGCCCACGATCTCCGCGATCAGATCGAGCAGGCGCGGATTGGAGAACAGGAGCGCGAACACCTGCACGCCCGAGGGCAGGCCGCTCAAGAATCTGTCGAAGCGGGTGAAGGCGATGTCGGGGTTTGCCGTCTTGCCCAGCGCCTGCAGCAAGAGCGGCATCAGCGCGGTCAGTTTCTCGCGCGCCTTTTCGCTGCGCGTCGCGCGGATGCGTCCGTGGTGCCAGCCGCGGATCGTGGCGGAGACGGCTTCGGGTTGGGTGAAGCCGAGCTTCTTCAGCGTTTGGATCGTCTCAGGGTCTTCGTCGACGCCGGTGAAAACGAGACTGCCCGAATCCTCAGAGAGCGACGGCTTGCCTTCGAACAGCTTCGCGTAGTGCGACTGAACGCGCAGGAGGTGATCGCGCAGCGTGTCGGAAAAAATCTGCGTGACGCCGAAGCCCATGAAGCGGGCGACGTTCGAGAGACCCTCCGGCGTCTTGGGCAGCGTGTGGGTCTGCTCGTCCTCGATCATTTGCAGGCGGTGTTCGAGCGTGCGCAGGAACTCGTAGGTTTCGGTCAGGTCGGCGCGCGTTTCCTCGGCGATGATGCTGCGTTGGGTGAGGGCGGCCAACGCCTCGACCGTGCGTGCGCGGCGCAGGCTCGGGATGCGGCCGCCGAGGATCAGCTGTTGCGTCTGGGCGAAGAACTCGATCTCGCGGATGCCGCCGCGGCCGAGTTTGATGTTGTGGCCGGCGATCGCCACCTCGCCGTGGCCCGCGTGGGCGTGGATCTGGCGCTTGATCGAGTGGATGTCTTCGATCGCGGCGTAGTCTAGGTTCTTGCGCCAGACGAACGGTTCGAGATTCGCGAGGAAATTCGCACCCTCTTTCACGTCACCGGCACAGGCGCGCGCCTTGATCATGGCGGCGCGTTCCCAGTTCTGGCCCATCGACTCGTAGTAGGTCTCCGCCGCGCGGGTCGAGACCGCGATTTGCGTTGAGCCGGCGTCCGGCCTCAGGCGCAGGTCGCAGCGGAAGACGTAACCATCGGCTGTCGTCTCCTGCATCAAGCCGACGGTCGCCTGGGTCAGCCGCACGGCGAATTCGCGCGGCTCGACGCCGCCCGCGACCGGCAGACGCTCGGCGTTGAAGTAGCAGCTGAAGTCGATGTCGCTCGAATAGTTCAGTTCGTGCGCGCCGTATTTGCCCATCGCGAGGAAGAACAGCGCCGCATCGTCAGCGGGTTCGATCGCATCCGCAGGCGCAAAGCGGCCGCGGCCGGCCGCTTCGATCATGGCGTAGCGCAGCGAGGCGGCGAGCGTGGCGTCCGCAAGTTTGGTGAGCGCACCCGTCACATCGTCGAGATCCCAGACGCCACCAAGGTCGGCGAGCGCGATGAGCAACGAGGCGCGGCGTTTGACCTCGCGCAGGCGGCGCATCATGTCGGCGCGCGGCGGCGGGTCTTCAAAGCGCAGGCTCGCGAGCATCGCGGCGAGACGTATGCGCGGGTCGCCGGCGAGGTCGAGCATCATGGTGTCGGCTTCGCGCTCCATCAGGCGCGAGAGGTAGGGGCTGTTCGATGCGGTCGCGGCGATCAGGTCGCGCAGACGCCCCTCCCCCGCTCGTTCGCCGAGTGTGTCGAGCGTTCGGGCAGCGAGTGCCGCGTCGTAGATTTCGGGGACGCGATTGATGCGGGCGGTGAGCGAGGTCATGACGAAATATGGTGTCATGGTTCGCGCAGTCGGACCATGACAGAAAATGCCAAACAAAACGGCCCGGGCATTGCGCCCGGGCCGTTCGGTTTCCTGAGGAGAAACGCTTTGCCTTCGCGAATTACTTCGCGGCAGGGACGATGCCGGCGGCCGCCTTCAACGTCTTCGCCGGGCGGAAGCGCAGCTTCTTCGACGCCTTGATCTTGATGGCCTCGCCGGTGCGCGGGTTGCGGCCCATACGCGCGGGGCGCTTGGCGACCGTGAACACGCCGAAATTACCGATCGGGAGCTTTCCGCCGCCCTTCAACTGCTTCAGGCTCGCCTCGATCGTGCCGAACACGAGTTCGATAACGCGCTTGGCTTCCGCCTTCGGCAGGTCTCCGCCACGTTTGGCGACGGCGAGAATGAAGTCCGATTTGCTCATGTGGGTTTTGCCCCTCAACTTGGGTGTGGGTTGCGCGACCTCGTTCGGGTCAGCACGATGCGATATACGCGAGAGATGTTAAGCAATCTACAAAAAATCGTCATTTTCCCTCGACTTTTTGCACAGGGGCGGCCGAGAAGCGTGTGTTTCAGCGCACTTTCGACCCTCTCTCACCCGAAAAACCTGCTGGTGCCTCACATTTTCTCCGTTTACGTGCACGCGAATTTGTGCCTTGCCGATTCGCCATCGCTTTTCGCACGCCGTCTTGGTCTAAGTTCGACCGACTCACCCATCACTTCCGGCCTCCCATGAAACTCATCACCTTCACCGAACACCACCGGCGGCGCATCGGCGCGGTCGTGGGTGAGAGCGTCGTCGACTTTGCCGCTGCGCTACCCCACCTGCCGCAGACGATGGTGACCTTCCTGCGCGCGGGCCAAGCCGCAATGGACGAGGCGAAAACCGCCATTGCCGGCGGCGGGCACATGCTGGCGCTTTCCAAGGTGCGGCTTGAGGCGCCGGTGCCGCGGCCGGGAAAGGTTTTGGCCATCGGGCTCAACTATGCCGACCACGTGCGCGAGGGCGGGCGGGCGATGCCGGAGCACCAGATCTGGTTCTCGAAGCAGGCGACCTGCATCGTCGGCCCGGGGGATGCGATCAAGATCCCCAAGGTTTCCGACAAGATCGACTATGAGGCCGAACTCTGCGTCGTGATCGGGCGGCGCTGCCGGCATGTGCCGCGGGCGCGGGCGCACGAAGTGATCGCCGGCTATATGTGCGGCAACGACGTCAGCGTGCGCGATTGGCAGCAGCGCTCGCCCACGATGATGATGGGCAAGGGCTTCGACACGCACGGGCCGACGGGGCCGTGGATCGTGACGCCGGACGAGGCGGGCGACGTCAGCCGTTTGCGGGTGCGCTGCCTCGTCAACGGGCAGGTGCTGCAGGACGCGTCGACCGCGGAGATGATCTTCGACATTCCCGCCCAGATCGAACATCTGACCGCCGCGTTCACGCTGGAGCCGGGGGACGTCATCTTCACCGGCACGCCCGCCGGCGTCGGCATCTATCGCAAGCCGCCGGTGCTGCTCAAAGCCGGCGACCGGGTGCGCGTCGAAATCGAAGGGGTCGGCGCACTCGAGAATTCGTGCGAGGCTGAAGACGGAGCGACGGTCATCGCATGAACGGGGTCTTGGGGGAGACGATGCGCGAGCGGCGATTGAGCCAACTCGGTTGGGCGCTCTATCAGCTCGCCGCCAGTCCCTACTTCGTCATCATCAACATCTTCGTCTTCGCGGCCTATTTCCAGAAACAGGTCATTGGCGACAACGTCGAGGGTCAGGTGATCTGGGGCTACACCCAGGCCACAGCCGGCGTGATCATCGCGCTGTGTTCGCCGGTGTTGGGTGCGCTTGCCGACGCGTATGGACCGCGCAAGCCCGGGCTCATCATCGTATCCGTCATCGCGATCCCTGCAATGCTCGCGATCTGGTTCGTGACGCCGGGACAGGTGTGGCTGGGATGCGCAGCGATCGTGGTCGCCGCCGTCACGATGGAATTCGCCGTCGTCTATCACAATGCCATGCTGCCGGACGTCGCAAGCGAGAAGAACGTCGGGTTCATGAGCGGGCTCGCCTACAGCCTGGACTATATCGGCAGCGTGCTGCTGTTCGCCGTGTGGCTTGCGATCCCGGCGCTCGGGATTCTGGCGCTGCTCGACGGGCCCTACGCGCACGAGCGGCTGTCGGGGCCGCTGTCGGTGGTGTGGCTGATCCTGTTCTCGATTCCCTTCATCCTGTTCACGCAAGACCGGGGACCGACGGGGCTTTCGATCCCGGGCGCGATCGTCGCCGGCCTGAAGCAGCTCAGGGATACGATCGGACGGGTCAGTCACTACAGCAACATCGCGAAATTTCTGATCGTCCGGGCAATCTATGCGGACGGCATGAGCGCGGTATTCACGTTCCTCGCGGGGTATTTGAGCGGCATTTTCGGCTGGCCCACCGAGAAGATCGGCATCTTCGCGCTGATCGTGCTCACGGTTCCCATCTTCACCTCGTTCGTGGGCGGGTGGATCGACGACATCATCGGCTCGCGCCGCACGGTGCAGATCGGGCTTTTCGTTTTCACGCTGGCGGTCGCGGGTTCGATCTCGACGACGCCGACCGAGCTTCTGTTCTTCTTTCCGGTGACGGAGGAAATGCGGGCGCAGCAGCTTCCCCTCCTTGGACCGTTCATGAGCACGTTGGGTTTCACCCAGTATCCGGAACAGGTGAGCCTGGCGTTCTCTATGGTGGGGGGCGCGTTCGTCGGGCCGATCCTGGCGTCGAGCCGCACGATGGTTGCGCGTATCGCGCCGCCGACGATGATCTCCGAGGTCTACGGCCTCTACACGCTGACCGGCAAAGCGACGGCGTTCGCGGCGCCGTTCCTGGTCGCGGTCGTCACCGCCGCCACGCAAAACCAGCGGGCGGGCTTTGCGGTCATACTTGTCTTTCTGGTTCTCGGCTTGGCTGGGCTTTGGTGGGTGCGAGAAGAACGCGCCGAGGTGGCGCCTGAACGGCCGGCGGCGGCTCCTCAACCGCGGGGAACTTGATCGTCGCGAGCAGGCCCGGCCTTGCGTCCTCGAGTTTGATCGTGGCCTCGTGCATGCGCGCGACGGCGGCGACAAGGCTCAAGCCCAGCCCCGAGCCCGGCGTGTTGCGCGAACGCTCGAGGCGCACGAAACGGTCGAGCACGCGCTCGCGATCGCCCTCGGGGATGCCGGGGCCCGTGTCGCGAACGGAAAAGATCGGCTGATCGTCGCGCGCGTCGATTCCGGTCGTGACGGTCACCGCGCCGCCCTTCGGCGTGTACTTCAGCGCATTCTCGACGAGGTTCGCCGCGGCGCGCGCAAGGAGGCTGCGGTTGCCGCGTACGGTGATGCGCGCCGGCGCGACGAGTTTCAGCAAGATGCCGCGGTCTTCGGCGGCCGGTTCGTAGAGATCCGCGATGTCGTGGACAACCTCGCTCAAGTCGACGCGCTCGAGCGTGTCGCGATGGGCGCCGGTTTCGGCCTCCGCGATCAGGAGCAGCGAGTTGAACGTCGAGATCAGACCGTCGGCTTCGGCGATCGCGCTTTCGAGCGCTTGCATCTGTTCGTCGCGCGAGGCGTTGCCGATGAGCGCGCCCTCGAGCTTGTTGCGCAGGCGATTGAGCGGCGTACGCAAATCGTGCGCGATATTGTCGGCCACCTCGCGCATGCCCATCATCAAGCGCTCGATCTGCTCCAACATCTGGTTCAGATTGCCGGCGAGATCGTCGAGTTCGTCGCGCCCGCCCTGCATCGGAATGCGCCGCGTCAGGTCGCCGGACATGATCTCGCGCGAGGTGCGGTTGATCAGTTCCAAACGGTGCATGACGTTGCGGCTGATCCACATGCCGCCGGCGACGCCGAAAATGCCCGTGATCGCGAGCGCCCAGAGCAGCGTCGTGCGGATCGTGCTTTCGATCGCGTTCGCTTCCTGCATGTCGCGGCCGACGAGCAAACGGTAGCCCATGGCCAGGCGCGTCTGGAACGCACGGCCCGGCCTGACTTCGCTTTCGGTGCCCGAGACGCGCGTATAGGTGAAATCGATCCAGCCGCGCGCGGTTTCGACCGCGTCCGGCGGCCACTGCGAGAGATTGCCCGCGAGCGGTGCGTCGCCGCGCGTCAGGATATAGATCGTGCGCGAGTTTTCCTTCGACGCGCGCTCGATGATGATGCGGCGCAGGCCCAGGATTCCCCAAAGCTTGTACTGTTCGCCCAGGCCCTGGACCTCGGCCGTGATCGTCTCGTCCACCTGGCTCGCCATGAAGCCGGCGGTGCGCCAGTAGATGAAGCCCAGGAGCAGCATCACCGACACGGCGAACAAGATCAGGTAGGCGAAAGCCAGCCTGAACGTCGCCGTGCGAAAGACGTCAAGAAGCTGCACGGAGCGAATACCCGGCGCCCCGAACCGTGTGCAGAAGTGGGTCCTGGAAGCCTTTGTCGATCTTCGCGCGCAGGCGCGAGATGTGAACGTCGATCACGTTCGTCTGCGGGTCGAAGTGATACTCCCACACGTTCTCGAGCAGCATCGTGCGGGTGACGACCTGGCCCGCGTGGCGCATGAGGTATTCGAGTAGAAGGAACTCGCGCGGCTGCAGGTCGATCTTCTGCCCGCTGCGCGCCGCCGTGCGTGACAGCAGATCGAGTTCGAGATCGCCGACGGCGAGCCGTGTCACGACCGAGTCGGTCCCATTGCGGCGGGCAAGCGCGTCGATACGGGCCAGCAGCTCGACGAACGCGTAAGGTTTGGCCAAGTAATCGTCGCCGCCGGCGCGCAGACCCTTCACGCGATCGTCGACTTCGCCGAGCGCGCTCAAGAACAAGACGGGCGTCTTATTGCCCTCCTCGCGCAGGCGGCGCACCATGCCCAAGCCGTCGAGGCGCGGCATCA
>CAZLRW010000030.1:0-36617 GCA_964561925.1 uncultured Flavobacteriaceae bacterium
TGAAGGCCTTCGATCGCCGCGGGCACTTGCCCACTTCTTTCATGTCCAGAAGGTGAAGATCGATGAGATCCTCAAGACGGGTAGGGTCGATGCGCGCTCGCGATAGCGGGGTCTCGCCGCGGTCGATGCGTCGTTCGTTATCTAGGGCCCATTCCTCGGCATCCTTGCGCCGGCGGAAGCTCTCGCCGATATATCGGCCCTTCCGGCGGATCTGGACCCGCCAATTGCCGGAAGGGAGCTGTTTGAACGTGGCCAAGTTCGTGTGCGCTCAGTGTGCAGTGAGAGGTACAAAAAGGGAAAATTTGGGCGTATTTGAGTGCACACTCGTCGTGCACACGCGTACAGTAACCTGTTACAAACATAGGATAAGTCGTTGAAATTTCAAGAGAAAATATTTTCTGTCGCTCCGATGATGGATTGGACGGACCGGCATTGCCGGTTCTTCCATCGCATCCTCACGCGCCGCGCGCGGCTTTACACGGAGATGGTGACGACCGGCGCGCTCATTCATGGGCCGCGGGCGCGGTTGCTGGCCTACGATCCGGCCGAGCACCCCGTCGCGCTGCAACTCGGCGGCAGCGAGCCTGACGATCTTGCGGCTTGCGCGCGCATGGCGGAGGACGCGGGTTACGACGAGGTGAACCTGAACATCGGTTGCCCGTCTGAGCGCGTGCAGAAGGGCGCGTTCGGCGCCTGCTTGATGCGTGAGCCCGACCTCGTCGCCGACTGTGTCGCCGCAATGCGCGCGAGCGTCCGCATCCCCGTCACCGTCAAGTGCCGCATCGGCGTCGACGACCAGGACCCGCGCGACGCGCTGTTCGGCTTCGGGGAGCGCGTGGCCGAGGCGGGCTGCACCACGTTCGTCGTCCACGCGCGCAAGGCCTGGCTCAAGGGCCTCTCGCCGAAGGACAATCGCGAGATCCCGCCGCTCGACTATCCGCTGGTCTATGAGTTGAAGCGCGCGCATCCGAGCCTCACGGTCGTCATCAACGGCGGCGTCGCGACGCTGAACGAAGCGCGCGCGCATCTCGGCCATGTCGACGGCGTTATGATGGGCCGCGCCGCCTACCAATCGCCCTGGCTTCTGGCCGACGCCGATCGCGCGCTGTTCGGCGAAGCAAACCCGCTCGCCACGCGCCACGAAGCTGTCGCGAGGTTCCTGCCGTATGTCGCACGCGAACGCGCGCGCGGCACGCCGCTGAACGCGATGACGAAGCACATCCTGGGACTCTTCAACGGCCTGCCCGGCGCGCGCGCTTTCCGCCGCCATCTGAGCGAGAACGCGGTCAAACCCGGCGCCGGCGTCGAAGTCGTCGAGGCCGCCTTGGCGCGCATCCCCGCAGACGCCGCAGAGCGCGCGGCCGCGTGAGCATCTCGACATTTGCCGCCGCCACGCCCGGCGAACTTGCGCTGCTCGCCGTCGGCGTCAGCGTTGCAGGCCTCGTCGCTGGTACGGTAGCAGGCCTGCTCGGCGTCGGCGGAGGCATCGTGCTCGTGCCCGTGCTTTATCAGACGCTCACGTTCCTGGGCGTCGACGAAACGGTACGCATGCCGCTCGCCGTCGGCACGTCGCTCGCCACGATCATTCCGACCTCGATCCGCTCGACGCTCGCGCACGACAAGAAGGGCGCCGTCGACTGGCCGCTGCTCAAGGCGTGGGCTGGTCCCACGATCGTCGGCGTCATCGTCGGCGCATGGCTCGCCAACATCGTCGGCGGCAAGGGGCTAACGGGCGTGTTCGCCGCGGGCGCAGGCGTGCTCGGCCTCTACATGATCGTCGCGCGCGAAGAGTGGCGCATCGGCGAGACGACGCCGACGGGCCTTTGGAGTTGGCCGCTCGGCCTCGCGAACGGCTGCCTCTCCGTGATGATGGGCATCGGCGGCGGCACGTTCGGCGTGACCGTGATGACGCTGTTCGGCGTGCCGATCCACCGCGCGGTCGCAACCGCTGCGGGCTTCGGCCTGATCATCGCCGTGCCCGGCGCGATCGGCATGATCGTCAACGGCTGGAACGAAGCGGCGCTGCCGCCGCTGTCGCTCGGCTTTGTCAACCTGATCGGCCTCGCGCTCATCGTGCCCGCGACAATCTTCGCTGCCCCCTGGGGTGTCGCGATCGCGCACCGCCTGTCGCGCCGCGCGCTGCGCCTCGCGTTCGGCATCTTCCTCTGCGCCACCGCTGCACGCATGGCCGTCGCCTACTGGGGCTAGAGCGTGTTTGAGTCAGATTTCACCATAAAGGCACCAAGAAGCACCACCAAGGATTGTTCATTTTTTGGCGCGTAGCGCCCGTCAAACTCGAACTGCGCGCTGGCGCGCACGAATGAACTACCTTGGTGAAACTTCGTGTTTCTTCGTGCCTTTGTGGTGAAGGCTGAACCGCCACCGACTCCGCCTAAGACGAATATGCTCTAACGCTCAAATCTTCTGATCGTAGTCGCCCACGTGCGGGCTCTTGGCGAGCCGCGCGTCGATGTCGTGGAACATGCCGCGCATGCGCGCCTCCGACACCGGGCTTTCGACCACGACGACGAGGCTCGGCTTGTTCGACGAGGCGCGCACGAGACCCCATGTCCCGTCTTCGAGCGTCACGCGCACGCCGTTCACCGTCACGAGGTCGCGGATCGCGAGCCCCATGATCTTATCGCCGCGCGCGTGCGCCCCGGTGTAGTGCGCGATCATCTCGTCGACCACGCCGTATTTCTTGTCGTCGTCGCAATGCGGCGCCATCGTCGGCGAGCCATAGGTCTTTGGCAAACTGTCGTAGAGCGCCGACATCGTTTGTCCGCCCGCGCGGTCCAGCATCCCGAGCACGGCGGCCGCCGCCACGATCCCGTCGTCATAGCCGCGCCCGACCGGCGGATTGAAGAAGTAATGCCCGCTCTTCTCGAAACCCGCCTGCGCCGAAAGCTCGTGCGCGCGCCGCTTGATGTAGGAATGGCCGGTCTTCCAATAATCGGTCTTGACCCCGTTCGCGTTCAGCACGGGATCGGTCATGAAGAGGCCCGTCGATTTCACGTCGACGACGAAGCGCGCGTTTTTCTGGCGCGCCGACATGTCGCGCGCGATCAGCACCCCGACCTTGTCAGCGAAGATCTCGCGCCCCTGATCGTCGACCACGCCGCAGCGGTCGCCGTCGCCGTCGAAAGCAAGCCCCACATCGGCGCGATGATGGCTGACCGCATGCGCCAGCGCGTGCAGCATCTTCATGTCTTCGGGGTTCGGATTGTAGCGCGGGAAATTGTAGTCGAGCTCCGCGTCGAGCGGCACGACCTCCGCGCCCATCCGCTTCAATGCCTCGGGCGCGAACGCACCGGCCGTGCCGTTGCCGCACGCGGCCACCACCTTGATGCGCCGCGTGAGCCGCACGTTCCCCGTCACGTCGTCGAGGTATTTCTCGCGGATGCCGTCGACGGTTTGGAAACTGCCGCCAGCCCGCGGACGCGCCCGTCCTTCGAGCACGAGCCGCTTCAGCGCCGTCATCTCTTCCGGCCCGAACGTCAGCGGCCGCGCCGCCCCCATCTTCACGCCCGTCCAGCCGTTCTCGTTGTGGCTCGCCGTCACCATCGCAACGCACGGCGCGTCGAGCGCGAATTGCGCGAAATAGGCGACCGGCGAGAGCGCAAGCCCGATGTCCAGAACTTCCGCACCACCGCTCACGAGCCCCAGCGTCAAAGCCTGCTTCACGCTCAGCGAATACGAGCGGTAATCGTGGCCGACCACGATGCGCGGCTTGACGCCCATCTCGTGGATCAACGACGCAAGCCCCAACCCCAGCGCCTGCACGCCGATCAGGTTGATCTCCTTCGGGTAAAGCCAACGCGCGTCGTACTCGCGAAACCCGTTGGGCGCGATCAGCGGCAGCGTCTCGAAGTCGGCCGTGTTCGGCTTCAGATCGGCGCGGGGGACAGGAAACATCGAACTCTCGTCGGTTGTGCGCAGGCTTTAGGCGGCAGGGCCGGGAATTTCAACCCTTGAGCGCAGCGAGGAATGCGGCGACCGCGGTCTCGAGCGGCCCGTCGTTCACGACGACAGCGTCGGCTTCGACGGTTGCGGACCGGTCGAGCCGCTCGGCGACGGCGGCCTTGTCTTCGCGTCCGCGCGCGAGCAGCCGGGCGCTAAGCACGGCTAGCGGGGCGGTTACGAGGATCACGCGCACGGGTGCGAACTCAGCGCGCGCTTTCTCCACGACGGCGCGCGAAACGTTGACGACGACATGTTTGCCGCGCGCGAGATCGCTCGTGATCGAGGCGGGGATGCCGTACGCGAGCCCATGCGCGCGCCAGCTTAGGGCGTAGTTTCCGGCGCGTTCGCAGGCTTCGAACGAAGCGACATCTTCGGCGACATGGTCTTCGCCGCCGGCATCCTTGGGCCGCGTGATCGCGCGGCGCGGAAAGAGATAGCGGGGCCCGAGCCGTTCACGGGCGGCCGCGATCAGCGTGTCCTTGCCCGAACCGGAGGGGCCGACGACGAGGAACAGCGTGCCGCGCAAGCGCTCAATCCTCGAGCACCAGTTCGCCCGATTCCATCGCGACTTTGCTGAGCGAACTGAAGAAATTCATGCCGAGCAGCGACCCCGAAAGCTCGCGCGTCACCAATGCCCGCACGTTTTGGCGCACGATCGGGCCGACGCGGACTTCTTCGAGGTCGACCTTGGCGGCCGGCGCCGGGCCGTTCGCCGTCGATACGGTGTAGATGAAGTCGAGTTCGTCGACGGCGATCCCGATGTCTTCCGCGTCGGCGACTGAGAGGGCGATGGTGCTCGCGCCAGTGTCGGCGAGCATGCGCACGCTGCGCCCGTTCACTTCGACGTCGGCATAGAAGTGGCCGTCGCGCGCCGGGCGCAGCACGACTTGGCCCGCGCCGCGCTCTACGGGCAGGGCAGGGTTCACTTCGCCGCCGACGCGCTGAAATACGGCTTTGACGTCGTTGCGATAGGAGTAACCGAGCACGAGTGCGAAGCCGATCGCGAGCCAAATCAGAAAATAGCGCACGGCTTGGCTCGCGCTGCCGCGCCAGCCCAAGACGACGACGCTGATCAAGAGCACGAGCCAGACGAGCTGCGTTGCGAACGTGGGTTCGCTGCCTGCCATGCCGAGCACGGCCGGCACACCGCCTGCGACCCACACGATGAGGACGGTGACGGCGATCAGAACCACAACGAGGGCGATGACACGGCTCATGCGCGCCAGATTAACCGAACTCGCCGAACGACCGATGAAAGATATTATACATTAGGGCACGTTTAAATTGAAAAAGATCATTCGATGACGTAAATAAGAGAAATGTCGCAGAATTCCTTGCCATTCGCTTGGCCGAGCGTTCGCGCCGCTGCCGACCTGCCGACGCTTGAGCCCGGATGGGTTTGGCTCGTCGGCGCGGGGCCGGGCGATGCCGGGTTGCTCACGCTGCACGCCCTCAACGCGCTGCAGCAGGCAGAGGTGCTCGTCTACGACGCGCTGGTCGACGAGCAGATTTTGAAACTCGTGCGGCCCGGCGCGGTCGTCGAGTACGCGGGCAAGCGCGGCGGCAAGGCGAGCCCGAAGCAGCGCGATATCTCCCTTCGCCTGATCGAATGGGCGCGGCAAGGCAAACGCGTCGTTCGATTGAAGGGCGGCGATCCGTTCTTGTTCGGGCGCGGCGGCGAAGAAGCGCTTGCGCTCGTTGCGGCGCGCATTCCGTTTCGCATCGTGCCCGGCGTGAGTTCGGGGGTCGGCGGTCTCGCCTATGCGGGCATTCCCGCAACGCATCGCGACGTCAATCATGCGGTGACATTCGTGACGGGCCACATGGCGGGCGGCGACGTGCCCGACACGATCGATTGGAGCGCGCTGGCGCAAGGCTCGCCCGTGATCGTGATCTATATGGGTTTGAAGCACCTCTCGCGCATCGCGGCCGCGCTGATGGCGGGCGGCCGGCGCGCGGACGAGCCAGTCGCGATCGTCAGCGAAGCAACGACGGCGCGGCAGCGCGTACTCGAAACGACGCTGGGCAAGGCGGCGGAGGACGTGGCGGCCGGCGGTATTCCGGCGCCCGCACTTATCGTCGTGGGCGAGGCGGTGCGTTTGCGCGCGGGTCTCGATTGGCTTTCCGCGGCGCAGGGGCGCGTTCTCGACCCCGATCCCTTGCGGACGAGGACCGCGCGGGCGACGGCTTGAAGGCGTGCTACTCCGCGGTGAACTGAAACTCGCCTTCGTGTCCCCAGTACCAATAGCGCACGAGATAGTCGTCGCCCGCGCGGTAGCGGCGCGCGACGAGCGCGATCGAATAGAACTCCTCAAGCGTTTCGCCCGGCGGCAGGAACGCGGTCACTTCGGTCGTCGGGCAGGACTCCTCGTTCACCTTGCTTTGCATCATTTCGGCGGCGCGGCTGAAGATCTGCCAGCGGAACAACTTGCAGGCGGAAGGCGCGGTCAGGTTCAGCGTCTTGTCCGTGTTGTTGCGCAGCGTGACCTTCACTTCGATGACGGGCGCCGCGTCGCCGGCGAGCGCCACGCGCTCGCGGTTCGGTTCGGCCGCGATGTGGATGTCCTCCTCGAAGATGCGCAGGCTGCCGGTCGAAACCGCGTAGGCGAACGCGGCCACGACCGAGAACCAAATCAAGAGACGCAAGCCGACGCGCCACCAATCGATCGCGGGCGGTTGCGGCGTGGCGGGCAGGGTCATCGCGCTACTCCGCCGGCCGCGCCGGTTTGGCGTCGGTCTCGAGATAGTCGAGGTCGCGATGGAACGTTTCCCTGAGCATGGCGAGCGCAAACAGCGCAAGTAACGCGGCGATGATGCCGACCACCTCGGCGGCATTCAGCACCCCGAGATCGGGTTTTAGAAATGCGAACAGTGTCGTCATCAGGAAGGCGGCGCCGCGTACGAAGTTCGGCACCGACGTTGCGACGGTCGCGCGAAGGTTCGTGCCGAATTGCTCTGCAGACAGGGTCACCAACATCGCCCAATAGGCCGTGAAGAAGCCCAGCGCGAACAGCAGGCCGAGGAAGTATGCCGCCGAAGGAACCGGTAAGTAGTAGAACGACGCAAGCGTCACCAACGTGCCGACCAGGAAGATGCCGATCGCCATCTTGCGGCTCTCCAGCCACTGGCTCACGAGCCCGTTCGCGACGCTGCCGATCGTGATGCCGCAATAGAACCAGAAGACGGCCGACGGTGCGGTGATGGGGGCGTCGAGGTTCAATGCGCGACCGATCTCGGGCGAGAACGTGACGATGAGCCCGAGCGAATACCAAATCGGTAAACCAACGAGGATGCAGTTCAAGTACCGCGAGAACCGGTCCCATGACGTAAACAGCATCAGGAAGTTCCCTCGGGCGACGTCCTCCTTGGCGGCCAACTCCCTGAAGATCCCGGACTCGGCGACGGACAGACGCAACGCCAAAAGGCATAGACCCATGATGCCGCCGATAATGTACGTCCAGCGCCACGAAAACAGTTCGTAGGTGATGGCGGCGGCGACCGCGCCGGCCACGCCCGTCGCGACGACGATCATTGTTCCGTATCCGCGGGTTTCCTTCGGCATCAGTTCGGCGACGAGCGTGATGCCCCCGCCGATCTCGCCGGCCAAGCCAACGCCGGTGATGAAGCGCAGCAGCGCGTACTGATCGATCGGCGCGATGAACGGATCGATCAGCGTCATTTGACCGACGAAGCCGTTCAAGATGTTGCCGACGGAATAAAGCAGGATCGATCCGAAGAGCAGCTGGATGCGGCCTATCTTGTCGCCAATGACGCCCCAAAACACGCCGCCGACCAACATGCCGATCAGCTGTGCGTTGAAGAGGTAGATGCCTTTGGTCACCAAGTCGTCGCCCGAGAAGCCGAGATCGGTCAGGCTCGAAACCCGGAGAATGGAGAAGAGGATCAAATCGTATACATCGACGAAGTAACCGAGCGCGGCGACAAGAATGGCCAGACGAACATTGTTCGACATATGCGGATCTATCCTCACGAGGCGAGGTATCGTGCGTGAACGCCGTCTCCGGTCCCCTCAAATCGGAGCGGCGGCAGGGTCGACTGCAGATTGCGTCGCCTTCACGGCCGCTTCAAGGGGACCCAGCCTTGGGGGGTGCGGGCTTCGAGGGGTTCGAAGCGGGCTTTGTAGGTCATTTTGCGGCAGCCCTCGATCCAATAGCCGAGATAGAGATAGGGCAGGCTGCGGGCGCGGGCTTGTTCGATATGGTCGAGGACCATGAAGCTGCCGGGGCTGCGCGCGCCTTCGGCGGGATCGTAGAAACTGTAGACCATCGACAGGCCGTCGGTCAGCTGATCGGTGAGCGCGACGGCGACGAGGTCGCCCACGTTCGGGCCCGAACGGTAACGGTACTCGACGAGATGCGTCTCGACGGCGGAGTCTTCGACCATCGCGACATAGTCGAACATCGTCATGTCCGACATGCCGCCGCCGATGTGGCGCGCGTCGAGGTAGCGTCGCAGCAGCGCGAACTGCTCCTCCGTCGCCCACGGATCGACGACTTCGCTCATCAGATCGTCGTTGCGCGCGGTCACGCGTTGGAACGAGCGCGAAGCCTCGAACGCGTCAACGACGACGCGGACCGAGATGCAGGCCTGGCACGTCTCGCAGTTCGGGCGGTAGGCGATGTTCTGGCTGCGGCGGAACCCCTGATGGGTCAGCATGTCGTTCAGCGGCCGGGCGACTTCGCCGGAGAGGCGCGTGAAGACTTTTCGCTCCATGCGGCCCGGCAGATAAGGGCAGGGCGCGGGCGAGGTTTGGTAGAACTGCGGTGCGATCGTCCTCAGCTGCTCGGTCAACGCGCGTAACTCCGCCCGAAAAGCGCCTGCCTTCGAATCCCGAAGCAGGGTCGTGGGCGAACAGATTCCCATAGTCCGGCGCGGCTGAAAACCCCGGCGTGAAACGGTGCGCAGAGTGTGGAAATCTCTAGTCTTCAGGCGGCAAAACCGGGGCTTCGCGGAGCAGGACGATGCTGATCCGCCGGTTGGCGGAGGCGTAGGGGTTGTCCGGGTAGAGCGGGTCGGAGCCCGCTTTGCCCGTGACTTCGGCCACGTGGTCCTGGGTCATGCCGGCGTCGAACAGGACTTTGAGGGTGGCATTGGCGCGCGCGGCCGACAGGTCCCAGTTCGAGTAGCCGCCGGGGCCCTCGAAGCTCGCCCCGTCCGTGTGCCCGGACACCGAGATGCGGTTCGGCAGGTTCTCCACGATCTTCGCGACTTCCTTGAGCAGGCGCTGAGTGTGGGGTTTGGGCGCGGCCTGGCCCGGCTCGAACATCGAGCGGTTGTCCTGATCGATGAGCTGAATGCGCACACCCTCGGGCGTGTCGTCGATCAGCACGTGCTTCGAGAGTTCGGCGAGATCGGGCATGTCCTGCATCGCCTGGCGCAGGCGGGCGGCGGCTTGCTCGAGTGCGGCGTTCTGTGCACGCGCGTGACCGGACGAGGCGCTGCCGTTGGCGTTGTCGCGGCCCTTCGAGTTCAGTTCGGACTTGTCTTCGACTGCGGGCGGACGCAGCTGCGTCTTGGCGGCGAGCGAGCCTTGGCCCGACTGGCCGTCGTTCGACGCCGAAGTGCCGCCCAGAAGCGCGCCGGTGCCGGATTCGCTGCGGCTGACCGATTCCGGCGCGAAGTAGTCGGCGATGCCGCGCTTCTGTTCGGGCGTCGTCGTGTTGATCAGCCACATCAAAAGAAAGAACGCCATCATGGCGGTCACGAAGTCCGCATAGGCGACCTTCCACGCGCCGCCGTGATGGCCGTGGCCGCCGCCCTTCTTGATCTTCTTGATGACGACCGCGCCGTCGTTCCGCATGAGCCCCAATCCCCAACGGACGCGGCCGGCGATTTCTCGGGCCTTGCCTTCGCAAGCCCGCGCCGTTACCTCGATCCGATCCGCAGTATTGCGGGCGAGCCGTTAAGGCGGCGTTGAGGCCTTAAGGAAGGGGCTTGGCAGATGAGCGAGCATTCCCGCGGCTTTCGCGACGCGTTGGGTCATTTTGCGACAGGTGTCGCGGTCGTGACCTGCCGGCGGGCGGACGGCGCTTCGGTCGGGCTGACCGTCAACTCGTTCGCCTCCGTGTCCCTGGAACCGCCGCTGGTGCTCTGGAGCCTCGACCGCGGGTCCGACCGCTTCCCCGTGTTCATGAGCGCGAGCCATTTCTGCGTGAACATTCTGGGGGACGAGCATCGTGCACTGTCTCAGCGCCTGGCGCGCAAGGGCGAAGGCAACTTGAAGGACGGCGAAGCGAACGAGGGCCGGGACCATTTGCCGGTGCTTGCGACCGCGATCGCCCATTTCGAGTGCCGCGTCGAGCACCGCTATGAGGGCGGCGATCATGTGATCTTCGTCGGCCGTGTGCTCGACTTCGGCCACCGGGCGCACGGCAATCCGCTGATCTACTACCGCGGGCGCTATCGTGCGCTCGACGCCGACAACTGAGGGTCCGCCATGGCAGACGTCGCATTCATCGGCCTCGGCCGCATGGGCTTTCCGATGGCCGGCCACCTGGCCGCCGCCGGACACATGGTCACGGTTTTCAACCGCAATCGCGCGCGGGCCGAGGAATGGTGCGGCAAGCACAAAGGACGCGCCGCCGCAACCGTCGTCGAAGCGGCACGCGACAGGCACATCGTGTTCTCCTGCGTCGGCGACGATCCCGATATACGGGCGATCGCCGACGCGGCGTTTCCCGCGATGAAGCCGGGCGCGATCTTCGTCGACCACACGACCGGTTCGGCGAAACTCGCCGAAGAGCTTGCGCGCGAAGCGGCGACGCAGGGCTTGACGTTCGTCGATGCGCCGGTCTCAGGCGGGGAAGCGGGTGCGCAGAAGGGCCAACTCACCGTCATGTGCGGCGGCGACGAAGCGGCCTACGTGGCGGCCGAGCCCGTCATCCGCGCCTACGCCAAGATGGTGCGCCGCTTGGGGCCAGCCGGCGCCGGGCAGAAGACGAAGATGGTCAACCAGATCTGCATCGCAGGGCTCGTGCAGGCGCTCTCGGAAGGCGTTGCGTTCGCGGAGGCAGCCGGCCTCGACCCCGCCGCCGTCGTCGACGTCATCTCGAAGGGCGCGGCGCAAAGCTGGCAGATGGAAAACCGCGCCGCGACCATGCACGAACGCAAATTCGACTTCGGCTTCGCCGTCGAATGGATGCGCAAAGACCTGCGCATCGCGCTCGCCGAAGCCCGCACCAACGGCGCGAAACTTCCCGTCACGGCGCTCGTCGACCAATTCTACGCCGACGTCGAAGCGATGGGCGGCAAACGCTGGGACACGTCAAGCCTCATCGCGCGCCTATCGTCTCGCTGAAGGCTCGTACGTGCGCCATTCTTGCACGACACTCAAAGTGGCGCCGGGCGCGCCGTCGACCCGCAGTTTGCACAAGCCTGCGCTGGCGGGGACCTCCCACCAAGTCCCGATTGCGACCGCAGCGCCGTTCCTGGCGTTCGTGCAAAGGAGCGCAAACGTCTTCACCTCGCCCTGGATGTTCTGAAAGCTGAACTTCGAGCGCAGCAGGCGGTGACGCCACACAGCCGGCGCGTCGACCAGCGGGTGCTGTGCGAGCCGGCCTGCAATCGAGATCGGTCCTGGGGCGGCTAACCCATCCTTCATGCGCGTGACCATCTTGCCCAGGATCCCGTCAGGCTGCGCCGCTTTTGGATCGACACCTCGCAGGCGCTCGAACGCACGGAAGCCCTCATCGAGATTGCCGAGCCGAAGTTCGAGTTCGGTCAGCACGGACAGTGCCGTCGAGCGCATTTCCTTGTCGAGGTATGCAAGGTCTCCTATCACAGCATGGCGCATGTGGAAGAGCGCGTTCGGCCAATCGCTTTTCTTGGCGTAGGCGAGTCCCGCAACCTGGGAGCCCATTGCGATCTCGTACAAATTGAGGCGTTTGCGCAGCGCCGGCACGATGATCGCGATGGCGTCGTCGTACTTGCGGTCGAGCAGGAGCTCGCGCGCCTCATTGTATCGCTGCACGAACGCGTTGTGGTCCGCGGCGCGCTCGGACCCAGCGAAACGAAATGACAGGGTCACGTTGCAGAGATTCTGTTCGACCGGCTTGCCGTTCTGCGTCGCCGGCCGATAACGCCAGCGGTCGACCGCGCCGACCGCGTGGACGACGAATTCGCGCGCGCCGATCGCGTCCAGGACGGCGATGTCCTTGGGTGCTCCGTCCTGTCCAACGGTGAACTCGAGCGACACCCAACCTTCGCTCCACTCGTAGAAGGCGCGAGGAGGATAGTACGGGCGAGTGCTCTCGATCAGCTGCGCCGGTTCGAAGCCGGGCATGGCGCCGTATACCCTGTGTGACCCACCGCAATCGGTCCCTGGCAAAGCCGAGGGCGCCGCCTCGGTGCTGCCGACGATTGCCACGGACAAGAACAACCCGATGTGCATCTTCATGATCGCCCCCCCCCTTTGCAGGCCACGTGCTATCGCTGCGCTGACGGCTGCTGCTCGCTCCATTCCTGAATGACGTTGAAAGTGCCGCCGGGAGCGCCGTCGACACGCAACACGCACGGACCTGCCTTTGACGGTATGTCCCACCGCGTTTGATCGTCCACGGGGGCGTTGTGCTTGGCGTTCGTGCAAACGAGCGCGAATGTCTTCACATCGCCTTGGATCCCTTGAAACGTGAAACTTGGGCGAAGCAAGCGGTGACGCCACACTGCGGGTGCATCGACCAGCGGGTGCTTTGCGAGCCGGCCCGCGATCGAGATCGGTTCCGGGGAAGACAGTCCGTCCTTGACGCGTTTGACCAGTTTGGCCAACGGCCCATCCGGTTGGGTCAGCTTGGGATCAAGTTCCCGTAGGCGTTCGAACGCACGGAACCCTTCATCCATATTGCCGAGCCGGAGTTCCAGTTCCGCCAGCAACGACAACGCGGTTGGGCGCATTTCCTTCTCGAGATATTCCAGGTCTTCGATCACCGCGTGGCGCATATGAAAGAGAGCGTTGGGCAGATTGCTCTTTTTTGCATACGCTATCCCCGCGAGGTGCGATCCCATCGCGATCTCGTAGAGGTTGATCCGTTTGCGCAACGCCGGCTCGATAACAGCAAGCGCTTCGTCGTATTTGCTGTCGCGCAGCAGCGCGCGTGCCTGATTGTACTGCCTTACGAAGGTGTTGTGGTCTGCGGTGCGGCCTGAATCGTAGAACTGATAGACAACGATCACAGAGCAAAGGTTCTGTTCGACCGGCACGCCGTTCTGTGTAGCGGGTTTGTACCGCCAGCGGTTCACGGTGCCGATGGTATGAATCACGAACTCACGTGCGCCGATCGCGTCGAGAACGGCAATGTCTTTAGGTGCTCCGTCACGTCCGACCGTCAGCTCCAGCGTGACCCATCCCTCGCTCCAATCGTCGAGCGCGCGGTCCGGATAGACGGGGTTCGGCTTGTGAACGATTTGGGCCGGTTCGAAACCCGGCATCGCAGCGAAAGTCTCAGGCGTTTCACCACACGTGGGGCGCCTCGCAGGGTCAGCAAGAGCCGAATTGGCGGCAATCAGGGCCAGTGGAATGAGCCAAGCGTTTCGAGCCTTCACGACCATCCCCGTTGCAAGTTCTGCAACAATAGTGCGCCAGTGCAGTGAAGTCACGTCACAGGTGGTGTGAAATCAGCGCGCCTAGTTCAGCGGGGGCAGGCAAACGTTGGGACACGTCAAGTCTGATCGCGCGTCTATCGCGCTGACATCAACCTTGCCGCCCGTGGGGCGAAATAGCTGAGCACGCCGTCGGCGCCGGCGCGCTTGAACGCGGTCAGGCTTTCGAGGATTGCGCGGTCCGCGTCGATCCAGCCGCGCTCGGCCGCGGCCATGATCATCGAGTACTCGCCCGACACCTGATAGGCGAACGTCGGCACGCCGAACGCTTCCTTCACGCGCCGCACGATGTCGAGATAGGGCATGCCGGGCTTGACCATCACCATGTCGGCGCCCTCCGCGATGTCGAGCGCAACCTCGCGCAGCGCCTCATCGCCGTTCGCCGGGTCCATCTGATACGTGCGCTTGTCGCCCTTCAGCGCCTTCGCCGAACCGACCGCGTCGCGGAACGGCCCATAGAACGCCGACGCGTACTTCGCGGCGTACGCCATTATCAGCGTGTCCTTGTGACCCTCGCGCTCGAGCGCCGTGCGGATCGCGCCGATGCGCCCGTCCATCATGTCGGACGGCGCGATGATATCGCAGCCCGCGCGCACCTGGTTGAGCGCCTGCGCGACCAGCACCTCGACCGTCTCATCGTTCAAGATCGTGCCGTCTTTGATCAGCCCGTCGTGCCCGTGGCTGGTGTAAGGATCGAGCGCCACATCGCACAGCACGCCGATGTCGAGCCCGCTCGCCCGCACCGCGCGCGTCGCGCGGCAGACGAGGTTGTCGGGGTTCAGCGCCTCGCGCCCGTCGTCGGTTTTCTTCGCAGGGTCCGTGTAGGGAAAGAGCGCCAGCACCGGGATGCCGAGCTTCGCCGCTTCCTCCGCCGCCCCCGGCACGAGATCGACGGACAGCCGCTCGACGCCCGGCATCGAAGCAATCGCCTCGCGCTTGTTCGCGCCGTCGACGATGAAAACCGGCCAGATCAAATCGGCCGGCGTCAGCACGCTCTCCGCCACCAACCGCCGCGACCAATTCGTCCGCCGAAGCCTACGCATACGGGTTCCCGGGAATCGCGGCGCGTCGGAGGTCATGCCCGTGCCTTCGTTGACAGTGTTAGGGCCCCTTCGTATCACCGCGCCAAGGTTAAGGGGAAGGCGCCATGCCGTTCGAACTCACCGAAGACCAACGCCTGATCCAGAAGACCGCGCGCGATTTTGCGGCCGGTCAGCTCGCGCCGTTCGCGGCGAAGTGGGACGAGGAAGAGGTCTTTCCGGTCCCCACGATGCGCGAGGCGGCGCAACTCGGCTTTGCCGGCATCTATGTGAAGGGCGACGTCGGCGGATCGGAACTCACGCGCCTCGACGCGGCGCTGATCTTCGAGGAACTGTCCGCGGGCTGCACGGCGACCGCCGCCTACATCTCGATCCACAACATGGCCTCGTGGATGATCGACCGCTTCGGCAACGACGAGCAGCGGCGCAAGTGGCTGCCGAAGCTGACGACGATGCAGCTGATCGCGAGCTACTGCTTGACGGAACCGGGCGCAGGCTCAGACGCGGCGAACTTGAAGACGAAGGCGGTGCGCGACGGCGACCACTATGTGCTGAACGGCGCGAAGGCGTTCATCTCCGGCGCGGGCGTCTCGGACGTTTATGTCTGCATGGTGCGCACGGGCGAGGATGGGCCGAAGGGTGTCTCCTGCCTCGTCGTCGAGAAGGGCGCGAAGGGTCTCTCGTTCGGCAAGAACGAGCGCAAGATGGGCTGGCGCAGCCAACCGACCGCGCAAGTGATCTTCGACAATTGCCGCGTGCCGGTCGCAAACCGCATTGGCGCGGAGGGCGAGGGCTTCCGCATCGCGATGATGGGCCTCGACGGCGGTCGCATCAACATCGGCGCCTGTTCGTTGGGCACGGCGCGCGCCGCGCTGGAGCAGGCGCAGCGTTACGTGACCGAGCGGCGTCAATTCGGCAAGCAACTCGCCGAGTTCCAGGCGACGCAGTTCAAGCTCGCCGACATGGCGACCGAGCTTGAGGCCTCGCGCCTCATGATTTGGAACGCGGCCGCGGCGCTCGACCGGCGCGACCCGCGAGCGACGATGCTGTGCGCGATGGCCAAACGCTTCGCCAGCGACAACGCCTCCAAGATCGCGAACGACGCGCTGCAGCTGCACGGCGGCTACGGCTATCTGAAGGACTTCCCGCTGGAGCGCCACGTGCGCGATTTGCGCGTGCACCAAATCCTCGAAGGCACGAACGAGATCATGCGCGTCATCATCGCCCGCGAGATGTCGCGGCAATGATCTCGCGCCGCCTCGCGCTCTGGGCGATCGCCTATGGCCTTCTGATCTGGTTCGAAGCGACGGTGATCGTGCGCTTCATGGGCAATTATGTGCTGGTGCCGGGCAACACCGTGCTCACCGTCGCGGTTTTCGTGGCTACGGTGCCGCTCGTCGTTGCGATCGGATGGTTCTTCTTTGCCGCGTTCCAGACCCGCCCGTTCGAACGCGCGGCCTCGGCGATACTGATTTGCGCCTCGGGCCTCATCGCCGACGCCTTCGTCTTCGTGTGGATCCAGAACGTGTTCCCGGTGATGAGCGCGACGCAGGAGCGGATGTTTGCAAGTTGGCTGCTCTGGGCTTACGGCATTGGCCTCTTGAGCGGCGTTTGGCCGAGGAAACTTGCCCGCGTGCCGTCGGACTGAAGGGTCGAGATGGAAGATGTTCTTTTCGAAAAGCGGGGCCGCGTCGGCCTCATCACGCTGAACCGGCCGAAGGCGCTGAACGCGCTGACGCTGGACATGGTCGACGCCATGCGCGCGACGCTGGAGGCGTGGCGCCATGACGACGGCGTCGAGCTGGTGGTTGTGCGCGGCGCGGGTGATCGCGCCTTCTGCGCCGGCGGCGACATCCGCGCGCTGCACGATTCGGGCAAGGCCGGCACGCCCTACGTGATCGACTTCTACGCGCACGAATACCGCCTGAACCGCGTCATCAAGCGCTATCCGAAGCCTTACATCGCCCTCATCAACGGCATCGTGATGGGCGGCGGCGTCGGCGTCTCGGTGCACGGACGCGCCAGAGTCTGCGGCGAGCGCACGATGTTCGCCATGCCCGAAACCGGCATCGGCTTGTTCCCCGACGTCGGCGGCACGTACTTCCTGCCGCGCTGCCCGGGCGAGCTCGGCATGTATCTGGGCCTGACCGGCGCGCGCCTCGACGTGACGGATTCGAAATACGCCGGCATCGCAACCCACATCGTTCCGGGCGACAAGCACGAAGAGCTGATTGCGGCGTTGAGCGACGGCGGCAAACCGTACGAGGCGACGCTCGCATCGTTCGCGATCGCGCTCGACAACAAATCGAAGGTCGAAGGTCTTCGCGAATGGATCGACGGCCACTTCGCGCGCGACTCCGTCGAAGCAATCTTCGCCTCGCTCGAAGGCGGCACGTCGCTGTTTGCGGCTGAAACGCTGAAAAGCCTCAAGACCAAGTCCCCGACGAGCCTCAAAGTCGCCTTCCGCCAAATCCGCGAAGGCAAGGACTTGAGCTTCGAGGACTGCATGCGCCTCGAATTCCGCCTGACGAACCGCTTCATGCGCGGGCACGATTTCTACGAAGGCGTGCGCGCCGTCATCGTGGAAAAGGACAACGCCCCGAAATGGAAACCGGCGACGCTGCAAGGCGTAGACAAAACCGCCGTCGACGCCTACTTCGCCCCGCTACCGGACGGCGATTTGGATTTAGACCTTTAGCGCCGCCACGAAGAACATCCCGCCGCCAAGCAACCCGGTGACCTTCGTGCCGTCGTCCGACAGCGGCCACACGCGCGCGCGCATGCGCACCGGCGTCTGGTTGCTGTTGCGAAGCTCATGGTCGATGTCTTGGGGCTCTCCCGTCTCGACGCAACGCTTGTACGCCTCGTAAAGCGGCCACACGGGGAGCTTCTTGTCCGCAAATTCCGAGTGCAGTTTGCCCGTGATGTTCTGCCCGAATCCTTCGATCAAGCGCTGGCCGAGCAAGCGGTAGCGGAAATCCATCGGGTCGCCGGGGACGACGTCGATCAGCGAGGCATAGGCGAGCGCGCCGCGCAGCTTTCCAGGATCGACGTCGGCGCGCCGGGGCCACCGCCGCAGGCCCCGTACGGTCGACCAGGCGAGGTCCAATTGTTCGAGGAGCTTATCGGCCGTCATGACGCGATCCGGCATGGCGGGCTGTGCGCGCAGAAACGAGGCTGGGCGGGTAAATGCGGGTCAAAGCGGGCACCTGCTGACTTGGACACCAACGCCAGGATACGAGGCGTTCCATGAAATGGATTGCTGCGTGAACGCGAAGGCCATACGAATTCGGCCCCACTGCCACGACTGGCAACTCGGACAGGAGAGACGTCATGCGCATCGCGTTCGTCGGATTGGGCAACATGGGCGGGCCGATGGCCGCCAATCTGGCCAAAGCTGGACATCACGTCGCGGCCTTCGATATGAGCAAATCCGCGGTCGAGCGTGCGGTCGCAGCAGGCGCACAGAGCGCGCCCTCGGTTTCCGCTGCGGCAAGCGACGCTGAGATCGTGGTGACGATGCTGCCGGCGGGCCAGCATGTGCGCGAGGTCTATCTGGCCGGTGAAGGCTTGCTCAAGGCCGTCAAGCCCGGGACGCTCTGCATCGATTCGTCGACGATCGACGTCACGACGGCGCGCGACGTGCACGCTGCGGCCAAGGCCGCGCGCATCGATTTTCTGGACGCGCCGGTGTCCGGCGGCGTCGGCGGTGCCGCCGCCGGCACGCTGACGTTCATGGTCGGCGGCGAGACGGCCGCTTTCGATCGCGCGAAGCCGATCCTGGAGAAGATGGGCAAGAACATCTTCCACGCCGGCGGCGCCGGGAACGGCCAAGCTGCGAAGATCTGCAACAACATGCTGCTCGCGATCTCGATGATCGGCACATGCGAGGCCTTCGTTCTCGCCGAAAAACTGGGCCTCGACCACGAAACGCTGTTCAAGATCTCGTCGACCGCGTCGGGCCAGTGCTGGAGCTTGACGAGCTATTGCCCCGTGCCGGGGCCGGTGCCCGCATCGCCCGCGAACCGGAACTATCAGGCGGGGTTCACGGCTTCGATGATGCTGAAGGACTTGAAGCTCGCGCAGTCGGCCGCACAAACCGCCGGGGCCGCGACGCCGATGGGAGCCGAGGCGACCGCGCTCTACAGCCTGTTCGAGTCGGCGGGGGCGGGCGGGCGCGATTTCTCGGCGATCATCCAGCTTTTGCGCGGTCAACCCCAGGCTTAACCCGATGTTTGCCGTCGCACTTAAGCGATTCTTAGCCCCGCGCCGCTAACGTGCGGTTCTGAATGGGGCAAAAGCCCCCTTGGGAAAGCGGGTCGGGGTCATGAGCGTAACGGCAACCGCGCGTGTTGCGGGCGAAGCGCACGAGCAAGAGAGCGTCAAGCAGCGCTATCTCGAGTGCTTGAATCTCGTCGAGCGTCTGCATCGTCAGCTGCTGGACGTGATCAAGGACGAACTTGAGCGCGTGGGTCAGCCGGACGTGAACAGCGTCCAGGCGCTTTTGCTCTTCAACATCGGCGAGCAGGAATTGACCGCGGGCGAGTTGCGCACGCGCGGTCACTATCTGGGCTCGAACGTGTCTTACAATCTGAAGAAGCTCGTCGAGGGCGGTTACATAAACCATGTCCGCTCGGAAGCGGATCGCCGCTCGGTGCGCGTGAGCCTCACGCCGAAGGGCAAGGACATCCGCAACATCGTGGCCGGCCTCTTCGACCGCCACGTTCATCTGGTCGAGCCCGCGGGCGGCTTGCAGGTGTCGGAGTTCGCGGCGTTGAACAAAGCGCTGCAGCGGCTCGAGCGCTTCTGGCTCGATCAGGTCCGCTACCGTCTCTGATTCACTTTGCGAACGGGTCGCAAGTCGAAGCACGCGTAATCCCGCGCTGCGACAAATCGCACTGGCTTCGCGGCGCGCGCGACGCTTTACTACCGGCAACGGAATCCCGACCTGACCGCTTGTGGGTCGAGGCGGGTCTTGGGTTGCTGGGATGGACTACGAAAGCCAGTTTTCCAACGCTTTGGCGCAGGTGAAGCGGGAAGGCCGCTACCGCGTTTTCGCGGACATCGTGCGCCGCCGAGGAGCTTTCCCCGAGGCCACCCATCACACCTCACAGGGCGAACGGCCGATCACGGTTTGGTGCTCGAACGACTATCTCGGCATGGGCCAAAGCCCGATCGTCATCGCCGCTATGCACGCGGCGCTGGACGCGGCCGGGGCAGGATCGGGCGGGACGCGGAACATCTCGGGGACGACGCATTTCCACGTCGAACTCGAGCGCGAACTCTCCGATTTGCACCGCAAGGAAGCGGCGTTGCTGTTCACGTCGGGCTACATCGCCAACGACGCGGCACTCGCAACGCTCGGCAACGTTTTGCCGGGCTGCATCATTTTTTCTGACGAACTGAACCACGCCTCGATGATCGAAGGCATGCGCCGCTCGAAGGCACAGCGGCGGATCTGGCGTCACAACGACGTGGCTCACCTGGAGGAGTTGCTCGCGGCGGCCGACCCCGCTGCCGCCAAGGTGATCGCGTTCGAGTCCGTCTACTCGATGGACGGCGACATCGCGCCGATCGGCAAGATCTGCGAGTTGGCCGAGCGCTACGGCGCGCTGACTTATCTTGACGAGGTGCACGCCGTCGGGCTTTACGGCGCGCGCGGCGCGGGTGTGGCCGAACGCGACGGTGTGATGCAGCAGATCGACATCGTCAACGGCACGCTGGCCAAGGCCTTCGGCATCATGGGCGGCTACATCGCCTCGTCGTCGAAGTTCATCGACGTGGTGCGTTGTTATGCGCCGGGCTTCATCTTTACGACCTCGATCCCGCCGGTGCTGGCGGCCGGCGCGTTGGCGAGCGTGCGCCATCTGAAGACAAGCCAGCTTGAGCGCGCGCGCCATCAGGAGCGCGCGGCGAAGCTCAAGGCGATGCTCAGGGAGGCGGGGCTGCCCGTGATGCCGTCCGTGAGCCACATCGTGCCGATCCTTGTGGGCGACCCGGTCCGCTGCAAGGAAGTCACGGATTTCCTGCTGCACGAGCATGCGATCTATGTGCAGCCGATCAACTACCCGACCGTGCCGCGCGGGACGGAGCGTTTGCGCCTCACGCCCTCGCCGTTCCACGACGACGACAAGATGCGCGCGCTGATCGAGGCGCTGGACCACGCCTGGTCGCGGCTGAACATCAGACGTGCCGCCTGACCGGCGCATCATTCTGGAGCTGACGAGCGTCGGCACGGCGCAGAAGGTGACGGCCGTCGACGAGGCGACCGGTACCGAGGTGAGCTTCATTGCGCCTGCCAACGCCGCGCGCGCCGATCTCGAACGGCTCGCACGCGCGAAACTCGACTATGTCATGAAAAAGAAGAACGGCGGCGCTTGAGACGCCGTTCCGAGAAAATCAGGCCGCCTTGCGGCGGCGGCGGTTCGTGCTGTCGGGAACGCGCCCCAGGCCGATTTTCTTGGCGAAGTCCGACCGCTGCCGAGCATAGGCGGGCGCGACCATCGGGTAGTCCAGCGGCAGGCCCCACTTCGCCCGATATTCGTCCGGCGACATGTTGTAGCGCGAGCGCAGATAGCGCTTCAGCATCTTCAGCTTCTTGCCGTCTTCGAGGCAGATGATGAAGTCGTCGCCGATGGACTTCTTCACGGAAACCGCCGGCTTCGAACCGCCCGTAAGCTCGCCCGCCGCGCCCGTCGAGAGGCCTGCGAGCACGGAGTGAATGTTCTTCAGGATCACAGGCACTTCGCCCATCGGAACTTGATTGTGGGTGACGTAAGACGAGACGATCCCTGTCGCCAATTGCAGCAGATGATCGGCAGACTTGCCGTTGTCTTGCTTCGTGTCGCTCATCGAGGGGTACCCTTCACTTTTCAACAGAACCGAAAAATTCGCGCGCCGGGCGAGAATCGCAACGCAAGGCTTATGGGCGCCGCCCCGGCGGAATGCAATATCGCGACAAGTTTAATGCACAACTGATCTGGTTCAAACCTAACGCAGACGTCATGAAGCGCCGCCCCCGAGTAATGCGGGTAAGGTACGACCCATCGTGGTCTCAGCGAGTGCTTGCACATCGTGCGCCGGTCTTTTGCGTTCGCCTCGTCGTCTGCCTTCGGAGGCGGTCGAATACTCTGCCGATGCAGTCCGATCGGGCGCGAGTTAACCGAGAAACGATAAACGCCGGGCGCCTTTGCGGCCGAATTTCACCCAATAGTAATAGCGGGATTGAACCCCTCGCGCGCAAATGCTTGTGTTGGGTCGGTGGTTGTGGTGCCTGTGGATACAAGCCCGGGTAGGGGCAAGGGGTCGGCGCGATGAGATGTCCGTTCTGTCAGCACGATGACACGCAAGTAAAGGACTCGCGTCCGACGGAAGACAATGCCGCCATCCGCAGACGTCGCGTGTGCCCCGCGTGCGGCGCGCGCTTTACGACGTTCGAGCGCGTTCAGCTGCGCGACCTCATCGTCATCAAGAAAAGTGGCCGGCGCCTTCCGTTCGACCGCGACAAGCTCATGCGCTCGATCCAGCACGCGATCCGCAAACGGCCGGTCGAACCCGAGCGCGTCGAGCGCATGGTCAACGGGATCGTGCGCCGGTTGGAGAGTTCCGGCGAAACGGAAATCCCTTCGTCGACGATCGGCGAGCTTGTGATGCAGGGCCTCGCCAATCTCGACACCGTCGCCTATGTCCGCTTCGCCTCCGTCTACAAGAATTTCCGCGAGGCGAAGGATTTCGAGAATATTATCGGCCAATTGACCGACAGCGACCCCCCCAAAGGCGGATAACGCCACGCGCGCGCAAGGACCGAACGACGACCGCTTCATGGCCCTCGCGTTGATGCTCGCGCGCCGGGGCCTCGGACGCGTCTGGCCGAACCCTGCGGTCGGCTGCGTGATCGTCGACGAAGCCGGACACATCGCCGGGCGCGGCTGGACGCAGGACGGCGGTCGTCCGCATGCCGAGACCGAAGCGTTGCGCCGGGCGGGTGTGAGGGCGCGCCGCGGGACCGCGTATGTTTCGCTCGAGCCCTGCGCCCATCAGGGCCAAACGGGACCATGCGCACAGGCGCTCATCGACGCTGGTGTCGCGCGCGTCGTGAGCGCCGCTGCCGATCCCGATCCGCGCGTCGCAGGCAAAGGCCACGCGATGTTGAAAGCGGCCGGCATCGACGTGCGGACCGACGTCCGTGCTGCGGAAGCCCGCGACGTCAACAGCGGCTTCTTTTCCCGCATCGAGCGCGGACGGCCGGCAGTCACTCTCAAACTCGCGACGACATTGGACGGCAAGATCGCCTTGCCCGCCGGGGCAAGCCGCTGGATCACGGGCGAAGCGGCTCGCGCTCATGTGCACCTGGTCCGCGCACAGCATGACGCCGTCATGGTCGGCATCGGAACGGCGTCGGCCGACGACCCCGAGCTGACGTGCCGGTTGCAGGGGCTGAGCGGCAAGCGCCTCGTGCGCGTCGTCGTCGACACCACGGCGCGACTTTCGCCGATGTCGAAACTCGCCATGACGGCGCATCAGCAACCGGTGTGGTTGATCACGGCGCCGGACGCCGATGCGCGCGCCGTCGCTGCATTGGCTGCGAAAGGCGTGAAGGTTCTGCCGGTCGCGCGGGCGGCGTCGGGCGTTGATATTTCAGCGGCGCTGAATGCGCTCGGGCGCGAGGGGCTGACGCGCGTTCTGGTCGAAGGCGGTGCGGCGCTTGGCTCATCGCTCGTCGCTTCCGACCTTGTGGATACGCTGATGTGGTATCGCGCGCCAACGATCATGGGCGAAGGCGTGGCCGCCCTAGGGGCACTTGGCGCGCACGATCTGGCGCGGTTGCCGCGTTTCGAGCGGCGCGAGGCAATTCGCCTCGGCGAGGACGTGCTGGAAACTTACGTGCGCGCCCCCTAATACTGCGCCCCATGTTCACCGGCATTATCACCGACGTCGGCACCGTGCAGCTGATTGCCAAGCGCGGCGACACGACCGTCAAGATCGCGACCGCCTACGATCCGGCCGCGATCGCGATCGGCGCGTCGATCGCCTGCTCGGGCCCGTGTCTGACCGTCGTCGCCAAAGGCGGCAAGGCGGGCGACGGGTGGTTCTCGGTCGAAGTGTCTGCGGAGACGCTGTCAAAAACGACGCTGGGCGCTTGGGCGGTGGGTTCGAAGGTCAATCTCGAACGCTCGCTCAAAGTGGGCGAGGAAATCGGCGGCCACATCGTCTCGGGTCATGTCGACGGCGTGGGCGATGTGCTCGCAGTCGAGCCCGAGGGCGATTCGACCCGCGTCCGCATTCGCGCGCCGAAGCCGCTCGCGAAATTCATCGCGCCCAAAGGTTCGATCGCGCTCGACGGCACGTCGCTGACGGTCAACGAAGTCGACGGCGCGACGTTCGGCGTCAATCTGATCCCGCATACGATGAAGGTGACGGCTTGGGGCGCAGTGAAGGCGGGCGACAAGGTGAACATCGAGATCGACATGCTCGCGCGCTATCTCGCGCGGCTGAAGGAGTTCGCATGACCGGCGAATTCCACGACTACATCTCGCCGCCCGAAGACATCATCGAGGATGCGCGCAACGGGCGCATGTACATCCTGGTCGATGCCGAGGATCGGGAGAACGAGGGCGACGTCATCATTCCGGCGCAGATGGCCACGCCCGAAGTGATCAACTTCATGGCCAAGCATGCGCGCGGCCTCGTTTGCCTCGCGATGACGCAGGAGCGCGCGCAGACGCTGAACCTGCCGATGATGTCGCGCGACAACGGCACGCCGCATCAAACCGCTTTCACGGTCTCGATCGAAGCGAAAGAGGGGGTGACGACCGGCATCTCGGCGCACGATCGGGCGCGCACGATCGCGGTCGCGATCGATCCGTCGAAGGGTCCGGCCGACATCGTGACGCCGGGCCACGTGTTTCCGCTCGTCGCGCGGCGGGGCGGCGTGCTCGTGCGCGCGGGGCATACGGAAGCGGCCGTCGACATCTCGCGGCTCGCGGGCCTCTTGCCCGCCGGCGTCATTTGCGAGGTCATGAACGACGACGGCACGATGGCGCGCCTGCCCGACCTCGTGAAGTTCGCGCAGCTGCACGGCATGAAGGTCGGCACGATCGCCGATCTGATCGCATATCGCCGCCGCCACGACCACTTCATCACGCGCGGCGTCGAAACCGAGATCGACAGCCATCACGGCGGCAAGTTCAAGATGATGCTGTACGTGAACACGGTCGAGTACGCCGAGCACATCGCGCTCGTGAAGGGCGACATCTCGAAGGGCGGACCGGTTCTGGTGCGCATGCACGCGGTCAATTTGTTCGACGACCTGCTCGCGGTGCGTGGCGGGCGCGACGACGTGCTGACGCGCTCGATGGAGGTCGTGGGCGAAGAGGGGCGCGGCATCATCGTGCTGATCCGCGAAAGCCGGGCGACCTATATCTCCGACCTGCTCTTGCGCAAGCAGCCGGAACCCGAGACCATGCCGCGGCGGCTCAAGGAATACGGTGTCGGCGCGCAGATATTGCTCGATCTCGGCGTCAAGGACATGATCCTGCTCACGAACTCGGCCTCGCGGCGCATCGTCGGCCTCGAAGGTTACGGTTTGCGCGTCGTCGGCACGCGGATGGTGGGCTCGCGCTACGGGAGTTCGGCATGACGCGGATCTTGATCGTCGAAGCGCGGTTTTATGCCGACATCTCCGACGCATTGCTCGCCGGCGCGACGGCGGTGCTGAAGAAACAAAACGTCGAATACGACACGGTCACCGTGCCCGGCGCGCTCGAGATCCCGGGCGCGATCGCGATGGCGAGCGCGTCCGGGCATGCGGCGGGGGCCACCTATGACGGCTTTGTCGCGCTCGGCTGCGTCATCCGCGGCGAGACCACGCACTACGACACGGTCGCGAACGAATCCGCGCGCGGTCTGATGGACCTCACGGTCCATCAGCGGCTCGCGATCGGCAACGGCATCTTGACCGTCGAGAACGAGGACCAGGCGTGGGCGCGCACCCGCGCCGATCGGGTCGAGGACAAGGGCGGCAACGCCGCGAAGGCCGCGCTTGCGATGATCGCGCTACGCCGCCGTTTCAATTTGGGGCCGCGATGAGCGAACCGCCTCGCCCCAAGCGCCGCAGCGACGGCCGCTCGCGCAGCGCGTCGCGTCTTGCGGTGGTGCAGGCGCTCTATCAAATGGAACTCGGGGGCCAAGATTCCGAAACGGCGCTGCGCGAGTTCATCGACCACCGTTTCGGGCACGAGATCGACGGCGATCAATACGCGGAAGCGGACGAGAAATACTTCGCCGATCTGATCCGCGGCGTCGTCGCCGAACAGAGCGAGGTCGACCGCGCGCTCGTGCAGGTCGTGGCGAAGGAGTGGTCCTACGACCGCATCGACGCCACGATGCGCGCGATCATGCGCGCGGCGACGTTCGAGATCATCGCGCGCCCCGCGGTACCCGCGCGCGTGATCGTGCACGAGTATCTGAACGTGGCCGCGGCCTTCTTCGGCGACGGCGAGGAAGTCGCGTTCCTGAGCGGCGTGTTGAACCGGCTTGCGCGCAACCGGCGCGCCGGCGAATACGCCGCGCCCGGCGAGCCATGACGGCCAAGGGCGGGCGGCGCGGCGAGTTCGAGCTGATCGCCCGGTTGTTTGCGCCGCTGGCGCGGGAAGAGAGTGGCGCCTTCGGTCTCACCGATGACGTGGCAGCGCTTACGCCCAAACCGGGGCAAGACATCGTGCTGACCACGGACGCGATCGTCGCGGGGGTGCACTTCTTTGCAAACGATCCGCCGGAAACGATCGCGCAGAAGGCGCTCAGGGTGAATCTGTCCGATCTCGCGGCGAAAGGTGCGGTGCCTCGCGCCTATCTGCTGACGCTTGCGGTGCCGCCGTCGATCGGCGATGCCTGGCTCAAAGCGTTTGCCGGCGGTTTGAAGCGCGATCAAACGCGCTTTGCCATTACCCTCATCGGCGGCGACACGGTAGCGACGCCCGGCCCGGTCATGGTGAACATCGCGGCACTGGGCGAGGTCGCGCACGGCAAGACGGTGCGTCGCGCGGGCGCCAAAGCCGGCGATGAGGTTTGGGTCAGCGGCACGATCGGCGATGCGGCGTTGGGCTTGCGTCTTCTGAAGGGTGAGCACCTCGGCTTGAGCGAACAACATGCGGCCCGGTTGATCGGCCGCTTTCGCGTTCCCGAACCGCGGCTTGGTCTTGGACAAGCCATCGGCCGGCTCGCACACGCCTGTCTCGACGTGTCGGACGGGTTGGTCGCCGATCTCGGCCACATCGCCGAGACGTCGGCGGTCGGCATCGAGATCGACGCGGGCGCGGTACCTTTTTCCGCAGCGGCGCGGGAAGCGATCGCAAACGGTCGTGCAAAGATCGGCGATCTCATCACGGGCGGCGACGACTACGAGCTCGCGTTTGCAGCGCCCGCTTCCGCGGCGCCGCATCTGACTGCCGCGTCCGCAAAGGCGAAGGTCGCGCTTTCGCGCATTGGACGGGTCGTCAGGGGCAAGAGCGTGGCCGTCATTGGCCCAGACGGGAAGCGGCTCGTGCTCCCGCGTGCGGGCTACACGCATTTCTGAATTGCTAACGAATTAACGCTTCACCGGACGTTAACGGGGGCAGGCGCACACTCTCCGTCGGGTTTGTCGGAGTGCTGGGTATGACACGGTTCTTCATTGCGATGATCCTGTTGATCATCGTCTTGGGCTCTCAGGCGAAGCGCGAGCGGGAAGAAGCCCGCGGCGACGCGAACTAAGCCGGGAGTTCATTCGCGTGAGGTTCGGCTTGGCGCTGACGATGATGCTTGCCGCGTTTGCGGCGGGCACGCCTGCGCTGGCCGGCGGCGGCGGATCGAAGGCGAAGAAACCCAAGACCGAGACGGCCGTTCCCGAAGGCCCGCGCGTCCCAAGCGTCTACATGCCGACCTTGGTCGCGCCGATGATCGTGGGCGGCGAGTTGCATCACTACATGTTCTTGAGCGTCACGCTCGAACTGACCGCCGACGATCACAAGAGCATGATGCTGGAGCGCATTCCCTATATCCAGGATGCGTTTCTGCGCGAGGTTCACGGCGCCTCGATCGCCAAGGACAACGACCCCACGGTTCTCGACGAAGCGGGATTGAAGGCACGGCTGCTTGCCGTCAGTCGGAAGGTCGTGGGCGAGAACATCGTGCAGAACGTCGCCTTGCGCGATGCGGCGATGGCCCGGCATTAACGCTTTCGGACGCGGGCCCCGCGTCGAATTTTCCAGCAAATCTGCGACTTTCCGGTATTGCATGCCCTAGGTCCGTTTGGCATGTTCCGCCCTCGCTTTGGCCGGGGGGCCACTTTGAGTCGCGCCGTGCGCACTCAGCCCCAATCCCTCGGGTCCAGGTCCGAATTCCGTCCCCGGATTTCGGGCATATCAATCGAAAAGGTCTGAGGCATATGGATACGACGACAGGACTTTGGATCGTACTGCTTTGCGCATTCGCGGGTGTCGGCTACGGGATATGGGCGATCCAGTCCGTCCTCGCCGCGCCTGCGGGCAACGCACGCATGCAGGAGATCGCGGCCGCCATTCAGGAAGGCGCGAAGGCGTATCTGAACCGCCAGTACACGACGATCGCTTACGTTGCCGTGGGCGTTACGGTGGCACTGTTCGTCGCGTTCGGTTTCTCGTGGATCCAACCCGTCGGCTTCGTCATCGGCGCGGTGCTTTCGGGCGCGGCCGGCTATATCGGCATGAACGTGTCCGTGCGCGCGAACGTGCGTACGACGGAAGCCTCGCGCAAAGGTCTGGCCGAAGGCCTTGCGATCGCCTTCAAGTCGGGTGCCTCGACGGGCATGCTCGTCGTCGGCCTCGCGCTGCTTGCGATCGTCGGCTATTACGGCTTCCTAATCGGCGTCGTCGGCTACGACGTCAACGACGCCAAGCAAAGCCGCGTGATCATCGAAGCGCTGGTCTCGCTCGCGCTCGGCGCCTCGGCAATTTCGATCTTCGCCCGTCTCGGCGGCGGCATCTTCACGAAGGGTGCGGACGTCGGCGGCGACATGGTCGGCAAGGTCGAGGCCGGCATTCCCGAAGATGATCCCCGCAACCCCGCCACGATCGCCGACAACGTGGGCGACAACGTGGGCGACTGCGCCGGCATGGCGGCCGACTTGTTCGAGACCTACGTGGTCACGATCGGCGCCACGATGGTTCTGGCCTCGATCTTCTTCGTGGCCGACCGCTCGCTGATGATGGCCTATCCGCTGTTGATCGCGGGTGTGTGCATTCTGGCGTCCATTGTGGGCGCCTTCTTCGTGCGCCTCGGTCAGTCGAAGAACATCATGGGCGCGCTCTACAAGGGCCTCGTCGTCACGGCGCTTCTGTCGCTTGTGCTCGTGGGCCTCGTCACCCATCTCTTCGTCGGATTCGACAAGCCGATCACGGCGGTCAACGGATTGCAGTTCCAGGGCATCACGCTCTTCTTCTGCGGCGTGGCCGGTCTGGCGGTCACGGGGCTGCTCGTCTGGATTACCGAGTACTATACCGGCACCGGCTATCGCCCGGTCCGTTCGGTCGCCAAGGCCTCCGTCACCGGTCACGGCACGAACGTCATCCAGGGCCTTGCGGTGTCGATGGAGTCGACCGCGCTTCCCGCGCTCGTCATCGTGTGGGGCATTATCGTGACCTACACGTTGGCCGGCCTCTTCGGCATCGCGATCGCGACGACGACGATGCTCGCGCTTGCGGGCATGATCGTGGCGCTCGACGCGTTCGGTCCGGTGACCGACAACGCGGGCGGCATCGCCGAAATGGCGGGCCTCGACAAGGAAGTGCGCAAGACGACCGACGCGCTCGACGCGGTCGGCAACACGACGAAGGCGGTGACGAAAGGTTATGCGATCGGTTCGGCGGGCTTGGGCGCGCTCGTGCTGTTCGCGGCGTACACGTCCGACCTCGCCTATTTCCGCGCGAACATCGACCAGTATCCGTTCTTCGGGGAAAACGGCCAGCGCATCGCTGTCAGCTTTAGCCTCGAGAATCCATGGGTCGTCGTCGGCCTCTTCATCGGCGGCATGCTGCCCTACCTGTTCGGCGCGCTCGGCATGACGGCCGTCGGCCGTGCGGCGAGCGCCGTGGTTGAGGAAGTGCGCCGTCAGTTCAAGGAAAAGCCCGGCATCATGAAGGGCACGGAGAAGCCGGACTACGGTCGCGCCGTCGACATGCTGACGAAGGCCGCGATCCGCGAGATGGTCGTGCCATCGCTGCTGCCGGTGCTCTCGCCGATCGTGCTGTTCGTCGCGGTGTTGCTGATTGCGGGCAAAGGTGCGGCGCTGGCGGCCGTCGGCGCGATGCTGATGGGCGTGATCCTGACCGGTCTCTTCGTCGCGATCTCGATGACCTCGGGCGGCGGCGCGTGGGACAACGCGAAGAAGTACATCGAAGACGGCCATTTCGGCGGCAAAGGTTCGGACGCCCATAAGGCGGCGGTGACCGGCGACACGGTCGGCGACCCGTACAAGGATACGGCGGGTCCGGCCGTCAATCCGATGATCAAGATCACGAATATCGTGGCGCTGCTGCTGCTCGCAGCGCTCGCGCACATGTAGTGATTGGAGGATGGGGGAATAGGGGTTGGCAGCAATCCCTATTCCCTAAGCACGAAGCCCTATCGGCCGTCGCCGCCGGGGCGGCTGCCGCCCGAGTCGCGCGAACCGGGCGCGGATGGCGGCAAGGCGCCCATGTTGCCGAACATCTGTTGCAGGAACGACATTTCCTTGCCGCGGCTGGGCGTTTCGCGGTCGACGAGCGCGATCACCTGGCCGTCCTCGATGCCGTAGGCGCGGATGTCGGCGACCTTGCCGTCGTCGGAGAACTCGATCGCGAGGATCTGACGCTTCGTCACGTCCGGTTTGAAGAACGCATAGCGCTCCTGCTCGGTCGAGATGTAGTACCAGGTCGGATCGCCGAACGTGGCGGTGGAAGACGGCGTGCCCAATTTCTCCTGCACGCTGTCGCGCGTGTCGCCGCCGATCTTGACCGCTGCGACCTTTTCTTCGTCGGGCACATAGCCGCGCACGTCCCGAATGGGGGCGCAGGCCGTGACACCGGCCAAAACCAATGCGGACGCAGTCAGCAAAACGCGCGATCTCATGGGGCGGAACTCCAGGGGGCCGAAAAGCGGCACAAACGAGGTTGTTGACGTACCGCGAGGGTTGCCTAATTTCAAGCCAAAGCCAAGAAACCCTAGAAAGCCTCGAGCCCGTGCGCGCACTTCTGTCCTTCTTCAGCCGCGGGCGCGACAGGTCGCGGCACGGCGCCTGGATCTACAACGCGATCGTCGAGCAGGCGCGCCGCCCGCAGTTCTACGACGGACTGGACGTGCCGGACACGGTCGACGGCCGGTTCGATTTGATCGTCCTGCATGCCGGGCTCTACCTGCCGCGCCTGAAATCGGTACCGGGCGAGGGCCGGGGTCTCGCCCAAGCGACGTTCGACCAGATGCTTGCCAATCTGGATCAGAACCTGCGCGAACTGGGCGCGGGCGACATGTCGCTGCCCAAGAAGATGAAGCAGATGGTGCAGGCGTTCTACGGCCGGGCGACCGCCTACGAGTCCGCTTTGAAGGGCGGCGATACGGCGGCCTTGCGCGCCGCCATTCACCGCAACGTCTATCGCGGTGCGGAGGTCGGTCAGCCGAAGCTCGATGCGCTCGCCACCTACGTGCGCGCGGCGTCGGAAGCGTTGAAGGCGGCACCCGACACGGACATTCTGGCCGGCACCTTCGCCTGGCCCGCGCCATGACGCGCCCGCACGCGGAGCCGCCGCCTGCGCACGGCTATCGCCGGCTGGTGCCTGCCGCGCGCGTGGGGGACAACGGCCTCGCGCAGCGCCTCGAGGCGAACGACGCGGAGCGCGAGCGGATCGCGCGCTATCTGGGTCTCATCGGGTTGACGGCGATGACCGCCGACGTGCAGCTCGCACACTGGCGTGGCAAGGGGCTGCGCGTCACGGGCACGCTCGATGCCGATGTCGTGCAGGCCTGCGTCGTCACGCTCGATCCGGTGCCGGCACACCTCTCCGTCGCCTTCGAACGCCGCTTCCTGCCCGAAATCGCGCTCAGCGCGGACGAGCACGCGCAGCACGAAGTGTTCGTCGATCCCGAAGGCGAGGAGCCTCCCGAGCCGCTCGGACGCGAGGTCGATCTCGGCGAGATTCTGGTCGAAGAATTGTCATTGGCGCTCGATCCCTATCCGCGCAAGCCCGGCGTCGATTTCCACGGTGAGGATACGGCGCCGCGCGAGAATCCTTTCGCGGCGCTTGCGAAGCTGAAGCCCAAGCTTGTGAAGAAAGACGGCTGAGCGTCAGTCGACGCAGAGCGTTGGCTCGGCCTTGCCGTCCTTGACCAGCGTGAAGCAGCCGCAGGGATCGCTCGTGCGGCGGCATTCGCCGGTCGCCTGTTGCCCCGGCTGGGGTGCCGACGCGCCGACGTAGCGGCACTGTTTGCTCTCGCATTCGTCGCCGTCACTGCAGCGCTTGCCTGCGTCCTTGTGGGGCATGACGCAGGTCCAATCGCCCATCAGGCAAACCCGGCGATAGGTGCCGCCTTTGGCGGCGCAGGCCTCGGTCGGGTTGAGCGGGCGGTCGGGTTTTTCCGCGACCGGCGGTTCGGGTGCGCACGCGGCCAAAGCCAAGGCTGCCGCGATCACAAGGGCGAAACGCATGCGAGGGCCTCCGAAGCGCCGGGATGCGGCCATCCTGCGCCCGAATCTGCCGCAACGGCAAGGCGCGAGGGGCGGCAAACCGCGGCAGGGGCGGGGGTTGAACTTGGGGGCGGTTTCCTATTGTATCCGCGCCCTGTTTCGGCCGGGGCTCCAGTCGCGCTCTGGTTGACGTCCACATGCTTGTCAGGAGCGGCCCATGGCGGTCCCCAAAAGAAAAGTCAGCCCGTCGCGGCGCAACATGCGCCGGTCGCACCATGCCCTGTCCCGGCCGGACTACAACGAGTGCGGCAATTGCGGCGAGCTGAAGCGCCCGCACAATGTCTGCCCGAAATGCGGTTACTATGACGGCCGCGAGGTTGTGCAGGACAAGAAGGCGACCTAGCGCTTGAGCCGCTCCGGGCGCATAGTTGGCCGATGCGACATCGGCGACCGCCTCAAAGGATAGGGCCGGCGTGAACCGCGAAATCGTCGTTTCGGTCGACGCGATGGGCGGCGACAACGCCCCGCAGGCCATCATCGATGGCGTCGCGATCGCGCATGTCCGCCACCCCAAGGTCAAATTTCTGCTGCACGGCGACCATGCGCGTCTGCAGACGGTGCTGCTGGGCAAGCCCGCGCTGAAGCACGTCGCGCAAGTCATGCATTGCGACGGCACGGTCGCGATGGACGACAAGCCGGCGCAGGCGCTGCGCCGCGGCCGCAACACGTCGATGTGGCGCGCGATCGATTCGGTGCGCAACAACGAAGCGCAGGTCGCGATCTCGGCCGGCAATACCGGCGCCCTGATGGCGATGGCGAAGGTGCAGTTGCGCACGGTCGCGGGCCTTTCACGCCCGGCGATCGCCGCACTCTGGCCCACGATCCGGGGCCAGACGGTCGTGCTCGACGTCGGCGCCAACATCGACACCGATGCGCGCCAACTCGTCGACTTCGCCGTGATGGGCGAGGCCTACGCGCGCGTCGTGCTTGGCCTCGACCGGCCGAGCGTCGGCCTTCTGAACGTCGGCGCCGAAGACATGAAGGGACACGATGAGCTGAAGGCGGCCGCCGCCGCTTTACGCGACTCCGGCCTTTCGCTCCGCTTCCACGGCTTCATCGAGGGCGACGACATTTCGGCGGGAACCGTCGACGTCGTCGTCACCGACGGGTTCACCGGCAACATCGCGCTGAAGTCGGCCGAAGGCACGGCGCGGCTGATCGGGCATTACATCCGCTCGGCGATGCAGCGTTCGCTGTTCTCGCGCGTGGGCTATCTGTTCGCCAAGCCCGGCTTTTCGATCCTGCGCCAGAAGATGGATCCGCGCGCGGTCAACGGCGGCGTGTTCTTGGGGCTGAACGGCGTGGTCGTGAAAAGCCACGGCGGCACCGACGGCGTCGGGTTCGCCACCGCGCTCGAGCTCGCGATCGAGATGGGCGAGAGCGACTTCACGGCGCGCATTTCCGATGCGATGTCGCATCTGCCGGCCTCGTTCAAGGCCCTGGGCGGGCCTGCGGCCGAGCCCACGCCAGAAGCGGCCCAATGAGCGTCATCCGGTCCGTCGTTGTCGGCGTCGGCGCCTATCTGCCGAGCCGGGTCGTGACGAACGCCGAACTGGCGCAGCAACTCGAGACCAGCGACGAGTGGATCCGCGAGCGGACCGGCATTCGCGAGCGGCGGATCGCGGCCGACGGCGAACTGACCTCGGACCTTGCGATTGCGGCGTCGCAAGAGGCGCTACGCGCCGCGGGACTCGCGGCGGGTGCGGTCGACCTCATCGTGCTTGCGACCGCGACCCCCGACGAGACGTTTCCGGCGACCGCGACGACCGTGCAGGCGCGCCTCGGCATCACGCGCGGGGCGGCGTTCGACATTCAGGCCGTGTGCTCGGGTTTCGTCTATGCGCTCGCCACCGCCGACAATTTCATCAAGGCGGGGCAGGCCAAGAACGTGCTCGTCGTCGGGGCGGAGACGTTCTCGCGCATCCTCGATTGGAACGACCGGACGACGGCGGTTCTGTTCGGCGACGGGGCGGGCGCGCTCGTGTTAACCGCTTCGCAGGGACAGGGTACGACGAAGGATCGCGGCATCTTTTCCACGCATTTGTTTTCCGACGGGCGGCATCACGATCTGCTTTATGTCGACGGCGGACCGTCGAAGACGATGACGACGGGACATCTGCGCATGGAAGGGCGCGAGGTGTTTCGTCACGCGGTTGCAAACCTGTCGGATGCCATTCTGCTCGCGCTGAAGACGAACGGGATGTCGGCGTCGGACATCGATTGGTTCGTGCCGCATCAGGCAAATCAACGCATTCTCGATGCAACCGCGCGCAAGGTGGGCGTGCATCCCTCGCGCGTCATCTCAACCGTTGCGCAGCACGCGAACACGTCGGCGGCCTCCGTACCGCTCGCTCTCGTTGCAGCCGTTAACGATGGCCGCATCAAACGCGAGCAACTTGTGCTGCTGGAAGCGATGGGCGGCGGCTTCACGTGGGGCTCGGCACTCATCCGCTGGTAGCAGCGTCTTCTATCCCTCTGATATTGACGGCATTTCGGTGCGGACCTACGTTTGTGGCGATGAGTCGCGCCTTTTCACGTCATGAAGACGGCGCGTCTCGAACGGGGAGCCGAGATGAGCGAGACCTTGACCCGGCAGCATTTGGCCGAGGCGGTCTATGCCCAAGTTGGTTTGTCGCGGAATGAATCGGCGGAACTCGTCGATCGCGTTCTGGAAGAAGTGTCCGCGCGTCTGATTCGCGGAGAGACTGTGAAACTGTCGTCATTCGGAACTTTCGCCGTACGATCGAAGGGTGGGCGAATCGGACGGAATCCGAAGACGGGTCAGGAAGTACCGATCAGCCCGCGGCGCGTGCTCGTGTTTCGCGCAAGCCACGTGCTGAAGGCGATGATCAACGACGGGCTCGCTGCGAACGGCGGCGGCAACAACGGCGAGACGAAATGAGCGACCCCACCCGCATCGAAAAAGCCCCCGACGCGTTCCGCACGATTTCAGAAGTCTCCGAAACGCTGGACGTGCCGCAGCACGTGCTGCGCTTTTGGGAAGCGAAGTTCAATCAGGTCAAGCCGCTGAAGCGCGCGGGCGGGCGGCGCTATTACCGGCCCGAAGACATCGACCTCTTGAAGGGCATTCGCGGCCTGCTTTACGCGGAGGGCTTCACGATCAAGGGCGTGCAAAAGGTCCTGCGCGAGCAGGGCGCGAAGCACGTGGCGGAAATCGGCAGACTCGGCGTGAAGGCGGCCGCCGCCAAGCGCGACATCGCGCCGGAGGACGTGGCGCCGATGCCCGAGCCGCTGTTCGGACGCGCGACGCCGTCGGTCGAACACGTGAACCTGTCGGCCGACAACCCGAGCGAGAAGCTGCTGGCCGAGCAGCGCGAGCGGCTGGAGAACGTGCTCGACGATTTGCTGGGCTTGCGCAATCTCCTCAAGAGGGGGCCCGCAATGCCCACGAAGAAGGTCGCGGCCGCGGAATAACGCGCGGAATTCACTGCATCGGCCGTGGCAATGAGTGCGGGCCGCGCTGCATTGCGTCATGCCCGCCCGTCTGCCTATAGTGCGCCCCCCAAAGCGGCCCGCCCCCCAACGAACGCGGGTTCGCACGTGTCTCAAGTGTCGGAGCGTAGCGCAGCCTGGTAGCGCATCAGTCTGGGGGACTGGGGGTCGCAGGTTCAAATCCTGTCGCTCCGACCATTTCTAGCCGGTTCCGCAAGTTCGGGTGCGACATTCGCGTTCGCTTGGTTTGCCACGTTCACATGTTGTTCTGCTCTTTGGGCTCGTGATGCGGCCGGACTATGAGCTGCCGCCGACAAGAAACACATCGCCTTTATCTACGCCCAACCAGGCTGACGTATTCCCAACGCTCAAGCGCAACGTATTGACGGTGTGATGACGGTCTTGGAGCGTCGGGATGTTCTGGGGATCGAGCTCGAATAGAAAGGATCTGAGTGTCCAGTGATGGATTTCTCCGATCGGCTTTCTCTTTCAACTACTTACGATGCTCCGTGTGCTGAATGTGTGCAGAAAGAGAGCGCACGTGATCGCAAATGAGCGCAGACTGTTCAGCGAAGCGCACACGACGTGTGCACTCACTCAGCTTCCACGTCGTGCACACGGTTTCGCCAGGCGTGTGCACTCGCCCAGCCCGGAATTCCCAGCGCGACAACCTGACGGTACATTTGACGGTATCGATGCTGGACAAGACCCCCGCGTGGGGGCGCCGGCTTCAGCAATCCGAAGGATCGGCGCCGCCCAATTGATGATCGGTCCCAGGTTGTCGGACAAAGCTGAACGCGCTCAGTGGTTTGTGG
>CAZLRW010000031.1:0-35261 GCA_964561925.1 uncultured Flavobacteriaceae bacterium
CGCTGTTCGACGAAAGCCTGTGGGACGACATCGTCCTGCCCGACGTCCCGATGGACCCGCTGAAGTTCAAGGACGAAAAACGCTACGCCGACCGCCTGCGCGAGGCCCGCGCCAAGACCGGCCAGAACGACGCGTTGAAAGCTGCGCGCGGCATGATCGGCGGCGTGAGGACGACGGTCGCGGTCCAATCGTTCGACTTCATGGGCGGTTCGCTCGGAATGGCGGTGGGCGAAGGCCTGGTCGCGGCGATGCGCGCGGCCGTCGACCACTACACCCCGTTCGTGCTGTTCACGGCATCGGGCGGCGCGCGCATGCAGGAAGGTATCTTGTCCCTCATGCAGATGCCGCGCGTGACGATCGCGATCCAGATGCTGCGCGAGGCAGGCCTGCCCTACATCGTCGTCCACACCGACCCGACGACCGGCGGCGTCACGGCGTCCTACGCGATGCTGGGCGACATTCATGTCTCGGAACCCGGCGCCCTAATCGGCTTTGCCGGTCCGCGCGTCATCGAGAACACCATCCGCGAAAAACTGCCCGAGGGCTTCCAGCGCGCCGAGTACCTGCTCGACCACGGCATGGTCGACATGGTCGTGCACCGGCACAAGATGCGCGAGCATCTCGGCCGCGTGCTGAAACTGCTGACGCGCAAACCGCAACGCGCGATGTCGGCGCGACCCGCCCACGAGATCGGCCCTTACGCGGTGCCGATGCTGCACACGGCGCCGAGCCAGCCGAAAGTATGAGCGAACCGCCGCACGGTACGTTGGCGAGCGATCGAATCCTCGCCCGCCTGACGGCGCTGCATCCGAAGATCATCGACCTCTCGCTCGGCCGCATCGAACGCCTGCTGGCGAAGCTCGGCCATCCCGAGCGCCGGCTGCCTCCGGTGATTCACGTCGCGGGCACGAACGGCAAGGGTTCGACCTGTGCCTTCACCCGCGCGATCCTCGAGGCCTCGGGCCGCCGCACCCACGTCTACTCGTCGCCGCACCTCGTGAACTTCCACGAACGTATCCGCCTGTCCGGCAAACCGATCGACGAGGACGAACTCCAGGCGCTGCTCGAAGAATGCGAGCACATGAACGGCGGCGACCCGATCACGTTCTTCGAGATCACGACGGCCGCCGCCCTGCTCGCCTTCACGCGCCACAAGGCCGACGCCGTGATCCTGGAAGTGGGTCTCGGCGGCCGTCTCGACGCGACGAACCTGATCGAGCGCCCGGCCGCGACCGTGATCACGCCGGTCGAATTCGATCATCAACAGTATCTCGGCAACACGCTGCGCGAGATTGCGGGCGAGAAGGCCGGCATCATCAAGCGCGGCGTGCCGTGCATCATGGGCCCGCAACTCGACGAGGCGCGCGACGTGATCGAACGCAAGGCCCAGGCCTACGATGCGCTGCTGTGGTCATGGGGGCAAGAATACCGCGCCCACGAAGAGCATCGCCGCATGGTCTATGAGGACGAATTCGGTCTGCTCGATCTGCCGCTGCCCCAACTGCCCGGCCCGCATCAGATCGTGAACGCCGCGATGGCGATCGCCGCCTTGCGCAACGTGCCGGCGCTCAAAGTGTCCGATCGCGCGATCGAAGACGGGCTGATGTCGGTCGAATGGCCGGGGCGGCTTCAGCGCCTAACGACCGGTCCGCTGGTCAACGCCTCTCCCAAAGGGGCGGAGCTGTGGCTCGACGGCGCGCACAATCCGCATGCGGCGCGCGCGCTCGCTCATGCGATCGCGGACTTCGAAGACCGCACCCCGCGCCCGCTCTATCTGATTTGCGGCATGCTGCAGACGAAAGACCCGCGCGGCTTCTTCGCCGCCTTCCGCGGTCTGGCGCGGCACGTGACGACGGTGGCGATCCCCGGCGATTCCGCAAGCTTGGGTGCGGGCCAGCTCTACGACGCCGCCCGCGCCGAGGGCTTGGACGCCCATCCCGCCGGGTCGATCGAAGATGCGATCCTCCAGATCGAAGCGCGCGCCGCGATGATCGACCCGAAGACCCCGCCGCGCATCCTCATCTGCGGCTCGCTCCATCTCGCGGGCGCGGTCCTGCGCGAAAACGGATAGAGAGCGCGGGGGGCCTACGCCCTCTCGCGCAGCCTCTCGTCGTGGCGCGGTGCGCCCGCGAGCTCCGCCGGCAGCGGCCAGACCTCGACCGCGCCGTCGACGTCGAACACCGGGCACGCCATCGCAAGTTCCGTCGCCGCTTCGATCGTATCGGCCTCGACCACGATGTTGCCCGTGATCACGTCGCGAAGGCTCGCCTGTGCCGCGTTCGAAACCGTGCGCTCGGTCCCGTGGATCGTGCGTGCGTGCGCCTCCAACGGACTTCCGCCGACATGGTGACCCTCCTTCGCGAGGTCGCCCACCCAATCCGCCCACTTGCGCAGGTGCGACTGAAGTTCGTGCGACGAGAGCCGGTTTGGAATGATCGGCCCGCCGCGGAAAACGAACATGAATTTCGCCATGGCTCTACCCTACCCGAAAACGAAGTTCGAAACGCGCTGCAGCTCGCGCCTGAGCTCGCGCCATTTTTGCGCGCCGAAGACCTGTGTGAAGTTCCCCTGCAGCGCCCGCCACACCGGCACCGCCCGCCGCAAAGCAGCTTCGCCGTCGGCGGTCAGCGCCACCCGCTTCTCGCGTTTCGCCCCACGCGCGCCGATCTCGATCAATCCGTCCCGCGCCAGCACCCGAAGCGCGCGCGTCATCGTCGTCTGATCCATGAGCGTGATCTCGGCCAAGCGCCCGACCGCGACGGGTTGGTTCTTCGCGACCGCGATCAGGATCGCGAACTGCGTCGAACGCAGGCCCGTCGGCGCCAGCCCCGCGTCGTAGACTTGCGACACGGCCCTGGTCGCCCGGCGCAGATTGAACGCTGCGCACTCGCCCGTGCCGTTCAGATCCAAACCGCGCACTTGAGCCTTCATCCGGCGAAATCCTTTCGCTCTTAACATGCATATACATATCAAACACGATTATTGCACGCGCCGAATCCCAATATCGTGAACGCAAGCCATCGATTGACCGAGCCAGTTTGCAAACTGGACTGGTGCGTGCCCCCAAAATGAAAACGCCCGGCTCAATGGCCGGGCGCTTCAAACCGAACGATGGGGCTCGACGTGCGTCACACGCTCGAGTCGATCCATTCTTTGATCTTCTGCTTGGTCAGCGCGCCGACCTTCGTCGCGGCGACCTGGCCGTCCTTGAAGATCATCATCGTGGGAATCCCGCGCACGCCATAGCGTTGCGGCATGGTCGGGTTCTCGTCGATATTGAGCTTGGCGATCGTGATCTTGCCGGCGAGTTCGCTCGACAGCTCCTCGAGCGCCGGCGCGATCTGACGGCACGGGCCGCACCACTCCGCCCAAAAGTCGACGAGCACGGGCTTCGAAGAGCCCAGCACGTCTTTGTCGAAGTTGGTGTCGGTGACTTTGGCGGCCATGATGTCGGGGTTCCTTGTTTACGATACCGGGCGGCGGCTGGCCGCGGCGGTCCAATGGGTGTCGAAGTAAAATCTAGGAAGGCGGCACCGGGGGGTCAAGCGCCCGCGCCCGCCTCATCGAGAAGCTGTGAGGCGACCGTGTCGAGCCTGGGCTCGGCCGTCCAGAGAATTGCGCAGTTAACGCGCCGCCCCGCGAACAAAGGCGCCACGGCCGCACGATAAAGTGCGAGCTGCGTCACATAATGTGCGGGAATCGCGGCTGCCGTTTTCGGCACGACGCGGTCGGACTTGAACTCGACGATCGTGACGTCGCCGGCACCGGGCATCACCCGGTCGAGCCGGGCGGCAAGTTCGACTGTCTTGCCCCGCCAGCGAATCGTCCCCTGAAGCGGCACCTCGCCGTACGTCCCCGGCGCGAACACATGCGCGAGCAGAAGATCGCGCCGGACCCGCAGCGCCTCTTGAGCCGCCGCCTGCGCGTGCACGCCGTCGTCGAGCACCGATTGAGCAGCCGCAAGCGCCACCGCACCCCACCGTTCGGGCGGCGCCGCGGCAAGCTGCTCCAGCGCACGATGGATCGCCTTCCCACGCTCAAGTCCCTGCCCGTCGCCACGCACCGCCGGCGCGATCGCGCGCGGCGCCGCCGACGATGGTTCGACATGCGCGGGAAGCGCCTCCGCCGCCGCCTGCCGCGCCGTCCAATCCGGCAGCGTCACGGAAGTCTCGACGGGCATTGCGCGCACGCGCATCGGCGCCGGCGCCTCGCCGAAGCGGCGGATCGTTTCGCCTTCAGCCCCGTCAGGCACCTCGCGCGCGTCGAGACGCTGCATCGCTCTCGACACGATGTCGTACCAGCAGTCCGCTTCACGCCGGTCGCGACCCTCGTAGCCGCAGACATAGAGCCGGTCGCGCGCCCGCGTCAGCGCCACGTAGAGCAGCCGCCGGTATTCGCGAAGCCGCTCCGTCCGACCCTCTGCGCGTGCCGCCGCCCGCACGGGATCGTCCCGATCTTTCTCGATCTTCCAAAGCGGCGTCTCGCCCGCCTGCAGCAGGTCCTTGTCGAACTTCCCGTGTTTCGGCGTGGTGCAGGTGTCGGGCAGAATGACGACGGGCGCTTCGAGCCCTTTGGCCGCATGCACCGTCATCACGCGCACCGCCCCTTCGCTGCGGTCCTGATCGCGCTTGATCTCGGTTTCGGTCTGCTCGATCGAATGCAGGAACGCCTCCAGCGACGGCGCGCGCCCCCGCTCGAAGTCGAGCGCGGCATTCACAAACTCCTCGATCGGATCGGCCGCATCGAGCCCGAGCCGCTTCAAGAGCTTCTGCCACCCGCCGAGTTCGCCGAGCACGCCCGCGTAGAACTCGTAGGGCGGCATCTGGTCGGCCCGCCCGCAAACCCGTTCCAGGAACGCGACCGCATCGGCGAAGCGCGGCTCGTGCGCGCGCGCCCGCAACACGCTCCAAAGCGGCGCGCGCCGCCCATGCGCGAGTTCGAACAACGCCTCCTCGTTCAGCCCGCAAAACGGGCTCTTGAGCACCGTGGCGAGCGTCAGGTCGTCGCGCGGCATGAGCGCGAACCGCCCGAGCGCGATCAGATCCATGACCGCGATGTGCTCGGCAAGCTTCAGCCGGTCGGCGCCGGCGACGGGAATGGAGCGCCGCTTCAACTGCCGGATCACCTCGTCCGCAAGCAGATTGCGCCGCCGCACCAGGATCATGATGTCGCCGGACGTCATCGGCCGCAGCGCGCGCAGTCCTTTGTCGTAAACGGCCTCGCCGCCGGCGAGCCACGCCTCGATCCGTGTCGCGATCTGTGCCGCAAGCCGCACCGCCGGATGCTCCGCCCCGGTCCGGTCGCGCGGCGCATCCCAAGCCTCGTCTTGCGGCAGATCGGGCGGCTTCAGCGCCGGCCACAATTCGACGAGGCCCGCCACGTCGCCGCGCACCGCCTCGTGATGAATGGCCGCAGCGTCGAAGATCACGCCCTCCGACGCCGCCGGATCGCGAAACACTTCGTCGACGAGCGAAAGGATCTTGGGCGCCGTGCGGAACGAACGCGTCAGCTCCACCCGCTCGAACACCGCGCGCGCGCCGCGCGCCTTGGTCGCCACCAGTTCGCGCGTACGTCCGAACGACGCCGGCCGCGCGCCCTGAAACGACATGATCGACTGCTTCACGTCGCCGACCGCAAACACCGTCCTGAGCGAGACCACTTGGCGTCGCTCCGCCCCGAGCCCCGCAAAGAACTCCTCCGCGATCGCCGTGATCACGGCCCATTGCTGCGGACTTGTGTCTTGCGCCTCGTCGACGAGGATATGATCGATGCCACCGTCGAGTTTGTAGAGGATCCAGCTCGCGCCCGGGCTGTCGAACAAGGCGACCGCCCGCGCGATCAGATCGTCGTAGTCGAGCATCGCCCGCCGCGTCTTGATCTCGCGGCACGCCGCAAACACCGCCCCCGCGACGTGCAGAAGGTTTGCCGACTGCTGCGCGACGAAGAGCGCATTGAACCGCGCCCGCACCGCAAGCGCCGCATCCGCGAGCCCGTCGAGGATCGTCCCGATCGCCGGGTCGGCCTCGATCACGGCTTTCGTCGCCAGACGCTGCCGCCGCTCGCCCTTGTCGGTCAGGAACTCCTCGCACAGCGCGTCCAGCGTGTCGCGGTCGCGTCGCGCCGCGAAGGCGGCGATCGCGCGTGCACGGGTTTTGTCGGTCGCGGTTCCGCGCGCGAGCCCCGCGACCGCGCGCTGCATCGCCACAAGGTCGAACGACGAGGCCGCCGCCGCGAACAGGCTGCGTTCGTCGGTTCCCGGCACAAGGCCGACCTTTCGCCAGAGCATCGTGCGCAACTGCTCCGCCGTCGTGGCGTTCAGGAACGGCTCGACCCAATTGCGTTCGGCCAGAATGCCGCGCATCAAGACGTCGAACCGCTCCTCGCCCGCAAACGCCGTCAGCGCCGCGATCGAATCGGCGAGCGCCGCATCGCTGGTCGCCGCCCGCGTCAGCACCGCGTCCTTCGCGGCCGCGATCAGCTGCTCCGTCGCCCGTTCGTCCAGCACCTCGAATTGCGGAACGACGCCCGCCTCCAAAGGAAAGCGCTTCAGCAAACGCTCGCAAAACGCATGGATCGTCTGAATGCGCAGTCCGCCGGGCGATTCGAGCGCTTCCGCAAAGAGCCGCCGCGCCCTTACCAGAAGCGCGTCGTCCGCGGCCTCGCCCGTGACGTCTTCGATCTGGGCCTTGAGCGCCTCGTCGGGCAACAGCGTCCACTCGCCGAGCCGCTTGAACAGCCGCGCCGACATCTCCGCAGCCGCCGCGCGCGTAAACGTCAAACACATCAGCCGTCCCGGCGCACTGCCGCCGAGCAAAAGCCGCGCAATTCGATCGACGAGCACATGCGTCTTTCCCGACCCCGCATTCGCCGCCACCCAAGCCGAATGCGAAGGATCGGTCGCCAGGCGTTGATCGTGAAGCTCAAGCGCCGCCATCACTCCTCCTCCCCCGACGACCATTCTTTGACCCGTGCCAAGTGGTCGTAGTCGCCGGCGAACCGCTCCATCAGCACGCGTGGCTTCGAGAGATAGGGCATGTCGGCGTCGTCGAACGCAGCGACGAAGCGTTGGAGCCCGGCGCGCGCCTTCAGCGCTTCGTCGTCCGGACTGCTGTCCTTGAACGATAGCGGTAGCGCCGCCCCGGCATCCGCCCCGCCTTTGAGCGTGACATAGATCATCTCTTCGATCGTGGTCGCCGCGAACCCCGGGAAGCCGCCGCCAAGCGCGATCGCCCCTTCCAGCGTCAGCTGCGGACTCAATCCCGCCGCGACCTGCTTCACCGTCGGCGCACCGCCCGTCTTGTAGTCGACGATCGCGACCGCACCGTCCGGCAGAAGTTCGATCCGGTCCGCCTTCGCCGTCAGCGTGAACGGCCCAAAGGGTGCCGGAAACGTCAGCGTCCCTTGCTGCTCGGCCAAGACGCGCACGGCCCCGCTGCGCCGCGCCCGTTCGAACGTCAGGAACCAGTGCGCGATACGCTCGAAACGCGGCCACCAAAACGCGCGCACGCCCGGCCGCTCCAACATGTCCCCGAAAGCGGCGCGCCCGCACGCGGCGAGCACGCCGAGCGCCTCCTCGTCTTCGGGCAGCGCATCGGGATAGAGCTTCACGAACCGCTCGAGCGCATCGTGGATCGCCGTACCGCGCTCGGCCGCCGAGGGCGCAGCGTCGATCGGATCGAGCGGCTTCAAACCCAAGATGCGCTTGGCGTAGAGCGCATAGGGATCGCGCACCCAAAGTTCGATTTGCGTCACCGGCAGAGTTCGCGGCCGGGCGGCGAGCGGCGGCGTCGGGGCCGGCGGCGGCGCCGGCGTCGGCGGCCCTACCGGACGGTCGAGCGCGCGGGCAATGTGCAGCAGCCCTTCGTCCGCAAGGCGCTCCCCAAGCCCCGCGCCCGCGACCAGCATCGACAACCGCGTCAGCCAGCGCGACGGCACCGTGGGCGCCCCGCCGTCCTTCTCGGACCGCGTGAGCACGACCTCGGGCGCCGCCGCCGCTTGCGCGAAGTCGTGCGCCGAGAGGCCGACACGCCGCTCCGGCTGGCTCACGTCGAGGTCGCGCCGCATCGGCCGGTTAAGCCAAGGCCCCGGATCCGTCGCGGGCGGCCACACGCCCTCGTTCAGCGCGCTCAGGATCGCCAGATCGGGATGCTGCAATCGCGCTTCCAACGGACCCAAGATCGCAAGCCGTGGGTGCTGTCCGCGCTGCGGCCTCACCGCGGCTGCGTCCATCACGATGCGGATGAACGACGCATAGTCGCGCCCATCCATGACGAGCGCGAGCCCCGAGGCGCTCTCGCTCAGACGCTCGAACAGGCTGAGCGCTGCCTCGCCGGCATCGCCGCTCCACAGCGTATCGTCGCCCGCCAGCTCGGCCGCCTCCCGATGGAGCCGAACGAGAACGGTTGCGTCGTGATCGCCGGACGCCATGGCGGCCGCAAACGGACCGTAGGCACGCTCGAGCTTCACGACGAGTTGCCCGATGTCGGGCGCCGCTTCGACAAGCCGCCGCAAAGCGGCAAGACCTGCTGCCGGCCGCGGCCCGCGCAACACGCGCTCCTCCAACAGCACCGCCAGCGACCGCGCCTCCGCCCGCTCGTCGAAGCCGAGCGCGGCAAGCGGATGCTTGAGCAGCGCAAGCAACGGCACAGGCGCGAACTCTTCCGCCGCCGCATCCGCGACGTGGCAGAGGAAGCGGCCGACACTTGTTTGCGACAGCGGCACGCCGGCCGAGTCGTCGATCGCGATCCCCCACCGCCTGAGTTCGCTCGCGACCCGCCGCGCAAGCGTACGATCCGGCGTGATCAGCGCTGCCGTCTTGCCGGGCCGCTCCACCGCTTCGCGCAGGGCGCACGCGATCGCAAGCGCCTCTTCCGACGGCGTGCGCGCGCTGAGCATCGTCAGGCCCTCGAGTCCTTCCGCCACGACCGCGCGCTTCTCGCGCACGAAGTCGCGCCAAGCAGGCGTCGTCTCGGCCGGCCGCAGCGCCTCGGCGATCAGCCGCGTCCGCGCCGCGCGCACCGCGCGGGGATCGTACGGCCCGCCCCACGGCTCCACGTCGCCACGCGTCGCCTCCATCTTGGCGAGCAACTGGCGCATTCCATGCTGCGGATGCCCCTGTTCCGTCGCCTCCCAAGCCTCGCGGTCGAGATCGAGATCGACGCCCGGCAACACGACGGCGCCGTTCGGCATGTAGGCGATCGTTCGCAACAGGGCGGCCGTGGCAGGCACGCTGCCCGTCGAACCCGCGGCGATGACGGGAAAGCTCGGCGGCAGCTCCTTCCAACGCGCGGCCGCCAACCTCAACGCCGCATCGCGATGTGCTGCCGGATCGGACGCGTTCTCGGCCAGAAGCAGCTTCGGCCATGCCTCGGTGAGAATGCCGAGGAATTCGATCGTCTGCTCCCAATGCGCCGACAGCTCTTGCGGCACGATCGTCTTCAACTTTTCCCAAGAAAGACCCTCGGCCGTCGCTTGATCGAGAAGCGCGGCAAGCTCGCGCGCAAGTTTGAGCGCATGCGCCGGCGTAACGGTTCCGAGCGCGCGCCGGTCCTCGCGTTTCGCCAGACTCTCCGACCACTGCGTGATCAGCCGCGTCAGCAGAAGCTCGCGCCTGAGCGGTGCCAGGGGCGGCGGCAACTCGGCCGCGACCTCTGCCGCAACGCCGTCGCCCTCCGGGTCGTCGAGGGGCGATGGCGTGTCGTCGAAATCGCCGAGCGCGCGCATCCGCGGCAACACGGCGACACCCGCTGGCGCCACGCGCGCGAACGCATCGCCCAGCGCCCTGATCGCACGCCGCGTTGGCAGCAAGATCAGCGCACGCGACAGCGCGAACGGATCGCCCTCTTTCGAGAAGCGGTCGAGCACGCCGCGTGCAAGTTCGTCGGCGAAGGGGGCGCCGGCCGGGATCGTGAAGAGGTTGATCCGGCGCATCCGGGCGGGCGCTTAGGTCAACGTCCTCGGCGCGTCGACGAACGCCTCGGCTTCGGCCTTCGCCTCCGGCGTGCCGATGTGCATCCACTTGCCGTCGAGCCGGATGCCGAAGAGCCGCCCCTCCTCGGCTGCGATATCCCAGAGCCGGTTCGTCGAGAACACTTCGTCCTTAAGCCGTTCGACGAGCCGCGGGTGAATGATCTGAACGCCCGGCCACGCGAACGGCGCGACGCGCTGCGGCTGGCGGCGCGTCAGCCGGCCGAGCCCATCCATCGTAAAGTCGCCTTTGCCGTCATAGCCGATCGAGCTGTGCGTCGGCGCCATCAGCATCAGGCAGTCCATCTCGCGTTCGTCCCACATCCGCGCCATGCGCGCGAGATTCGAACCCCAGCTCTCGAGCCAGATCGAGTCGCTGTTGTAGGTGAAGAACGCTTCGCCCTTGAAATGCGGCAACGCCTTCTTCAACGCCCCGCCCGTGTCGAGAAGATTCGCCCGCTCGTCCTGGATAACGATCTCGACGTCGCGCCGCCCCTTCAAGTGCTCGATCACCATCTCGCCCTTGTAGTGGACGTTGACGACGACGAACTCGATGCCGACCTCCCTGAATCTGTCGATCGCATGATCGAGCAGCGTGCGCCCAAGTACCTCGATCAAAGGCTTCGGCCGGTGGTTCGTGAGCGGCCGCATGCGCGTGCCGAGCCCCGCCGCCAACACCATGCCCCGCCGGGGTTTGAACGCCATGCCTTTAGCTCCCCAACGTTCCGCGCCAAGCTTGCGGCACATGCCGGTCGAACCAGCCTTTGAGTGCGCCCAGCGCCGGATGATCGAGATCGCGCGCGAGATAGCCCCACATGCGCGGCAGGAACTGCGTATAGCGCGGTTTGCCGTCGCGCTTCCAAAGCCGTGCGAAGATCCCGACGATCTTCGTGTTGCGCTGCGCGGCAAGCAGCGCCGCCGCAAAACGAAACGCCGCCTCGTCGAAACCGCTGGACGTTTTGCGCGCCGCGATGTAGCGCCGCGTCATGGCGTCCGCGAGCTCCACGCTGACATCGCGCCGTGCATCTTCGGTCAGTGAAATCAGATCGTAGGCGGGCGATCCGGCAAGAGCGTCCTGAAAGTCGAGCAACCCCGCGCGCGCAGGCCCTCCGCGGTCGGACAGCCACATCAGATTCTCCGCGTGAAAGTCGCGCAAGACCGTCACCGGCGCGTTCGTCGGCAGTTGCGCGAGCGCCGCCCGCCACGCCGCGACGAACTCTGCGCGCGCATCCGCCGGCAATGCGCCACCCGCTGCCGCCGGATAGAACCAATCCGCGAGCAGCAGAACTTCCGCCTCCATCGCGACCGGATCGTAGGCGAGCAATCTGACTTCGCCGCCGCCGGGCACGGCGAGCGCGCGCGGCGCGGCCTCGCGATGCAATTCGACCAATACGTCGATCGCCGTCTCGTAGAGCGGACGCTCTGCGGTCCCCGAGAGTATCAAGTCGGCGAACCGCCCATCGCCGAGGTCCTCGATCAGCATGAAGCCGTTCGCATAGTCGTGCGCGAGAATCTTCGGTGCGCTCAAACCGCGTGCGTTCAAATAGTGCGACACCGCCGCGAACGGCCGGCAATCGGGCCCCGCGAGCCGCGCCATCGCATTGTAGCCGAGCGCACGCCGCTCGTCGGCGCTGGCCTCCGGCGGACAGGCGGCCGTCTCGGCCCCGCGCGGCTGATCCATCAGCATCGCCGTGTGCCCGCGATGCGCAAGCCGCACATAGCGCCGCGTCGACGCATCGCCCGCAAGCGGATGCAGCTCCGCACCGCCCCAGCCCGCAGCTTCGACGAACGCCTCGATTTGCGCGGCGCGGCGCTCGCTCACGGGCGCGGACCCGCCGTCAGATCGCCGATGCGCGAGGCAAAGAGGCCGCGTGCGATGATCTTCACCGTGCGCTCGCGCCCCTCGTCGTCGCCCTCGAAGATGATGTCGAGCCGGTCCTTCGGCAGAAGCGCCCCCATCCGATCCGGCCACTCGACGATGATCGCACCGCGCTCCAGCGCCTCGTCGAGGCCGAGTTCGCGCAATTCAGTCGAAGACTTCACCCGGTAGAGGTCGACATGCAGGATCGCGAGCGCCTTGGCTTCGTAGGTCTGCACCAGCGTGAACGTCGGGCTCGGCACCTCCTCGCCCGGCAGGAAGTGGCGGATCAATCCGCGGGCGAGCACCGTCTTGCCCGCGCCGAGCGAACCGGCAAGCGTGACCGTGTCGCCCACCTGCAAAAGGCCGGCAATCCGCCGGCCCAGTGCCTCGGTCTCGGCCTCGGAGTGCAGCTCGACGATCTGATGAAACGGACAGGGTTGAGGCGACATGACACGCGCGTGCATGGGTGGCCTTGTAGCCGCCCCGATGCCCCGGTTCAACGCCATTGAAGCCGAAGAAAAAGCTCGGGTTCGCGCGGGTTGCTTGCCCTTGCGGCGGCATGCTACGGCAGCGCGCACCCCATCCACAGAATTTGCGTTTTCATGACCGAATCGCTCGTTATCGTCGGCGCAGGCCAGGCCGCGGCCCAGCTGACCGCAAGCCTGCGAAGCGAAGGCTATGCGGGCGCGATCGCGATCGTGGGCGAAGAACCCTACATCCCCTATCAGCGCCCGCCGCTTTCGAAGGCCTTCCTCGCCGGCGAACTGGCACGCGAGCGCCTGTTCATCAAGCCCGAAGAATTCTACGCCGAGGCAAAAGCAACGCTCACGCTCGGCACACGCGCAACCGCAATCGACCGCGTGCGCAAGACCGTGAAGCTCGCGACCGGCGCCGAACTCGCCTACACGACGCTGGCCCTCACCACCGGTTCGCGGGTGCGTGTGCTGCCGCTCGTGGGCGCCGATCTTCCCGGCTGCTTCTATCTGCGCGGGATCGCCGACGTCGAGAAGCTGCAAGACCGCATCGTCGCCGGACAAAGCCTCGCCATCGTCGGCGCCGGCTACATCGGTCTCGAGGTCGCTGCCGTCGCCGTCAAGCGCGGCATGAAAGTGACCGTGGTCGAGGCAATGCCCCGCGTCATGGCGCGCGCCGCCAGCGAAGAGGTCTCCGCGTTTTACGAACAGGTCCACGGCAAGGCCGGCGTCGCTATCCGGTGCAACGCAAAGCTCGACGCGATCGAGCGCGACGGCACGGCCCTCGCGCTTCGCACGTCGGCGGGCCCTGTCCGCGCCGACACGGTGCTCATCGGCATCGGCATCGTGCCCAACGTCGAACTCGCAGCCGAAGCAGGGCTCGCCGTCGACAACGGCATCGTGGTCGACCAGCACGCACGGACCAACGACCCCGCGATCTACGCGATCGGCGACTGCTGCAATCTGCCCTGCACCTATGCGCCCGGGGGCCGCGTCCGGCTCGAATCCGTTCAGAACGCGATCGACCAGGCCAAGCACGCCGCCGCCGCCATCTGCGGCAAGCCGAAGCCGTACAACGAAGTCCCCTGGTTCTGGTCCGACCAGTACGACCTGAAACTTCAGATCGCGGGCCTCGCCGCCCCAGGAGACCGTAGGGTCGTCCGCGGCAATCCGGCCGACCGCAGCTTCGCCGTCTTCCATCTGCGCGAGGGTGCGATCGCCGCCGTCGAGGCCATCAACGCCGCCCCCGAATACATGATGGGCCGCCGCCTCATCGCCCAGCGCGCCAAGGTCGCGCCCGAACGCCTTGCGGACAAGGCCGTTCCTATGAAAGACATGGCCTAACCGAGCCAATAACCGGACGACCCATGGCGAAGATCAAGTACATCGAACACAACGGCAAAGAACACGTCGTCGACGTGAAGCCCGGCATGTCCGTGATGGAAGGGGCGGTGAAGAACCTGATCCCCGGCATCGACGCCGACTGCGGCGGCGCCTGCGCCTGCGCCACCTGCCACGTCTATGTCGACCAAGCCTGGACGTCGAAGCTTGAGCCGATGCAGGAAATGGAAAAGACGATGCTCGACTTCGCCGAAGGCGTGGAAACGAACAGCCGCCTCTCCTGCCAGATCAAGGTCAGCGACGCCCTCGACGGCTTCGTCGTCCGGATGCCGAAAAGTCAGCACTGATCGCAACGGTCAAGACTTCGCCTCGCCACCGTCACGATCTTCGGCGGTGTGATAGACCGCAACAACCTCGATCACGCCGCCTTTCATTCGATATGCGATGACGTATGGCGCTCTCCGAACGGAGAACTCGCGCCAACCTTCGACTTTGCTGGGCCGGCCGATATCGCCCAAGCGTTCCAGCGACGCAACGCTGTTGCCTATCCGCTCTCGGACCCTCGCTGGATTGGAGCCCTCGATGTCCGACAACCACTCATCGATCCGGCGCAGATCGGCGAGCGCCTTCCGCCGCCACTTAATCGTCCATCGTTTCGTCACCTGAATTTGGCGAGAACGGCGGTAACCTCCCGGGGTGTCGCGAACGGTCCGGGTCTCTTCACCCGCTTACGCAGGTCGTCGACTTGTGCATCGCTGAGGCGAGCTTCACCCCGCTCGTTCGTCAATTCTTCCAAGAAGCGTTGAACAAGGGCTTCGAGACTCTCGCCGCTCCTCGCTGCGATGCGGCGCAGTCTCGACGCAGCCCTGGTGCTCAGCTTGACGGTTAGAAGCTCGCTCATGGCAAAAGAATAGCCGCATCTCGCCTCCGCACCAACACCAAAGCCAAGCGGCTCAACGCGCCTTCGTGGTCTTCGCCTTCTTGCCGTCGAGAGCCTCTTCGGCTTCCGCCGGCGCGTTCTCGCCCGCGGTCTCGCCGACCGCATGCCGCGGGAAGTGGCACGTCACGCGCGTGCCGCGGCCGACCACGGAGTCGAGCTCGACCCACCCGCCGTGCAGTTCGACGAACGAACGCACGAGTGCCAGCCCGAGCCCCGCACGCCGTGCGTCCTTCGCCCGCGTCGTGCTTTCGAAACGCTCGAACGCGACCGGCTGGTACGCGGCCGGAATGCCGGCGCCGGTGTCGTTGACGTAGACCCTGACCTCGCCCGCGACGCCTTCCGCGCCGTAGACGATGCGCCCGTTCGGCGGCGTGTGCTCGATCGCGTTGATGACGAGATTGTAGACGACCTGCAGCAGGCGCTTCTGGTCCGCCCACACGGTGCCGATCGGCGTGTCGCACTCGTTGACGATCTGCACCTGCGCCTTGCGCGCGCGGTCTTCGACCAGCGGCCGCACGTTGCCCAGCACTTCGGCGACGTCGATGTCCTGCCGGTCGAGTTCGATCGTCCCCGCCTCGATCAGCGCGAGATCGAGAATGTCGTTGATCAGCGTCTCAAGCGTCTTCGACGCGGTCAGAATGTCGGCGACGTATTCCTTCTGCTTCTCGTTCAGCGCGCCCGCGATGCCGTAGTTCATGGAATCGGCGAAACCCATGATCGAATTCAACGGATCGCGCAGCTGGCGCGAGACGTTCGACACGAAGTCCGACTTGAGCTTGTCGGAAGCGAGCAGCGCCGCGTTGCGCTCCTCGAGCGCCTTCTCCCGCATCGCCGTGTCGGTCACGTCGCGGTAGCTCAAGAGCAGCGCCCCGTCGGGCAGCGGCGCCGCCGCGAACGACAGCATGCGCTCGTCCGAGCACTCGAGCCCGTCGACCTTCACGCGCCGCTCGGCCGCAGCACCCGTGATCAGCATCGTCAGCTGCGACCAATGCCCTTCGTCGGGCAGCATCCGCCGACAGAGCGCGAACACGTCCGCGAAGCGCGGCTGGTCGGCAAGCGCCTTCGGGTCGATGCGCCAATACTCGGCGAACGCCTTGTTGAAGAGCTTCAACCGCCCGTCCGTGCCGAACACGGCGAGCGCCTCGGTCAGATGGTCGATCGTCGTGCGCTGCACGCTCGACAGCTGATTGAGGCTGCGCTCGAGCGCGAGCTGGTTCGTCACGTCGGCATAGATGAAGATCAGTCCGCCGAACGGATGCGGCTGGCACGTCACGCGCAACGTCGAACCGCGCGGCAAATGCCAATGCTCCTCGCGCTCTTCGATGACGCTGGTGTAGAGCGCAAGCCGCTCCTTCTTCCACGCGTTGAAGTCGCGCTGTTCCGGCAGACGCCGCATCTCGCGCAACCGTTCCAGAATGTCGCCGTCGGACGGATGCGTGCCCAGCCAGCGCTCCTCCAAATCCCACAGCCGCACGAACGCCTTGTTCGAGAATTTGAGCCGCTGGTCCGGCCCGAAGATCGCAACCGCGACCGGCAGGCGGTGCAGCGTCTCCTCATGCGCGTCGATGTGCTGTTGCAACAAGCGCTTCGTCTCGTCGACGTCCGTTACGTCCAGCGCGAACGAGGCGACGCCGTCGCCCATCGGTACGGCATGGATTTCGAACGCGCGCCGCTGCCCGCCGACGACGAGATAGTGCAGCTCGCTTTGCCGCTCGTTCGTCTCGAGTGCCTTCTCGGCGAGCGCACGGCTGTCGCGGTCGAGTTCCAATTGATCGGCGACGATGTCCTGCCCGATGCCGGGATCGACCGCGCTCGCATAGGCGCGGTTCGCCCACACGAGATCGAGATTCTGCCCGCGCCGCCACACCGGCATCGGCGCCACATCCAGAAGGTCGCCGAGCCTTGCGCGCTCGATCTCGCTGGCCGTCAGTCGGACCGTGAGATTGTAGTTCGCCTCCGCATCCGGTGTGACGTCGCGCAGCCACAGCGCCGCTTGCCCCGCGGCAGGCTTGCCGTAGGCCTGGAACACCCGCCCGTCGGCACCGGGCACGGTCAGCGAGAACAGCGAACCCTGGGCGCCCAGCGTATCGAGCGCATCTTTCAGATCGCCGTGCTCGTCGTTGTCGAGCACCCCGGCGAGCACCGCCGAAGCGCCGGCGCGCGCCTCGACGTCGCCGTCGATGTTCCGCCACACGAAAAGCGATCCAGGATCGGCCGAAACGATCGCCGCTTCCTTCTGGAACTTCGCCTCGGCCCGCGCCGTGCGCCGGACCGCCCGCTTCAGCAGCGCGTCCGAGCGCGCCCGCATCGCCAGCATGATGAGCGCGAGCGAACCCGCGAGCGCGATCGCGCCCAAGGTCACCCCGAACGGCAGCAAGAACGCGATGTCGCTTGAAAACTCCAAACCAACCCCATGCCCATTGCGGCGGCCAAGCCCGGTTGCCGAAGCATCCGGCGGTAGCGTGGGGGTCGTTTTTCAGGGGCGCCTGCGGCCGCCACTTGCGATGGGCGCTCCCGCGTCAGCGTCGATCCTCGGAAAAAACAGCCCGCCCGCGCCAAAGCCCCCTGTTTGCGAGAATCACTGCGTCCGCTCGATGATAGGAATCGCCCCCAAGGCTGTCCCGGCACAGATGGTTAACGGGTGGCGAAAACCGAACGGACTCAGAGGCTTGGCGGACGTCGAAAGGAGTTAATCGCAGGCAGAGGATTTTAACGTCTCGGTAACGATTTAGCCACGCCACATAAAGTGGCGTCTGAACTCAAGTGAGATCGGCAACCCCGTCCGCCACGTGTTGCCCAATTGCGCCAGACGGACCCCAAAGACGGCTCGGCGAATGCGGACCGCGGCGTGCCGCTCGGGTTAGGATGGCCCCGAACCGTCGAAAGGGGGGATGCCCATGCACCGCACACTCGCCTTGGCTGGGGCTATCGCGCTCACGATCGTGGCGCTGACCGCACGTCCATCCGCCGGCTTTGGCAGCTACTGCTCCAAACCGCGCCCGCCCTGGTGCGTCGATCAATCCAGCACCTACAAGGACCAGTTCTCGTTCTCGAGTTGCCGTTCGGACGTGGAGAGCTACGTCAGCGAGGTCGATCGTTACGTCGACTGCCTGCGCGACGATCAGCGCGACGCCATCAGCACCTCGAACCGCGTCGTCAAACGCTTCAATTGCAAGGCGAGCGGGCAGTCCTACTGCCTGTGACGAAATCCGGGGACGGTGACCGCGGCCACAAGCCAACCGCACGGTTGGGCGATACCGTATCGCGAAGTCGTCGAAGGAACTCCCATGCAAACGATCGTCGGCGCGTTTTGCGCCGCTGCCCTGTTCGGCCTCGCGCTCGTCGCCTTCGGCACCGCGTTCGGTCACCTTCATCCCTGGGTCGACTTGTTCGGCCAATTTCTTCTGCCCGCGATGGGCGGCGGCGTGGCGCTCGCGCTGATCGCGGTTTTCACCGCACGCTATGGCATGCTGGCCCTAACGGCGGCAGCATTGCTCGTGCTGACCGCGCTCGGCGTGCCTTGGATGCAAGCCCCGGCCGAACAACCGGCAAGCGGCCCGCGTTTCACGCTGATGAGCTTCAACGTCTACTTCCACAACGCGCAACTTGACCGCACGGTCGCGCTCGTACGCGCCCGCCGCCCCGACATCCTCGTCTTTCTCGAAGTGACGCCGGTGAACCGCCCCGGTCTTACGCCTCTAGAGGCCGACTACCCGTACCGCGTCGAATGCTGGCAGGTCAGACCGTGCGACGCGCTCATCATGTCCCGCTATCCTCTGACCGACCTTGCCGCGACGCTGCCTGAGCCCGCGTCGCGCCGCCCGCTGGGCGCCGTTGCACTCGAGATCGGCGGCCGCAAGCTTGCGGTCTTCGCCGCCCATCTCTCGCTGCCCTATCCGCTCGACCGCCGCCACCGCCAGCCTGGCGAAATTGCCGAGATCGCCGCAGCGATCGCAAGCGTCGAGGGCGCGCGCGTGCTGGCGGGCGATTTCAACGCGTCGTCGTGGGGGCATGTGATGACGTCGCTCAGCGAACGCACAGGCATGACGCTGCTGACCGGCGCCGGCGCCACGTGGCCGACGTTCCTGCCGTTCCATCTCGGCATCCCGATCGATCACGTGCTGGCGAGCGACGATCTCGTGCTGCGCTCGCGCGAAATCGTGACGCTGCCGGGCTCCGACCACCGCGCCGTGATCGCCGAGATTGCGTTTAAGGAGTGACCGTCAGCCTGGAAACAACTGCAACCCGATCTTCTCGATCTGCCCGTCCGCCGAAAGTGAAAGACAGGCCATGCTTTCCATGCCCTGCACATAGCAGAACACAGGCCGCTTCGCCGCGCGCAATTGTTCGTACGAGTCGCGATCGACGCCGACATCGGGATAAAATGGAAACTCGCCCGCCTCCGGCGCCTCGGCGCCTTTCTTCCAAACCGGCAAATCGGCGGTAGATTTGAACGTGTGCTGCTGCGTCAGCCATTCGGCGAGCGCCGCCTTCATCTTCGACGGTGTCTTCGCCTCGACAAACGTCATCAACTCGGCGGCCGGCCTCGCGTCGGCCCAGAGCACCGTGCCATCCGGAGCGCGCACCACGATGGTCACGACCGCCGTCCCGCACGCCTTCCCGTTCGCGAACGCCTCGGTCGGGTAGGACCGCCCGCGCACCGGCGCCCACGCGACGGTTGCCGACGCGCTGCACCCGCGCAAGATCGGCGGAAGCTCTTTGGAGGCGGCTGCGCTCGTCAGCACTGCGGCAGCAAGAACAAGCGACGCGAATTTCATAGATGTCCTCGAAATGGAACCGTGAAGGCGCCAAGCGTGTCGAAATGAAGGTGCCCTCAGGGCAGAAATTTCTCCACCTCGAACCCGTGTCGAAGCCCGACCCGCAGGGGAAATCCCTCCGGCCGCCGTGCGACGACCTCGACCCGGTCGCCGGCCGCGATCGTCCCCGGCGCGCGCGGCACAGCATTCCAGCCGAACAGCACGCCGTTGATCCTCGGATCGGCCGACCGGCGCAGCCGCGCGAGACTCGCAATCGGTTCGCGCCCCATGGTCTCGCCCGAAACTTGATCCCTCGTCGTCACGACGCAACGATCGCAAGGCTTCACCAGGTCGAGCGCGACGCCGCCGACACGCAACGAGCGCCAGAAATCCTCCGCCCACGCCTCGTCGCAGTCGATAACGACGTTCGGCCTGAACCGCCGCATCGGAACGGGAGTCCCACCCGCGCTCGCGATCTCCGCATTGACCGCGGCAAGCGACGCCGTCGTCGCGATCAAGACCGGATAGGCGTCCGCAAACGAAAGCGGCACCGCGTCGACCCAGACATTGCTCTGAACCCGCGCGGCCGCATCGTCCATGTAGGCGAGCCGCACGTCTTGGCCCAAGAAACGCGACAGCCAAGCGCCGGCCTCCGCGTCCGCCAGCGCCGCGTCGACCTGATGCGTCCAGACCGAGATCGCGGCACGCGCTGTACCCGACGGACGCTCGACCGCAATCGCGCCCGCACCCGGCGCCGACAGACGCAAGCCCGTCGGCGTCACCGCCGCCTCGATCTGCGCGAGGCGCGGATGGGACCGCTGCGTGATGAACCGTCCATCGCCGTCAACGACGACCCAGCGCCGGTCGCCCGCAAGACCGCGCGTCTCGACCTGCGCGCGATCCACGTCGACCGCGCGCGCACCCTTGACCGGATAGATATGCAGCGAAACAACGCGCATTCTGATCCCTGATATCTGACGTCTGATATCTGACGTCTGATATCTGACGTCTGATATCTGACTAGTAGCGATAGTGATCCGACTTGAATGGACCTTCGCGGTCGATGCCCAGATACTCCGCCTGCTGTGGCGAGAGCTTGGTGAGCTTCGCACCGAGCTTCGCGAGATGCAGGCGCGCCACCTTCTCGTCGAGCTTCTTGGGCAGTGTGTAGACCTTGCGATCGTACTTCGCGTGGTTCGCCCAGAGCTCGATTTGTGCGAGCGTCTGGTTCGTGAACGACGACGACATGACGAACGAAGGATGCCCCGTCGCGTTGCCCAGATTCACGAGCCGCCCCTCGGAAAGCAGAATGATCCGCTTGCCGTCCGGGAACTCGATCTCGTCGACCTGCGGCTTTACGTTGTGCCATTTGAAGTTGCGCAAGGCCGCAACCTGAATCTCGCTGTCGAAGTGACCGATATTGCAGACGATCGCGCGGTCTTTCATTGCGCGCATATGATCGACCGTGATGACGTCGACATTGCCCGTCGCGGTGACGAAGATGTCGGCCTTCGGCGCCGCTTCGTCCATCGTGACGACCTCATAGCCTTCCATCGAGGCCTGCAGCGCGCAAATCGGGTCGATTTCGGAAACAACGACACGGCAACCGGCGTTGCGCAACGAGGCTGCCGAGCCTTTGCCCACGTCGCCGAAGCCCGCGACCATCGCAACCTTGCCCGCCATCATCACGTCAGTGCCGCGCTTGATGCCGTCGACGAGGCTCTCGCGGCAGCCGTAGAGATTGTCGAACTTCGACTTCGTCACGCTGTCGTTGACGTTGATCGCCGGGAACGGAAGCTCCTTGCGCTCGGCCATCTGATAGAGCCGGTGCACGCCCGTCGTCGTTTCTTCGGTCACGCCCTTGATCGCAGCCGAGATCTTCGCGTACCAGCCCGGCTTCTTCTCGATCGTCTTCTTCATCACCGCGAAGAGCGCCTCTTCCTCTTCGTTCTTCGGCTTCGAGATCAGGCCGATGTCCTTCTCGGCCTTCGGCCCCAGCACGCAGAGCAACGTCGCGTCGCCGCCGTCGTCGAGAATCATGTTCGGCACGCCGCCGTCCGCCCATTCGAAGATGCGGTGCACGTATTCCCAATACTCGATCAGGTTCTCGCCCTTCTTCGCGAACACAGGCGTGCCCGACGCCGCGATCGCCGCCGCCGCGTGATCCTGCGTCGAGAAAATGTTGCACGACGCCCAACGCACGTCGGCGCCCAGAGCTTTAAGCGTCTCGATCAGCACGGCGGTCTGGATCGTCATGTGCAGACAACCCGCAATCCGCGCACCTTTAAGCGGCTTCGAAGAACCGTATTCCTCGCGCGTCGCCATCAGCCCCGGCATCTCGGTCTCGGCGATCGCGATCTCGCGCCGCCCCCAATCCGCAAGCTTGATGTCGGTGACGACGTAATCGTGTGCCATTGAAAAGCTCCGTGCGTGAGACGCCATCGAGGCGCCATTTCGCGGCTCTATACCACCCGGAAACCGGCTCTACAAGCCACATATAAAGGGATGTTTATATGTTTAAGTGCTGCCAGGCCGGCCACGGCGCAAGATTCGGACGCGGGGCCCGCCTACTCCATAATGCACACGGGCATCTCGTCGCCCTTGGGCTTCGGCACCGTCGCACACACCGCGTCCCACCACGGCATGACGAACGCGCCGACCTGATCGTTCCGCAGCGCGAGCGCCTGCATCTCCGGTTTCACCGGCGCGCGCAAATCGGCCGGCGCCTTCGCACGCTGCTCGCAGGCGAGCTTGCGCAACACGGGTTTCACGCGCTTGCGCTTACAGGCGCTGTCGACATCGGCCAGGAACTCGGCCGCCACGCTCGCTTGATAAGCGGCCAGCGCCTCGCGCTGTTTCGCGTCGCCCGGTGCATCGCTAGGGAATCCTTCACCGGCAAGCTGTTTCGGTTCGGGTAGGTTGAGGATCTCGCGCGCCTGGCCGAGCATCACGCCGTAGCGCCCGGCCATCAGCGTCATTTCCCAAAGCCGCCCCGACTCGGCCTGCGCCAGCGCCGCCGCACGCTCTTCGTCGTCGCCGAAGGAAATCAGCTCGCCGAACTCTGCGCAGCCTGCAATCGACATACATGCCAAGACGGCCAGCGCCGCCTGCCGAACGCTCATTGCGACCTCCGTGCGGGAAGTCAGCACCCGCGCCCACCCGCCTGTCAACCGCAAGCGGTCGCGCGCGGGCGACGATCACGGATTGCAGGAAGGACAATGAAGGGTGCTTGCGCCTGCCAACCCATGCGCCGGGGGCTTCTCTTCTGAAGAGCCGCAAGCGTTGCAGCCCAAGACCTCGGACGCGATCAATAACGTGGGCGTCCCGCACGCAAGGCAGGCAAGCCCGGGTTTGCGCTCGACGACGTCGTAGCCGGGCGAACCGCAATGACCGCAGAGCCGCGCGACGCGCTCGGCCAGCCGCCGGGCGAGCGTGGCGATCGCCTCCATCCGGGTCGGATTGACATGCGCGCGCATGTCCGTCTCGACGATCGCGGCGCCGTCCACCGATCGATGCGACGCATGCTCGATCGCACGCCGAAGCACGGTTAGATCGAAGATGTCCTTGTCGGGACGCCCGCCCGCCGTTTTGGGCACGCTCGGCCGCACCACGACGGCATGCGACGGAAACTTCGCGCGCGCCAGGAACGCGCCGAGGGCGTCTCGCGGCGTCACCTTCAGGCGATCGAAATTGGTCGCGAACGAAACCAAGCTCTCGCTCACGACCAACCCGCGCTCGTCGTCCACCAGAACCATGAGCTCGATCCCTGCGGGCAGAACCCCGATCAACGGATGGGGCGAGAACGACCCCTCGCTCGCAATTCCGATGGGAAGGCCGGATCGCGTCATCCCCGCCCGCGCCTTGCGCACAGCGACATCGAGCATTGCGCCGCGCCGGGCCACCTCCCCCGAAAAGGTCCCAAACGCGTCCGTGTCGAGTTGCGGCGGCACGAAGAGGTCGAGCCCGACCGCGCCGGCAAAGGCGGGCGCGATGACCCGCTCCTTGCCGTGCATGGTCGCGAGCGCGGCGGTCCGGCCGGCATAGGGGTGCGCACCCGATGCCTCACGCATGTCCGCAACCGCCGCGCTTCGCATCGCGCTACTGGCCTTGCCCGAGCGAGTAACCGGCCTCGCCGTCGAACGTGTAGAGGTTCTCGGTCTTGATGAAGTCGCTGCCCTGCTGCGCGAGCCGCGACATCAACTCGGCGATCATGGCCTTGTTGAGATGTTTGCCGTTCTTCGCCAGATACCGGCAGCGCCAGTGATCCGTCTTGAACGTTTCGGGCAACCCGTTCGGCCAAACCTTCACGCCGCGATTGGTGATCATCGCAAGATCGTAGGTCCCGTTGGCGGCCTTCTTCATCGTCTCGGCCAGTTGATCGGCGTCCTGCCCGTCCCAATGAACGAACACGTCGATGCCGACGAGTTCTTTGACCGCCTTCTTGACCGGCTTGGCGGGCCGCGTCGCGATGACGCCTTCGCCTGCTGCGTACTGCGCGGGCTTCAGCGTTCTCGGCAGCGAACCCAGCCGTTCGATGATGGCGTCCGCGAACGCTGCCGTTCCCACGCGCTGCTTCGACTTGCCCTCTTCGAAGATATCGGCGGTGTGGATGCCGTCTTCGATCGTGCGCAGCCACGCGTTGTGTACGGCTTGTGCGGCCCGCGTCTGTCCGAGATGCACCAGCATCATCACGCCCGCAAGCAGCAGACCCGACGGGTTTGCCGAGTCGCGTCCCGCATGCCGCGGCGCCGAGCCGTGGATCGCCTCGAACATCGCCACATGCGTACCGATATTGGCCGAGGGCGCCATACCGACCGAACCCGCGATCTCCGCCGCGACGTCCGAGAGAATGTCGCCGTAGAGGTTCGGCATCACGATCACGTCGAACTTCTCGGGGCTGTCGGCAAGTTTCGCCGCACCGATGTCGACGATCCAATGCTCCTTCTCGAGTTCCGGATACTCGGCGCCGATCTCGTCGAACACCTTGTGGAACAGCCCGTCGGTCAGCTTCATGATGTTGTCTTTGGTGAAGCAGGTGACCTTCTTGCGCCCGTTCGCCCGCGCGTACTCGAATGCATAGCGCACGATGCGCTCGCAACCCGTGCGCGAGACGATCTTCAGGCATTGATAGACGTCGTCGGTCTGGCGATGCTCGATGCCGGCGTAGAGGTCCTCTTCGTTCTCGCGCACGATCACGACGTCCATGGTCGGATGGCGCGTCGCCAAGAACGGCGCATAAGCTGAGCACGGCCGCACATTCGCGTAGAGACCGAGCGTCTTGCGCACCGTCACGTTCAACGACTTGAAGCCGCCGCCCTGAGGCGTCGTGATGGGCGCCTTGTAGAAGACCTTCGTGCGCCGCAGCGAGTCCCAGGAATCGGGCGCGATCCCGGCCGAGTTGCCGGCGGCGTAGACGCATTCGCCGATTTCGATCGCCTCGATCTTGAGATTCGCGCCGGCCGCCAAAAGCACCTTCAGGCTCGCGTTCATGATCTCAGGTCCGATCCCATCGCCGTACGCGACCGTGATCGGGGTGCCGGTGCCGGTCTGAGAACCGGCAAAGGCCTGGGACTTCACATGGGTATTCATGGCGCTCCTCTCCTCGTTGCCGTGCAAGAGATGGGAGCGGGTCGCGCCAATTTGAAATTGATAGTTCAGGTATCTATCATTGCTTTTCGCAATGATGGGGCTTTCAAGCCATGCGCCGTCCGCCCGATCTCGATCTGCTCCGCGCCTTTGCCGCCGTCGCCGACGCGCGAAGCTTCTCGCGCGCCGGCGAAAGGCTTCTGCGCAACCAGTCGACGGTATCGCTTCAGATCAAGCGGCTTGAGCAGGCGATCGGCAGCCGCCTTCTCGACCGCACGCCGCGCTCCGTCCGGCTGACGCCTGTGGGCGAGACGGTGCTCGAATACGCCCACCGCTTGATCGAACTGAACGACGAGATGCTGATCCGCGTCGGCGAACCGCACATGGTGGGCACCGTCTCGTTGGGCACGCCGGAGGACTTCGCGACGAGCCACTTGCCCGAAGTGCTCGCCCGCTTCTCCGAGGCCTATCCGAGCATTGTGCTCGAAGTGACCTGCGACTTGACGCTGAACTTGATGGACCGCTTCCGCAAAGGCGCGTTCGACCTCGTGCTGGTCAAGCGCGAGCCGTCCGTCGACGCGCGCGGCATGCGCGTGTGGCGCGAACCGTTGGTGTGGATCTTGGGGCGGCGCGAACTTCCTGAAGCACGCCAGCCCTTGCCGTTGGTCGTGTCGCCGGAGCCGTGCGTCTACCGCAAGCGCGCGGTGACGGCATTGACCCGTGCGAAGAAGCCGTGGCGCATCGCCTACACATGCGGCTCGCTCGCGGGATCGCTTGCGGCGGTGCGCGCAGGGCTAGGCGTCACGGTGCTGCCGAAAGACATGGTGCCGCCCGATCTGCGCGTCATCGACGGCAATCCGCTGCCGACGCTGCAGGACACAGAGATCGCGCTGCTGACGCGCCCCAATCTTCCGCGACCCGCCGATCGCCTAAAACAACACATCGTCCGCTCGCTCGAACGCGGCGCATAGGACAAAGAAAAGGGGCGGCCCCATCAGGACCGCCCCCAAACTCTTCACCAGAAAAGCGGTAGGTTAGGCCGCCTTCAGATTGATCGCCTTCGGCCCGCGGGCGTCGGCTTCGGTGTCGAAGCTGACGCGCTGACCTTCATTGAGCGTACGCCAACCCGCACGTTCGACAGCGGAGATGTGCACGAACACATCCTTGCCGCCGCCTTCCGGCGAGATGAATCCAAAGCCCTTTGTGGCGTTGAAGAATTTGACCGTTCCGGTCTTCTGCGACATGCGATTCAAGTCCTTATGTATGCAGGCGGTTGCGCGCGAACGACATGCTCGTGCGCCGTGAGAAGGCAATGCTCTGAATGGAGGGAACCGTCTTGCACGAAGGCTTGAACGCCGCCGTCAATCTTGGCCCGCACTTCACCAAGGTGCAGCCGTCACGCCGCAAAGATAAGGCCCGCCAGACCCGAATACAAGCGGCCCTCAGGGCCCGGTGACTTTGTAACCTTTCGCACGAAGCAGCGCGACGAGACTGTCTTTGCCCACCAAATGCCCGACACCGACCGTGACGAAATGCGTCTTGTCGGATGCAAGCATGCGCCGCAGCTGGGGCAACCACTTGCGATTGCGCGCGACGATCAGTTGCGACCGCAACTGCGGCACTTCCTTGAACCCCTCGTCGATGAGCTTGGCGAGCTTCGCCGTGTCGCCCGAAGCCCACGCATTCAGAAGGTCGAGCGGCAGGTTCGGCTGCTCCAGAACGCCTTCGACCGTCGATTTCAAATAAGCCGTCTCCGTCGCCTGGTCGAGCCGCGCAAAATAGGACAGCTGGTCGTCGATCGTCTCGAAATACGCGAACGCGGCTCCGCGCGATTTCGCCTCTTGCTCGATCACGTGATCGACGCCGTCGAAAGACGAGAAACCCGCTTTCAGGTAGGCATAGAGCTCGAGATAGACCGCCGCGAGCCATGGCCTAAGCGGCGCGAGCAGCTTCGGCGGGTACTGCACCGTCCATGCCGCCTTCTCCAAATCCTCGTGCAGCGCAGCCGGCAGCACGTCGTGCAATGTCCGTCCGTCCTTGAGTTTCCCCTCGCGCTCGACGAACGCGACCATCTCGCTGCCGCCTTGGTCGAGCGGCGCCTCGAACACGAACACCTGCGCCGCGTTGCGCGCGTTGTCGATCTCCTCGCGCCGCCACTTCGTTTGCGGCGGCAGCAGATGGATCGAACCGAAGAGATAGAGCGTCTTGCCGCCGCGCTCGACGATCCAAAGCGGCGGGTTCGCGGTTTCCGGGACGGCGGCGTCCTGCGCCCGCGCGAACGAGCCAGCGAACAGGAAGCATGCGACGACCGCGCAGACGCGAATCCAGACCATCACGACTCCTCGCCGAACTTGCCGGCGATCAACGCCTCGAGCGCGTCGAGCGCCGCCCGAGCCTGCCGGCCGTCGGCGGCGATCGAAATCTCGCAACCGATTCCCGCACCCAGCATCATAAGCCCCATGATCGACGTGCCGGAAACGGTTTGTCCGTCCTTCGTGACGGCGATGCGCGCGTCGAACTTGGCGGCGCATTGCACGAACTTGGCCGAAGCGCGTGCGTGCAGCCCCTTGGTGTTGACGATTTTGACGACGCGCGCGGAGGCCGCGCCTTCGTCAGCCACCAGCGAGTTCCTTGGAAGCGACGCGGATGTATTTGCGGCCCGCTTCCTGCGCCTTGTCGACCGCATCGCCGAGTTTCGCCGTCGGCCTGACCGAGGCGAGCTTGATCAGCATCGGCAGGTTGACGCCGGCAATCACCTCGACCTTGCCGGCCGTTCCCATGGCCGAGATCGCGAGGTTCGACGGCGTGCCCCCGAACATGTCGGTGAGCAGAATGACGCCGTCGCCGACGTCGACCGCCTTGATCGCGTCCAAGATGTCTTCCCGCCGCCGCTCCATGTCGTCCTGCGGACCGATGCAGACCGTGCGAAACAACGTCTGCGGACCGACGACATGCTCGGTCGCCGCCTTCAACTCGTCGGCAAGGCGGCCATGCGTAACCAGAACGACGCCAATCATGGGTTTCAAAAAGACTCCCGCCCGCGAGACGGGGCGCGACTGAAGCGGCGCATTACATAGTCCTGTTCGCGCCCCGCCTCAACGCGTGACAACGACAGGAAAGGGGATTGACCGTTACGCCGGAGGCACAGCGCCAAGCGCATAGCGCACCTTTTCCGGCGCCGACGCCTCAAAACCGTTGAGCGCGAGCATCGGAATCCGCGGATTCTCGTGTCCGGGCAAAGACCACGCCGTTGGCTCCGGCATTCGCTCCGGCACGCCGCCGATGAGTTCGACCGCAAGCGCCAAGTGCGTCGCCCGCTTGAGTGGTGCCGCCCCGATCCCCGATCCGCGGATCTCGATCAACCCCGCGATCGTCCGCGGCGCGAATGCCTTGAGCCGCAGACCGTCGGCCACGACGTCCGTCTGATCGTCGGAAACAAGCAACGCCCCGCCGCCGATCAGCCTGAGCGCCAGATCGCTCTTGCCGGAACCGGACTCGCCCAGGATCAAAACGCCGAGCCCCGCAATGTCGACCGTCGTTGCGTGCACGAGCATGCGCCGGCCTCAGCCCCTGTAGAGCGGGAGTTCGATCGTGAACCGCGCGCCGGAAACGGTTCCGTCCGCGCGGCGCAGGTTCGCCGCCCGAATGTGCCCGCGATGCTCCTCGACGATCTGTCGCGAAATCGAAAGCCCCAGGCCGGAGTTCTTGCCGAACCCGTGCGAGACCGGCCGCGACGTGTAAAACCGTCTGAAGATCGTCTCGAGATTCTCCTCAGGGATCCCCGGCCCTTGATCGTCGATCGTGACGATCGCACGCCCGTCCTTCGCCCTCGCCGCGATGCGAATGTCGCCGCCCGGCGGATTGAACGACTTCGCGTTCTCGATCACGTTGCGGAAAACCTGCGCGAGCGGCCCGTCGAGACCGCGCACGACGAGTGTTCCTTCCGCGGGCAGATCGAGCGCGATGCGCGGCGCCGAAGGCGCGTCCGGGTCCTCGAACATTTGCGCCATCGCCGTGATCAGCCCGACGAGATCGACGTCGTGCACCTTCTCGCGCGAAAGTTCCGCATCGAGCCGCGACGCATCCGAGATGTCGCTGATCAGCCGGTTCAGCCGCGATACGTCGTCGCGGATGACGCTCATCAGCTTCTTGCGCTTCTCCTCGTCCGTCGTGCGTTGCAGCGTGTCGACCGCGCTCCGCACCGATGTCAGCGGATTCTTGATCTCGTGCGACACGTCGGCAGCAAACTGCTCGATCGCGTCCATCCGCGCATAGAGGGCGGCGGTCATCGCGCGCAGCGAAATAGACAGATCGCCGATCTCGTCGTTGCGGCGGGCCATGTTCGGTATCGCGTCGACCTGCCGCCCGCCGCGCCTGACCGCATCCGCCCCGATCGCAAGCTGCCGCAGCGGTTCGGTGATGCGCGAAAGCAGGATCGCGGACGCGACACCCAAGACGGCGAGCGCGAGCAGCCCGCCCAAGAGAAGCTGCGTCCACTCCTGGCGCAACACATCGTCGATGTCGCCCGCTTCCGTCGAAAGCATCAGGGCGCCCATCACGAACTTCAAGCGCTTGATCGGCACCGCGACCGAGACGATGAGCCGCCCTTCGGCGTTGATGCGCCGTCCCGACCCCGGCTCGCCCGTGTCCAGCACCTGCTTGACCTCGGCGAACACGCGCCCGTTCGGCCTGGGCTCGTCGTCGACGAACGGCGGCGGCTCGTCGCCCGGCATGATCGAATAAACGCGCCGATTGAACCAGCGCTCCGTTTCATCCACCCAATCGACTTGCCCCGGCGGCGGCAGCGACTTGCGCTGCACCTGATTGCGCGCGAGGACGAAGCGCGTGTCCTGCACCGTCGCGCCGTCGCGCCCGAAGATGCGTGCGCGCATGCCCGTCGGCCCGACGAGAAGATTCAGCACCTCCGTCGCCTTCAGTTCGTCGATGTCGGTTGCGGCGTCCGCGTCCTCGCCCTCCCCGCGCGGCGAGTAACGCGCGAGCGCGGCGGCGATGATTTCGGCCTGCCCCATCAGCGACGCGATGCGTTCTTCGACCAGGCTGTCGCGCGCCTTTTGCACCCACACGACGCCGCCGATCAAAAAACCGGCCGCGATCAGATTGATGAGGATGATCTGCCAAGCAAGCGCCGACAGTCTGCGGCGCGGGCGTGCCGACAGGCCGCGTGGCCGGCCCGGCCAAAGGCCGCGCCAGAACCGCGTCAGCCGCCCCGGCCGGCGGTCGGACCCGCTCTCATCCGGCGTGGTGTCGTTGGCGCTTTCGGTTGCACTCAAGCTTCGACGTACTTGTAGCCGACGCCGTACAGCGTCTGAATCGAATCGAACTTGTCGTCGACGTCTTTGAACTTTTTGCGCAGCCGCTTGATGTGGCTGTCGATCGTCCGGTCGTCGACATAGACCTGGTCGTCATAGGCCGCGTCCATCAGATTGTCGCGGCTCTTCACGAACCCGGGCCGCTGGGCCAAGGCTTGCAGGATCAAGAACTCGGTCACCGTCAGCTGCACGTCCTTCCCGTCCCAAGTGCACGAATGGCGCTGTGAATCGAGCACGAGCTTGCCGCGCTCCATCACCTCTTTGGCGGGCGTTCCCGCCGCGGGCGTCGCCCGTGCTTCCGCGCGGCGGAGCACCGCCCGCACCCGTTGGAGCAGCAGACGCTGAGAAAACGGCTTTTTGATGTAGTCGTCCGCCCCCAGGCTCAAGCCCAACGCCTCATCGACTTCATCGTCCTTGGAGGTCAGGAAAATCACGGGCAAGTCGCTCGCCTGGCGCAGCCGCCGCAACACCTCGTGCCCGTCCATCCGCGGCATCTTGATGTCGAGAATGGCGAGCGCCGGCGGCGTCGCCTGCAGCGCGGTCAAGGCCGAAGCTCCGTCCGTGTACGTACGTACGTGATATCCCTCCGCCTCGAGCGCCATCGAAAGCGAGGAAATGATGTTGCGGTCGTCGTCGACGAGGGCGATCGTTGTCATGGGGGACTCGCGGGGCACCGGGTGAATCTGCAGCGGGTGAATATAGGCCTCGCCAAGCCCCGCCGCTATGCGCGTGCGACCGCGCGGGCCGAAACGATGCGGAAGCGAAACCCTAACAAGACAAGCGAGGCGAACATCGCCGCGCTTATCCCCAGGATTAACCCTACAGGCCCGATTCCGGCCGGAAATGCGAGCGCGTAGGCGAGCGGCACGCCCACGACCCAGAACGCGATCCCATGCATGAAGGCGGGCCAGCGCACATCGCCCACCCCGCGAAGCGCCCCCAGCGTGACGGTCATCACCCCGTCGATGACGACCATCACGGCAACGGCCGTCAACGTTTGGCGCGCGATCGCCTGCACCGCCGCGTCGCCGACATAGGCAGCAGCGATCGCCGACGGAAACAGCCCGACGCCAAGGCCGAACACGAGCATGATGAGCAGCGCGAGCGTGATCCCGGTGAGCCCCGCCCGCGCCACACCCTCGTGATTTCCCGATCCGACCGCATGCCCGACGCGCACCGCCGTCGCCGCCGACATGCCGACCGCGACCATGATCATCAGCCCGTTGAAGTTGAACGTCAGCTGATGCGCCGCCGCAGCCTCTGGCCCCAAATGTCCGGCCATGAATGCGAGTGAACTCAGCGCCGCCGTCTCAAGGCCGAGCGCCGCCGAGATCGGCGCGCCGATAGCCGCGATGCGCCACATCCGCGCGCGCAACCCGGCAAGCGGCTTGTACACGCCGTATTCCTCCGCCTCCGGCATCGTCGCGATGTAGGCGATAGCGGCGCCCAAACACGCCCAGCGCAGCGCCGACGTCGTCATTACGGCACCGGCCGCGCCCATCGGCTCGACCCATCCGAACCACCCGAGCACCACGACACCGTCGGCCAACACATTGAGCACGTTCGCGCCAAGCATGATCGCCATGCCGACCATCGGCCGCTTGATGCTCTCCAGAAAATAGCCGCAGGCGATGTAGAGCAGCATCGGCGGCATGCCCCACGCGAACTGCAGCGAGACGCGGCCCGACCCTTCCGCGAGCGCCGGGTCGAGCCCGCTCCAGCGCAGCGCGGGTTCGACCAGCAGACAGAGCGCGGCAAATAACACCCCGAGCGCGGCGCCAGCCGCGAGCGCCGCCTTCCACACCTGCCCGCACGCATCACGCTCACCCGCGCCGAAGGCCTGCGCGATCAGCACCATCGAGCCCTGCAACAGCCCGATCGAGATCAGCATCATCACCGACTGCGCCGCGAGCCCTTGTCCCAGGAACGCAAGTTCGTGCGCCCCGCCGCGCCCCGTCATCAACGAGTCCACGAAGAACATGAAGACGATGCCCGCGCGCGCCACCATCACCGGCGCGGCTAGCCGTAGGGTCGGCCACCCATCCTCGGCCCAGAGATGCGACAGCCGGCCCAAGCGGCGGTCGGTTAAGCCCGGCCTACGCTGCATTGCGACAACATGTGAGAATGCCAATTGAGGTTGACGTCAGATATTCCACGTTTCACAAGGCCCCGCCAGGGCGAGTGCCGTGGGGGCCATTGCCACCCTGAGGCGTCAGCCCATATGGTGCGGCAAGAGGAAAACCCGGGAAGAAAACCGCCCGTCCGAAAGGCTTGGGCGCGTTGGAGATTTTGACGAAATGCAGACGATGGGGCAGCAGGTGAGCGCGCACGGACTTGATCGTATCGGCCTGAAAAATCTGGGCCGCGTCCATTGGAATCTGCCGATGGCCTCGCTGGTACAGGAGGCTGTCGAACGCCGCGAAGGCCTGCTCGCGAAAGACGGCCCGCTCGTCGTCAAGACCGGCATCCACACCGGCCGCTCCGCCGGCGACAAATTCGTCGTGCGCGAAGCATCCGTCGATCGCCACATCTGGTGGGACAACAACAAGTCGATGACGCCGGCGCATTTCGACGCGCTGCTGAACTCGTTCCGCTCATACGCGCAAGGGCGCGAGCTGTTCGTTCAAGATCTCTTCGGCGGCGCTGACACCACGCATCGTCTGCCCGTGCGCGTCGTGACCGAATTCGCGTGGCACTCGTTGTTCATCCAGCATTTGCTGATCGAACCGACGCTGGGGGAACGCCAAGCGTTCAATCCCGAATTCACGATCATCGACTTCCCGGGCTTCCAGGCCGACCCCGCGCTGCACGGATCGGCGTCCGGCACCGTCATCGCGGTCTCGTTCGAGAAGAAGCTCGTCCTCATCGGCGGCACGTCCTACGCCGGCGAAATGAAGAAATCGGTGTTCACGATCCTGAACTACCTTCTGCCGCCGAAGGGCGTCATGCCGATGCACTGCTCGGTCAATGTTGGCAAAGCGAAGGAAAGCGCGATCTTCTTCGGCCTTTCGGGCACCGGCAAGACGACACTCTCGGCCGATCCGAACCGCACACTGATCGGCGACGACGAGCACGGCTGGTCCGACACCGGCGTCTTCAACTTCGAAGGCGGCTGCTATGCGAAGATGATCCGCCTCTCGCCCGAAGCCGAACCCGAAATCTACGCGACCACGAAGCGCTTCGGCACGGTGCTCGAGAACGTCGTCATCGACGAGGCGACGCGCGAACTCGATCTGAACGACGCGACGCTGGCCGAGAATTCCCGCGGCGCCTACCCGATATCCTATATCCCGAACGCGAGCACGACGGGCACGGCCGGCCAACCGTCGAACATCGTAATGCTCACGGCCGACGCCTTCGGCATATTGCCGCCGATCGCGAAACTGACGCCAAGCCAGGCGATGTATCACTTCCTCTCGGGCTTCACGGCAAAGGTCGCAGGCACCGAGAAGGGTCTCGGCAAGGAACCGCAACCGACCTTCTCGACCTGCTTCGGCGCGCCGTTCATGCCGCGCCACCCGACCGAATACGGCAACTTGCTGCGCGACCTGATCGCGCGCCACAAGGTCGACTGCTGGCTCGTCAACACCGGCTGGACCGGCGGTGCATTCGGCACCGGCTCGCGCATGCCGATCAAGGCCACCCGCGCGCTGCTCTCGGCCGCGCTTGAAGGAACGTTGAAGACGGTGCAAATGCGCACCGATCCGCATTTCGGCTTCGAGGTCCCAGTGTCCGTGCCCGGCGTCGACGCGAAAATCCTGAACCCGCGCGAAACCTGGGCCGACAAAGACGGCTACGACCGCCAAGCGATCAAGCTCGTCAGCATGTTCCGCGACAACTTCAAGAAGTTCGAAGCCCACGTCGGCGCCGACGTGAAGGCGGCCGCCCCGAAACTCGCTCAAGCCGCCGAATAAGCCGCGCACACGTGCCGGGCATGCTCATCATCCTGAGCGGCCTGCCCGGCACCGGCAAAACGACGATCGCGCGCGAACTCGCGAAAAGCCTCGCCGCCGTTCACTTACGCATCGACACGATCGAACAAGCGTTGCGCAACGCAGGCGTGACCGTAATCGACCACGGCTACCGCGTGGCCTGCGCCCTCGCCGAAGACAACCTCCGCCTCGGCCGCACGATCATCGCCGACTCGGTCAACCCGATCGCACTCACGCGCGACGCCTGGCACGCCGTCGCCAACCGCGCCGGCGTCCCTTACCTCGACGTCGAGATCGTCTGCTCCGACAAAACCGAGCACCGCCGCCGCGTGGAGTCCCGCACCGCCGACATCACGGGCCACAAGATGCCGAAATGGGCAGAAGTTGAGGCGCGCGACTACAAGCCCTGGGACGGCGACCGTTTGGCCATTGATACCGCTTTGGAAACCATAGAGCAGTCTGTAAGCCGCGTCGCTCTTGCGATAACCTGAAGCGTCTGCTTCAGAGGTTGGTCATGCGGCTCAAGATAGCATTCGGGGTTGCCCTGCTCGCCGCAACCAGCATGACATCAAGCGCGTGTCCGCATGGGGACTGCACGCCATCAAGTGCCTGGAAATTGGTGTATCAACTCACCGGACTACAAGCGCAATACGCGGCGATCAACGCCAAAGACCAAGATCGTTCAACATCGATTTGGATGGACTGCAAAACAAGCGGCTCAGTTTCATTCACCTTCGCCGACTCTTTGCTCGACCAGAACGGGCACAGACTTCAGGTAGATGCGGCCTACCGCTTGCGGTTCAGTACAAGGGAACACGACATATCGATCCATGCGACGGGCGGCGCCTTCAGCGATCAAGTTGTTCTTCAAACGAAAGCGATCGACGACCAGCCATTTCTTGCAAGCTTGAAGAAGAGCAGACATTTCGTCTTGTTCGTCGAAAACGACATGCAAGACATTGTGCTCGCGATCCCATTCTATGGTGCTAATCTCAAAAAATTCTACGAGTCATGCGGGATCTAGAGCGTTTTCCCACTTCGATTACGCGTATCCTGCGTTGCGGAGGTAGTTTGC